>NZ_JBIVMY010000083.1:0-1013 GCF_044753325.1 Pseudomonas sp. NPDC088414 | reverse complement strand
TCTACTTCCCGAAAGCGTACGGCTTCAAGCAGCACGAAGGCTGGGGTAAAGCAGCGTTCTGGTTCTGGATCTCGGGCTTCTTCGTCGCGTTCATGCCGCTCTATGCACTGGGCTTCATGGGCATGACCCGTCGTCTGAACGCCACCACCAACCCTGAGTGGGTACCGTACCTGTACGTGGCCATGTTCGGTGCGGTGATGATCGCTGTCGGTATCGCCTGCCAACTGATCCAGCTGTACGTCAGTGTGCGTGACCGCAACAAGCCAGAGAACATGTGCGAACACGGTGACCCGTGGAATGCCCACACTCTGGAATGGTCGACCTCGTCGCCACCTCCGTTCTACAACTTCGCTGTGCTGCCGAAGGCTGACTGCATCGACCCGTTCACCGAGGCCAAGGAAAACGGTACTGCGTACCAGGCTCCGGCCAAGTACGAGCCGATCCACATGCCGAACAACACCGCCACTGGCGTGGTGATGGGCGCACTGCTGACCGTCTTCGGTTTCGCGATGATCTGGCACATCTGGTGGTTGGCGATCGCCAGCCTGGCCGGCACTGTCATCTACTTCGTGATCCACGCCGCACGTGACGACCAGGGCTACATGGTTCCGGTGGAAACGATCGAGCGCATCGAAGCCGAGCAGCACAAGCGTCTGGTCGCGGCAGGGAAAATCCCGGCCAATGCCACCCGTGTAACCTCGTTGGAACAGGCTTAAACCATGTCGAACTTAGTGACCAATGTTGGACACGCCCATGGTGACCATGGGCACGATGACCATCACCACGACTCGGGCGAGATGACCGTATACGGTTTCTGGCTCTACCTGATGACCGACTGCATTCTGTTTGCGTCGATCTTCGCGGTGTACGCAGTACTGGTAAACAACGTCGCCGGTGGCCCGTCGGGCCACGACATCTTCGAACTGCCATACGTGCTGGGCGAAACCGCTCTGCTGTTGTTCAGTTCGATCACCTACGGCTTCGCCATGCTGGCGTTGAACACAGGCAAGAAG
>NZ_JBIVMY010000082.1:0-1088 GCF_044753325.1 Pseudomonas sp. NPDC088414 | reverse complement strand
GACTTCCAGCTCGTCGATGAAGTTGCGCAGGATGTCGCCGGTTACTGCTTGCTGCTTAGCCTGGATGACCGATTCGGTCATCACGTTCAGGGTCCAGCCAGTCAACTGGCTCGCCAGACGCACGTTCTGACCACCCCGACCGATGGCCTGAGCCAGATTGTCTGCGCCAACGGCGATGTCCATTGCATGGGCATCTTCGTCAACGATAATGGCCGCCACTTCTGCCGGCGACATGGCATTGATCACGAACTGCGCCGGATTATCGTCCCACAGGACGATATCGACACGCTCGCCACCCAACTCGCCCGACACGGCCTGGACGCGCGAACCGCGCATACCGATGCACGCGCCCTGCGGGTCGATGCGTTTGTCCTTGGAACGGACAGCGATCTTGGCACGCGAACCCGGATCACGGGACGCCGCCATGACTTCGATCAGGCCTTCAGCGATTTCCGGCACTTCGATACGGAACAGCTCGATCAGCATTTCCGGCGCGGTACGCGACAGGATCAACTGCGGACCGCGGTTCTCGGTGCGGATTTCCTTGAGCAGTGCACGCAGGCGCACACCGACACGGAAGGTTTCGCGAGGAATGATGTCTTCACGGGCCAGCAACGCTTCCGCGTTATTGCCCAGATCGACGATCACGTTGTCGCGAGTGACTTTCTTCACGGTGCCGGAGATGATTTCTCCCAGGCGCTCGCGATAGGCGTCGACCACTTGAGCGCGCTCGGCTTCACGCACTTTCTGCACGATGACCTGTTTGGCGGTCTGTGCAGCAATGCGGCCGAACTCGATGGATTCGATCTTTTCTTCGACGACGTCGCCGACCTTGGCGCCCGGATGCGTTTCGGCAACCTTGCTTGGCCAGGTTTCGATCGCAGGATCGTCGAGATCATTCTCTTCGACAACTGTCCAGCGACGGAAAGTCTCGTAGGAACCGGTGTGGCGGTTAATTTCCACACGCAGGTCAACTTCGTCTTCAAAACGCTTTTTGGTAGCAGTGGCCAGAGCCAGCTCCAGCGCTTCAAAAATCACGCTTGCCGGTACGCCCTTTTCATTGGATACCGACTCAACAACCAGCAGTA
>NZ_JBIVMY010000081.1:0-1115 GCF_044753325.1 Pseudomonas sp. NPDC088414 | reverse complement strand
TACACCGGTTGGGGCAACGCCAGCGACAACATCATCACCGGCGGCTCGGGCAATGACACGCTGTACGGTGGCGCAGGCGCCGACCAGTTCATCGGTGGTGCGGGTTACGACACGGCTGGTTACACGGACAGCAAGGTTGCGGTGAGCATCAACCTGAAAACCGGTGTGCACTCCGGAATCGCGACAGGTGACACGTTCACCGATATCGAGGCGATCAAGGGCTCAAACCTCAACGACATCTTTGTCGGTGACGGCAAAGGCATCGACTTTGATGGCGGAACGGGATTCGACACAGTCGACTACTCGACCTCCTCGGCGGCAGTGAATGTCGATATTCGCGGGGGAGGCGCCACCGGTGTGGCCGGGACTGGCGGCGATGCCGAAGGCACAACCCTGACCGGGATCGAAAAAGTCATCGGCTCAGCCTTCAATGACAGCTTTACCGTGACAACGGCCGTCGCCACTTTCGAAGGTGGCGCCGGCGACGATATCTACTACATTAACGCCAATGTCGCTTCAGCCATCATCGAGCAGGCGGATGGCGGCAACGATGAAATGCGCGTGTCAGTGGTCACTGCAAGCCAGACGTTCATGGCGGACAATATCGAACGCCTGACCTTCCTCGGCAACAACGCTTACACCGGTTGGGGCAACGCCAGCGACAACATCATCACCGGCGGCTCGGGCAATGACTCGCTGTACGGTGGCGCAGGCGCCGACCAGATCATCGGCGGTGCGGGTTACGACACGGCTGGTTACACGGACAGCAAGGTTGCGGTGAGCATCAACCTGAAAACCGGTGTGCACTCCGGAATCGCGACAGGTGACACGTTCACCGATATCGAGGCGATCAAGGGCTCAAACCTCAACGACATCTTTGTCGGTGACGGCAAAGGCATCGACTTTGATGGCGGAACGGGATTCGACACAGTCGACTACTCGACCTCCTCGGCGGCAGTGAATGTCGATATTCGCGGGGGAGGCGCCACCGGTGTGGCCGGGACTGGCGGCGATGCCGAAGGCACAACCCTGACCGGGATCGAAAAAGTCATCGGCTCAGCCTTCAATGACAGCTTTACCGTGACAACGGCCGTCGCCACTTTCGAAGGTGGCGC
>NZ_JBIVMY010000080.1:0-1187 GCF_044753325.1 Pseudomonas sp. NPDC088414 | reverse complement strand
CTGTTGGCCTGCGCATTTTACTTCGACACCGGCTGGCCGCTTAACGGGGTTCTTAGCGACGCGAGACATGCTTATCCCCCCTTAGAACACAGTGCACAGAACTTCGCCGCCGACACCGGCAGCGCGCGCAGCACGATCCGTCATCACACCTTTGTTGGTGGAGACGATAGACACGCCAAGACCGCCACGAACTTTCGGCAGATCTTCAACGGACTTGTACTGACGCAGGCCTGGACGACTAACGCGCTTCACTTCCTCGATGACCGGACGGCCTTCGAAGTATTTCAGCGAGATGGACAACGACGGCTTAGCGTCGGTGGTGATCTGAAAATCCGCGATGTAACCTTCGTCCTTCAGGACTTTTGCTACAGCCACCTTCAACGTGGAAGACGGCATGCTTACGACAGACTTTTCAGCCATCTGGGCATTACGGATTCGAGTTAGCATGTCCGCTAACGGGTCCTGCATACTCATGGGCTAGACGCTCCTAATACAGAAAAATTAGCCTTGCGGCTACTACATGTCGCCGAGAAACTCCGGGCAGAAAAACACGGGCTCAGGCGAGCCGGTCATTCTAGACACACCCCAGAAATGAATCAAGCCCCAAAAGGGGCTTGATTCAGATTCAAGGCCACCGATGGTCAGGTTCTTGCGATCCCGACCATCAAGGCTTTGACAGCGATTACCAGCTGGCTTTAACCAGACCTGGAACGTCACCACGCATTGCCGCTTCACGCAGTTTGTTACGGCCCAGGCCGAACTTGCGGTAAACGCCGTGCGGACGACCAGTCAGGCGGCAACGGTTACGCATGCGCGAAGCGCTTGCGTCACGTGGTTGCTTCTGCAGAGCTACGGTAGCTTCCCAACGCGCTTCTGGACTTGCGTTCAGATCAACGATGATAGCTTTCAGCGCTGCACGCTTGGTGGCGTACTTGGCAACAGTGAGCTGACGCTTCAGCTCACGGTTTTTCATGCTCTTCTTGGCCATTTTCCTACTCCAATCAGTTGCGGAACGGGAATTTGAAAGCACGCAGCAGAGCGCGGCCTTCATCATCGTTCTTGGCAGTGGTGGTCAGGGTAATGTCCAGACCGCGGAGAGCATCGATCTTGTCGTAGTCGATTTCCGGGAAAATGATCTGCTCTTACACGCCCATGCTGTAGTTGCCACGACCATCGATGGACTTGGC
>NZ_JBIVMY010000079.1:0-1234 GCF_044753325.1 Pseudomonas sp. NPDC088414 | reverse complement strand
AATCATAACGAATACGTCATACAGAGTTTCGGCCTGCAATGCAATGGCGCCGACCTGTCCGAGTGGGAAAAGGTCGTTGATGCCAAGCTCAATCCAGAGCACGAAGTGACCATCGCGATGGTCGGCAAGTACATGGAACTGCTGGACGCCTACAAGTCGCTGATCGAAGCGATGAGTCACGCCGGCATCACCAACCGTACCAAGGTCAACCTGCGTTACATCGATTCCGAAGACATCGAGAACCAGGGCACTGCGCTGCTCGAAGGCGTCGATGCGATCCTCGTGCCGGGCGGCTTCGGTCTGCGTGGCGTTGAAGGCAAGATCACGGCCGTTCAGTACGCTCGTGAAAACAAGGTTCCGTACCTGGGTATCTGCCTGGGCATGCAAGTGGCGGTCATCGAGTTCGCCCGTAACGTGCTGGGCTGGAAAGACGCCAACTCCACCGAGTTCGATCGCGCCAGCGGCCATCCGGTCGTGGGTCTGATCACCGAGTGGGAAGACGCCACCGGCGCGGTTGAAGTGCGTACCGAAGCGTCCGATCTGGGCGGCACCATGCGCCTCGGCGCTCAGGAATGCCTGCTCGAAGCCGGCTCCAAGGTGCACGATTGCTACGGCAAGGACGTGATCGTTGAACGTCACCGTCACCGCTATGAAGTGAACAACAACCTGCTGCCACAGATCATCGAAGCCGGCCTGAAGATTTCCGGTCGCTCCGCTGATGCCGCGCTGGTTGAAGTGGTCGAAGCGCCGGATCATCCATGGTTCGTCGCTTGCCAGTTCCACCCGGAGTTCACCTCGACTCCACGTGACGGTCACCCGCTGTTCAGCGGTTTCGTAAAAGCTGCGTTGGCTCAACACCAGAAGAAGGCGTAACCCGATGGCACAGAAGATCATCCGCGTCGGCGACATCGAGATTGCCAACGACAAACCCATGGTGCTGTTCGGCGGCATGAACGTGCTGGAAAGCCGTGACATGGCCATGCAGGTTTGCGAAGAGTATGTGAAGGTCACTGAGAAACTCGGCATTCCTTACGTGTTCAAGGCCAGTTTCGACAAGGCCAACCGGTCTTCTGTGACCTCGTATCGCGGCCCTGGCCTGGAAGAAGGCATGCGCATCTTCCAAGACATCAAACAAGCCTTCGGCGTGCCGATCATCACCGACGTCCACGAGCCTGATCAGGCCGCGGTCGTCGCTGAGGTCTGCGACATCATCCAGCTGCCGGCCTTTCTGTCG
>NZ_JBIVMY010000078.1:0-1346 GCF_044753325.1 Pseudomonas sp. NPDC088414 | reverse complement strand
CGTTCCACGTCGTGTTTACGTCAACCAGATGGACCGTGCTGGTGCCAACTTCCTGCGCGTGATCGGTCAGATCAAACAGCGTCTGGGTCACACTCCGGTGCCGATTCAGCTGGCTATCGGTTCGGAAGACAACTTCCAGGGCCAGATCGACCTGATCAACATGCAGGCTGTTTACTGGAACGACTCTGACAAGGGTATGGTTCCTGTTCGCAAGGAAATCCCTGCGGACATGCTCAAGCTGGCTACTGAGTGGCGCAGCAACATGGTTGAAGCTGCGGCCGAAGCCAGTGAAGAGCTGATGAACAAGTACCTGGAAGGCGAAGAGCTGTCGATCGAAGAGATCAAGGCCGCTCTGCGTCAGCGCACTATCGCTGGCGAAATCGTTCTGGCTGTGTGCGGTTCGTCGTTCAAGAACAAGGGCGTTCCCCTGGTTCTCGACGCCGTTATCGACTTCCTGCCTGCTCCAACCGACATTCCAGCTATCAAGGGCTCGAACCCTGATAACGAGGAAGAGGAAATGGAGCGTCACGCAAGTGACGACGAGCCGTTCGCGGCACTGGCGTTCAAAATCGCTACCGACCCATTCGTGGGTACCCTGACCTTCGTCCGCGTTTACTCGGGCGTGTTGAACTCCGGCGACGGCGTGATCAACTCGGTTAAGGGCAAGAAAGAGCGCGTGGGTCGTATGGTGCAAATGCACGCAAACGCCCGTGAAGAGATCAAGGAAGTACGCGCTGGCGACATCGCGGCCCTGATCGGCATGAAGGACGTCACCACTGGTGAAACCCTCTGCAACGCTGACAAGCCAATCATCCTGGTTCGCATGGACTTCCCGGAGCCGGTTATTTCGGTTGCCGTAGAGCCTAAGACCAAGGATGACCAGGAAAAAATGGGTATCGCTCTGGGCAAGCTGGCTCAGGAAGACCCGTCTTTCCGCGTAAAAACTGATGAAGAGACTGGTCAAACGATCATCTCCGGCATGGGCGAGCTGCACCTGGACATCCTGGTTGACCGGATGCGCCGTGAGTTCAACGTCGAAGCCAACATCGGCAAGCCTCAGGTTTCCTATCGTGAGCGCATCACGAAGAACTGCGAAATCGAAGGCAAGTTCGTTCGTCAGTCCGGTGGTCGCGGCCAATTCGGTCACTGCTGGATCCGTTTTGCTCCTGCTGACGAAGGTCAGGAAGGTCTGCAATTCGTGAACGAGGTTGTAGGTGGTGTGGTTCCTAAGGAATACATCCCGGCTATCCAGAAGGGTATCGAAGAGCAGATGAAGAACGGCGTTGTTGCCGGCTATCCGCTGATCGGCCTGAAGGCTACCGTGTTCGATGGTTCTTACCACGACG
>NZ_JBIVMY010000077.1:0-1502 GCF_044753325.1 Pseudomonas sp. NPDC088414 | reverse complement strand
GAAGAACGCTACCGACAACGCCTGTGATTTGATCAGCGATAAGCAGCTGATCTACAACAAGGCGCGTCAGGCTGCGATCACCCAAGAGATCTCGGTAATCGTCGGCGGCGCTGCCGCGGTTTAACGGTTCAAATATTCAGAGGATCCAGCTATGAGTAGCGGACGTATCGTTCAAATCATCGGCGCCGTTATCGACGTGGAATTTCCACGCGACAGCGTACCGAGCATCTACAACGCGCTGAAAGTAGTGAGCGCGGCCGAAACCACTCTGGAAGTTCAGCAACAGCTGGGCGACGGCGTGGTTCGCACCATTGCGATGGGTTCCACCGAGGGCTTGAAGCGCGGTCTGGAAGTTACCGATTCCGGCGCAGCCATCTCCGTACCGGTCGGTAAAGCGACTCTGGGCCGGATCATGGACGTTCTGGGTAACCCGATCGACGAAGCCGGTCCAATCGACACCGAAGAGCGCTGGGGCATTCACCGCGCAGCACCTTCGTTCGCTGAACAAGCAGGCGGCAACGACCTGCTGGAAACCGGCATCAAGGTTATCGACCTGGTTTGCCCGTTCGCCAAAGGCGGTAAAGTCGGTCTGTTCGGTGGTGCCGGTGTAGGCAAAACCGTAAACATGATGGAACTGATCCGTAACATCGCCATCGAGCACAGCGGTTATTCCGTGTTCGCCGGTGTGGGTGAGCGTACTCGTGAGGGTAACGACTTCTACCACGAGATGAAGGATTCCAACGTTCTGGACAAAGTGGCACTGGTTTACGGTCAGATGAACGAGCCGCCGGGTAACCGTCTGCGCGTAGCACTGACCGGCCTGACCATGGCCGAGAAGTTCCGTGACGAAGGTAACGACGTTCTGCTGTTCGTCGACAACATCTATCGTTACACCCTGGCCGGTACTGAAGTATCCGCACTGCTGGGCCGTATGCCTTCCGCAGTAGGTTACCAGCCGACTCTGGCTGAAGAGATGGGCGTTCTGCAAGAACGTATCACTTCGACCAAAGAAGGTTCGATCACCTCGATCCAAGCGGTATACGTACCTGCGGACGACTTGACCGACCCGTCGCCAGCGACCACCTTCGCCCACCTGGACGCCACCGTCGTTCTGTCCCGTGACATCGCTTCCCTGGGTATCTACCCAGCGGTAGATCCACTGGATTCGACTTCGCGCCAGCTGGATCCGAACGTAATCGGTCAGGACCACTACGACACCGCTCGCGGCGTTCAGTACGTTCTGCAACGTTACAAAGAGCTGAAAGACATCATCGCGATCCTGGGTATGGACGAGCTGTCGGAAGCCGACAAACAGTTGGTTAACCGTGCTCGTAAGATCCAGCGCTTCTTGTCGCAGCCGTTCTTCGTGGCTGAAGTCTTCACCGGTGCTTCGGGTAAATACGTTTCCCTGAAAGACACCATTGCTGGCTTCAAAGGCATCCTCAACGGTGACTACGACCACCTGCCAGAACAAGCGTTCTACATGGTTGGCGGCATCGAAG
>NZ_JBIVMY010000076.1:0-1572 GCF_044753325.1 Pseudomonas sp. NPDC088414 | reverse complement strand
CGGGCCGGCCCGCCCAACCCCTAACTACCTCCTGGGCCCCGGTGTTGCCGCTGCCGCTGGCTGCTATCTTTTGATCTTTTTTTAAAATAAAAATAAAAAAAGATCGCAGCCTGCGGCAGCTCCTACAGGTCATCATTCATTCAAAGTAACTCGATCGGAGTTCCAGCTGATGCCCGAAACCTCACCCAATCCGCCAATCACAGACCCGCTATCACCCTACGAATCCCGCAACTCCAGAAAACTCCACGAAGCCGCCGAACGCGCCCTCGACCACTACCTGGCACCAGCGCAAATCATGGCGACGCCCTACACCCCCAGCAGCATGTTCCTGGTCAACCCGCAAACCGACACCGAGTCCCTGCTGGCCAACGCCTGCGAATCCCTGGCCTCGGCCACGGTGATGCTCGGCGATTTCGCCGGCACGCTGGAGGGGTCGAGTCGCAATACGGCGTTGGGCATTGCGCAGGTGGTGATGCTCGGTGAGCTGGCGGTGAATCAGGCGCTGGATAATGTTGTGCCCAGGGAATAGGCGCTGATAGGTCTGGCCTCATCGCGGGCAGGCTCGCTCCTACAGGGGATCTGCGTGGGTCACAGGTTATGTGCCCGGCAAAGATCCCTTGTATTCGTGAGCCGGCCTGCGATTGGTATTGAATACATCCGTCCCCTTATCCAGCGGTGAACCTATTCCACCGGCGCGTTGCAGGTGACAGAACTTTTTAGCTACGGAAGGTGACCGTAAACAACCTGAGACCAGAAACAGCGTCTGCTACACCCGCAGATGTCAACACGATTTTGATTGCATTGAACGCTTGGCCGTTGCCTGCGGTGACGTCAACTTCAAATATCATATTATCTGGGACGGAGAGCGGCATTGAGGACACCACATTATTGCTTTGTAGGAACTCAAGCTGAATACGCATCCAGCCTGGCTCTTGCGGCATAGGAAAGCCTCTGATTGTCGCACTCTTTGCACTTCCTTGTTTCAGTGCCAAGGAGTACGCAAGTATGGTCGGTGTATTTACGTGCGCCAGAGTACCCCCCAATGCACCTTCAAATACGACGACACGATTATAACTTTTCCCGATGTTTGTAATGAGAGTTACGTTGGTGTGCGTCCCCTCGAGGGATTCCCCTTGCTCGTAAATATATCTGTATGGATATGACAGGAAGTCTTCGACGAGGTGAACGGGTGCTTCCACGACTACAATTCGCGGAGCCGATACAGCCCCACTGCCATACAACGCTATGGCGGTGAAACTGTGCGATGCCACACTCAAGCCCGTCATGGTCAGTTTCCATAGGCCCGTGTTCTGATCGACGTTCGCCTCCCCTTTGACGGTGGTACCGTCCTTGATCTGGACTTTCTGGCCTTTTGCCCCGGCCCCTTCAAGCGTGACCGTAGTATCGAGGGTCGATTGCCCGGGGAGAATCTCTACCCCATGTGAGTCTTCCGCCCGAGTGATGGTCGGTGCGGTACTGGCCGTCACCGTCAACGTCCACGCCGCGGACACCTGACCACTGCCATACAGCGCAATGGCGGTGAAGCTGTGAGCGGCCACGCTCAAGCCTGTC
>NZ_JBIVMY010000075.1:0-1601 GCF_044753325.1 Pseudomonas sp. NPDC088414 | reverse complement strand
GGTGACTGTGATGCCCAGGCCGCTGCGATCTACTCCAAGGCCTACGGTCAGGATCAGGAGTTCTACGGTTTTTACCGTAGCCTGCGTGCCTACCGTGAAAGCTTCGCGAACAAATCCGACGTCATGGTTCTCGACCCAAGCAGCGACTTCTTCCATTACCTGGAAAAGTCCAAGCCTTGATACGACGTTGACCTGAATCACTCCGCCCGGCGGCTAAAACCTCGGGCGGGGTGATCCTTTGGGAAAACGTGTGTATGATGCGGCAGCCGGGAAATTCCCGGCTTTTTTGCGTCTGCACGTTTGATTGCTGTTTTTTGTTGCAGGCATCGGGTTGAATGGCCCGAGCGTTTTTCGAGGAAAGTGATGGGCGAAGCCGGTAACAGGCCTTTCGCCGCGTCGTTCATGCGCGTGCGTTTTGAACGGATCGGTCATTTTCTGCTTCACTCAAGGCTCGCCCGCAGGCTGGCCGCCCGGATCAAAGGGGAATGGCGTAATGGCAACGGTAGACCGCTGGCTGCTGCCAGATGGCATCGAAGAAGTACTGCCACCGGAAGCGGCGCGCATTGAAGTCGCGCGTCGTCAGGTGTTGGATCTGTTCCAGAGCTGGGGTTACGAGTTTGTCGTGACTCCCCATATCGAGTACCTGGAATCCCTGCTGACCGGTGCGGGCCAGGACCTGGATCTGCGTACCTTCAAGGTCATCGACCCACAGTCGGGTCGGCAGATGGGGTTCCGTGCCGACATCACGCCGCAAGTGGCGCGCATCGATGCGCACACTCTGCGTCGCGAAGGTCCGAGCCGTCTGTGCTACGCCGGCAGCGTGCTGCATGCCCAGCCGCGTGCACTGTCGTCCTCGCGCAGCCCGATCCAGTTGGGTGCCGAGCTGTACGGCGATGCCAGCCCGAGCAGCGACGTGGAAGTCATCAGCCTGATGCTGGCCATGCTGCAACTGGCCGATGTGCCGGATGTGCATATGGACCTTGGCCATGTCGGCATCTACCGTGGTCTGGCGCGTGCCGCCGGTCTGTCCGGTGAAGTCGAGCAGCAGTTGTTCGATGCATTGCAACGCAAGGCCATCGACGAGGTCATTACCCTGACCGAAGGCCTGCCGGCCGATCTGTCCGGCATGCTGCGGGCGCTGGTCGACCTGTGTGGCGGCCGTGAAGTGCTGACCGCCGCTCGTGAGCGTCTGGCCAATGCGCCGGCGCCGGTGCTGGCGGCGCTGGAAGATTTGCTGGAGATCGCCGAGCGTCTGGCAACGCGTTTCCCGGAGTTGCCGCTGTACTTCGACCTTGGCGAGCTGCGCGGCTACCACTACCACACCGGTGTGGTGTTCGCGGTGTTTGTCCCGGGCGTGGGCCAGTCAATCGCTCAGGGCGGTCGTTACGACGACATCGGTGCCGACTTCGGTCGCGCCCGTCCGGCGACCGGCTTCTCTACCGATTTGAAAACCCTGGTGACCCTGGGGCGTGCTGAGCGCAGGCTAGCCGATCGAGATAGCCTGATGCGTGGAAGTAGCGCATCCCCCCCAGCGCCTAGAGATCACCACGCTCGCAGTGAACGGCTGACCGGGGAGCGCGCGCATCCTTCTCAGCCATTCC
>NZ_JBIVMY010000074.1:0-1952 GCF_044753325.1 Pseudomonas sp. NPDC088414 | reverse complement strand
GGTAAGATCCCTGGCGGTTTCTTCACGCGTGATGGCATTCCTTCAGAGAAACAAACCCTGACTTCACGACTGATCGACCGTCCGATCCGTCCGCTGTTCCCAGAAGGTTTCATGAACGAAGTGCAGGTTGTCTGCACCGTCGTTTCCACCAGCAAGAAGACCGATCCGGACATCGCTGCGATGATCGGCACCTCGGCTGCTCTGGCCATCTCGGGCATTCCGTTCGACGGCCCGATCGGCGCCGCTCGCGTCGCTTTCCACGAAAGCACCGGCTACCTGCTGAACCCGACCTACGAGCAGCAAGCTGCTTCGAGCCTGGACATGGTCGTTGCCGGCACCTCCGACGCCGTACTGATGGTTGAATCGGAAGCCAAAGAGCTGACCGAAGACCAGATGCTGGGCGCGGTACTGTTCGCTCACGACGAGTTCCAGGTGGTGATCAACGCCGTCAAAGAACTGGCCGCTGAAGCTGCCAAGCCAACCTGGACCTGGGCGCCTGCTCCAGAAGCCACCGAACTGCTGGGCGCGATCCGTGCCGAGTTCGGCGAAGCGATCTCCCAGGCTTACACCATCACCGTCAAGGCTGACCGCTACGCACGTCTGGGCGAGCTGAAAGACCAGGTCGTTGCCAAGCTGTCCGGCGAAGAAGGCCAGCCTTCTGCTGCTGACGTCAAAGCCGCTTTCGGCGAAATCGAATACCGCACCGTTCGCGAAAACATCGTTAACGGCAAGCCACGTATCGACGGCCGCGACACCCGCACCGTACGTCCGCTGAACATCGAAGTCGGCGTTCTGCCTAAGACTCACGGTTCGGCGCTGTTCACCCGTGGCGAAACCCAGGCTCTGGTAGTCGCGACGCTGGGTACTGCCCGCGACGCACAGCTGCTGGACACCCTGGAAGGCGAGAAAAAAGACCCGTTCATGCTGCACTACAACTTCCCTCCGTTCTCGGTGGGCGAGTGTGGTCGCATGGGTGGCGCCGGTCGTCGTGAAATCGGTCACGGCCGTCTGGCCCGTCGTTCGGTTTCGGCCATGCTGCCGGCCGCTGACGTGTTCCCGTACACCATCCGTGTGGTTTCGGAAATCACCGAATCCAACGGTTCGAGCTCGATGGCTTCCGTTTGCGGCGCTTCCCTGGCCCTGATGGACGCTGGTGTTCCAATGAAGGCGCCGGTTGCCGGTATCGCCATGGGTCTGGTCAAGGAAGGCGAGAAGTTCGCTGTTCTGACCGACATCCTGGGTGACGAAGACCACCTGGGCGACATGGACTTCAAGGTAGCCGGCACCAAGGAGTTCGTGACCGCCCTCCAGCTCGACACCAAGCTGGACGGCATCCCGGCCTCCGTCCTGGCCGCGGCCCTCAAGCAGGCCCGCGACGCCCGCCTCCACATCCTCGACGTGATGATGGAAGCGATCGACACGCCGGACGAGATGTCCCCGAACGCCCCGCGGATCATCACCGTCAAGATCCCCGTGGACAAGATCGGTGAGGTCATCGGCCCCAAGGGCAAGATGATCAACCAGATCCAGGAGGACACCGGCGCCGAGATCACGATCGAGGACGACGGCACCATCTACATCGGTGCCGCCGACGGCCCGGCCGCCGAGGCCGCCCGCGCCACGATCAACGGCATCGCCAACCCGACCATGCCGGAGGTCGGCGAGCGCTACCTGGGCACCGTCGTGAAGACGACGACCTTCGGCGCGTTCGTGTCGCTGCTCCCGGGCAAGGACGGTCTGCTGCACATCTCGCAGATCCGCAAGCTCGCCGGCGGCAAGCGCGTGGAGAACGTCGAGGACGTCCTCGGTGTGGGCCAGAAGGTCCAGGTCGAGATCGCCGAGATCGACTCCCGCGGCAAGCTCTCCCTCATCCCCGTGATCGAGGGCGAAGGCGACGACGACAAGAAGGACGACACCGACCAGTGACGTCTCGTAGCTCCACGGCGAGCGCC
>NZ_JBIVMY010000073.1:0-2153 GCF_044753325.1 Pseudomonas sp. NPDC088414 | reverse complement strand
ATGGATGCAGCCGTGCGTACTATCGCCGGTTCTGCTCGTAGCATGGGCCTTAACGTGGAGGGTGTGTAATGGCTAAGCTGACCAAGCGTCAAAAGGCTATCGCCGGCAAAATCGAAGCAGGCAAGGCCTACAACATTGTAGACGCTGCTGCTCTGCTGGCTGAGCTGTCGACTGTCAAGTTCAGCGAGTCGTTCGACGTTGCTGTAAACCTGGGTGTAGACCCGCGTAAATCCGACCAGGTTGTTCGTAGCGCTACTGTGCTGCCACACGGCACTGGCAAGACCGTTCGCGTTGCTGTGTTCACCCAGGGTCCAGCTGCTGAGGCCGCTCTGGCTGCCGGCGCTGACCGTGTAGGTATGGACGACCTGGCTGCCGAAATGAAAGGCGGCGACCTGAACTATGACGTAGTGATCGCATCCCCGGATGCCATGCGCGTTGTAGGTCAACTGGGTCAGATCCTCGGTCCACGTGGCCTGATGCCTAACCCGAAAGTCGGCACCGTAACTCCAGACGTAGCTACCGCGGTTAAAAACGCCAAGGCTGGTCAGGTTCGTTATCGCACCGACAAAAACGGCATCATCCACACCTCCGTTGGCAAGATCGGTTTCGATGCCGTCAAGCTGAAGGAAAACGTTGAAGCCCTGATCGCTGACCTGAAGCGTATCAAACCAGCTTCCTCGAAAGGTATCTACGTCAAGCGCGTTACCCTGAGCACCACTATGGGCCCAGGTCTGGTTATCGACCAGAGCTCGCTGGACGCGTAAGACAAAGGTTGGTGCGATTATTCGCGCCAATTGAAAGATTGGGGTCCCTGCCTGGCGGGGGCTATCCAAGACCGTAGGCGGCGCAAGCCTTAAACCACAAGCCTACGCAGATGGTGCTCCCGGTTCCTTACCGAATCAGACACCAAAACGACATTCGGTTCCGACCGAGTGAAACGGTAACAAGCAGGAGTTAAACCCGTGGCAATTAATCTCGAAGACAAGAAGGCCATCGTCGCTGAAGTCAACGAGGCTGCCAAAGTCGCTCTGTCCGCTGTCGTGGTTGATGCCCGTGGCGTAACAGTAGGCGCAATGACCGGACTCCGTAAAGAGGCTCGTGAAGCTGGCGTTTACGTACGTGTTGTACGTAACACCCTGCTCAAGCGCGCAGTTGCTGACACTGAATACAGTGTCCTCAACGACGTGTTCACCGGCCCGACCCTGATTGCATTCTCGAACGAACATCCGGGCGCTGCTGCCCGTATCTTCAAAGAGTTTGCCAAGGGTCAGGACAAGTTCGAGATCAAGGCAGCTGCGTTCGAGGGCAAGTTCCTCGCAGCTAATCAGATCGACGTACTGGCAACTCTGCCGACCCGTGACGAAGCAATTTCTCAGCTGATGAGCGTGATTCAAGGCGCTACCAGCAAGTTGGCTCGTACTCTGGCGGCAATTCGCGACCAGAAAGAAGCTGCCGCAGCCTAAGGCTCGTCAACTTCTCGCGTTTTTTGTTTATTTCGATGGTCGCGTAGGCCGTCCCCCAATTCAGGAATTGAGTCATGTCTCTGACTAACGAACAAATCATCGAAGCAATCGGCCAGAAATCCGTAGTGGAAATCGTTGAGCTGATCAAAGCGATGGAAGAAACCTTCGGTGTTACCGCTGCCGCCGCTTCGGCTGGCCCAGCTGTAGCTGCTGCTGCTGTTGAAGAGCAAACCGAGTTCAACGTTGTTCTGCTGGAAGCTGGCGAGAAGAAGGTTAACGTGATCAAGGCAGTTCGTGAACTGACCGGTCTGGGCCTGAAAGAAGCCAAAGAGAAAGTAGACGGCGCTCCTCAGGTTGTAGCTGAAGGCGTTTCGAAAGAAGCTGCTGAAGACGCCAAGAAGAAGCTGGAAGAAGCAGGCGCTAAAGTCGAACTGAAATAAGTATCGACTTTGCTCCTCCAGCCCGAGCGTCAAGCGACAGGCTGATGGCTGGTGGCTCTTGCCACCGGCCTTTTTCCGTTATTGGCAGCCGACTGGGTCGGTGCTGATAAAGGCGCTGTAACCACCCGATGCGGTGGCGCAAACCATGGGGTTTGCACGATTTTCTGGCTGCTCCCGTCGGGAGGGGCCAAACAAGCAGGTGACCAAGCTGGGGAACGCTGATGGCTTACTCATATACTGAGAAAAAACG
>NZ_JBIVMY010000072.1:0-2362 GCF_044753325.1 Pseudomonas sp. NPDC088414 | reverse complement strand
ACCGCCTGCCGAATCGTCGTCGTGCTCCTCTGGATGATCCTTTTGGAGAAGCGGGCGATCCTGATTGAATGTTAGTCGAATCTGGCTGATTGCATGCATGGAAAGAAAGGTTCGTCAGTTGTGCAAATACAGTGGTGGGGGCGGCTGTACACCTTTTCAACTCCGACTGCCCGGTCACCTTGACTATCGGGAAAACGGTGTTACAACCAATAGAGCCCACAGTGGGTAAAAAAGATCCGCGGAGTCAATCCTTTTAACGGATTAGATTGCGGATGTCCTGGATGATACTCCAGCGATGGAGTCTGTTGCAGAGGGATTTGAGCATGGCTGTCGGCAAGGTCAAGTGGTTCAACAATGCCAAGGGATTCGGCTTCATCAATACCGATGCCCGTGAAGGACGTGACGAGGACGGCAAAGACATTGATTTCTTTGCGCACTACTCCGCCATTGAGATGGTCGGGTATAAAACCCTCAAGGCCGGGCAGGTCGTCAGCTTCGAGATCGTTCAGGGCCCCAAAGGCCTGCACGCGGTAAAGATCACAGCGGCGCCCGTGGCGAGTGAAGCGGCTACGCCTACTCCTCATAAAGAAAAGGTGTCGGGCTGACATAACCGTCACCCGGTCATGAAAAAACCGCCCGAAGGCGGTTTTTTTGTACCTGCATGGCTTACATGTGCTTGATGATCGCCTCACCGAAGCCCGAAGAAGACACCAGCGTGGCACCTTCCATCAGACGTTCGAAGTCATAGGTCACGGTCTTGGCCTTGATGGCGCCGTTGGTGCCCTTGATGATCAGGTCAGCCGCTTCGGTCCAGCCCAGATGACGCAACATCATCTCGGCCGACAGGATCACCGAGCCCGGGTTGACCTGGTCCTTGCCGGCGTACTTCGGCGCGGTACCGTGGGTCGCCTCGAACATGGCCACGGTGTCGGACAGGTTGGCGCCCGGCGCGATACCGATACCACCCACTTCCGCCGCCAGGGCGTCGGAGAGGTAGTCACCATTGAGGTTCAGCGTGGCGATCACGTCGTACTCGGCCGGACGCAGCAGGATCTGCTGGAGCATGGCGTCGGCAATGGCGTCCTTGACGATGACTTCACGGCCGGTTTTCGGGTTCTTGAACTTCATCCATGGGCCGCCATCGAGCAGTTCGGCGCCGAATTCTTCCTTCGCCACCTCGTAGCCCCAGTCCTTGAAGGCACCTTCGGTGAATTTCATGATGTTGCCCTTGTGCACGATGGTCAGCGACTTGCGGTCGTTGTCCACCACGTATTGCAGGGCCTTGCGCACCAGACGTTTGGTGCCTTCCCTGGAAACAGGCTTGATGCCGATACCGCAATCCTGGTCGAAACGGATCTTGGTGACACCCATTTCTTCTTTCAGAAACTTGATGACCTTGGTGGCCTCAGGCGAGCCGGCCTTCCATTCAATACCGGCATAAATGTCTTCGGAGTTCTCGCGGAAGATCACCATGTCGACGTCGCCAGGCTTTTTCACCGGGCTCGGCACACCTTCGAACCACACCACGGGACGCAGGCAGACATAAAGATCGAGTTGCTGGCGCAGGGCGACGTTGAGGGAGCGGATGCCACCACCGACCGGGGTGGTCAGCGGGCCCTTGATGGAGACCACGTAATCTTTGACGGCATCCAGGGTTTCCTGGGGCAGCCAGGTGTCCTGGTCATAGACCTGAGTCGCTTTTTCGCCAGCGTAAACCTCCATCCAGGAAATCTTGCGCTTGCCCCCGTAGGCCTTGGCCACGGCAGCATCAACCACTTTGATCATCACCGGGCTGACGTCGACGCCAATGCCGTCACCTTCGATGAAGGGGATGATCGGGTTATCAGGAACATTGAGAGAATGGTCTGCATTGACGGTGATTTTGTCGCCGACGGCTGGAACCTGAATCTTCTTGTAACCCATGCTGAACTCCATTGTTTGGATTGAACATCTGGCTTGGTTCGAGCGTAACCCAGTTAAATCAACACGCAAACCCTCTGTTCACGGCGCGACTACATCTGGTTTCGTACAAGCCTGAAAGCAAAGGGAAAAGCGCCAAATTCAAGCATTCGCAGCGACTCTACGCCCCACCCGCCCCTGCGACCTTTAGACCAATGGACGAGACCGGTTGCATATGAACCATCGGCAGATTGCCAGCTACCTATGTATAATGCCGCCCGCTGACCAAAGGGTCACGACGGCTGGCCTCTCTAGAACGAGACTTTCCGCCTGATTGGTCGGGTTGTTACCGCAGCCTGACTGCTTGACGCTCTACTGATGCACCCAACTTCTCCGCTATGTATCTAGAGATTCGGTTCATGGATGTCTTTGTACGAACGCGCTTAACCGGCGCCTCTCGATT
>NZ_JBIVMY010000071.1:0-2411 GCF_044753325.1 Pseudomonas sp. NPDC088414 | reverse complement strand
CAGGGCGGACATCGCCACCACCGGTGCCAGGGTGAAGATCACCTTGTCGGCAAACGGCGGGGTCCAGTCTTCCTAGAAGAACATCTTCAGCATGTCGGCGGCGATCTGGAACATGCCGAACGGGCCAACGCGGTTCGGACCGTAACGGTCCTGCCACCAGCCCAGCAGGCGACGTTCGACAAAGCTGAGCAACGCGCCTGCGACCACAACGGCCAGCAGAATCACGATGGCTTTGATGACCGTCAGGATCACATCGATCACTTCAGGGGTGAACCAGGTCATTGCGCTGCCTCCTGCAGACCGTCGACGGACACGCCGGCGAATGCCGGTGGAATGCCGGCGATGCCCGCAGGCAAGGCCACCAGACCAGCGCCCAGTTCTTCATTGATGCGCAGCGGCAGACGCAGGGTCTGGCCGGCCACGTTCAGGCTCAGCAGGGCACCGTCGTTGACGCCCAGGCGATCCGCTTCGGATTTGGCCAGAGCCACGTACGGAGCCGGGATGCGTTCCTGCACCGGCGCGGCTTTCGACGAGTTTTCGTCGCTGCCGAACAGGTGGTAGAACGGCACGGCCTGCCAGGTGCCCGGCGCCGGGTTGAATGCACGCGGAGCAGCAGCGAACCAGTTCAGCGAATCACCGGTGCTTTCGATCAGGCGAGTGCCCGGATCGCCAGCGCGCAGATGACCACCGACTTCGTCCTGGAACTTGTTCCAGGCTTGCGGCGAGTTCCAGCCCGGCGACCAGGCGAATGGCACTTGCTGACGCGGTTCGGTCGAGCCCGAGTAACCTTCCATGGAGAAGGCGAACGCGGTGTCTTTGTCCTGCGGGGTGCGCGGTTCGTGAACGCTGATGTCGGCGCGCATCGCGGTGCGACCGGAATAACGCAGCGGCTCACGCGCCAGTTTCAGACCCTTGATGCGGAACGCGGCAGACGGCGCGGCATCGACGATGCGCGCCAGTTGCTCGGTGCTTGACGCCACGGCAGCGGTGACGTGGTCGAGTTGCGTCCAGTCGATCGGCTGGTTCAGCAGGGTCGAGCGCAGGGCGTGCAGCCAGCGCCAGCCTTCGTGAACCAGAATGCTCGCATCCATGTATTGCGGATCGAAAACCTGGAAGAAACGCTGGGCGCGGCCTTCCTGGCTGACCAGCGTACCGTCGCCTTCAGCGAAGCTCGCCGCTGGCAGCACCAGTTGCGCGCGGTCGGTGGTGGCGGTCTTCTGGTGGTCGGCAACGATCACTACTTTCGCAGCGCTCAGTGCGGCATCGACCTTGGCTTTCGAGGTGCGGGTGTACAGATCGTTTTCCAGCACGACGATGGCGTCGGCCTTGCCATCGATCACGGCTTGCAGCGCCGCGTCCACCGATTCGCCACCGAGCATGGCTAGGCCGAGGCTGTTGGCTTCCGGCACGATCAGGCTGATCGAACCGTTCTTCTCGCGCAGCTTCAGGGCTTTGGCGATGTTCGCCGCCGCTTCGATCAACGCTTTGGAACCCAGCGAAGTACCGGCGATGATCAGTGGACGTTTGGCTTTGATCAGGGCGTCGGCGATGCGCTTGGCCAATTCCAGTGCTTCCGCGTCCAGACCTTCGACGGCAGGGGCGCTGGCGTCCAGTGCGTGAGCAACGGCGAAACCGATGCGCGCCAGATCGTCTGGAGCCGCGTGTACGCACTCTTCAGCGATGTCGTCGAGCTTGGTTTCGGCCAGACTGGCGATGAACAGCGGGTTCAGTTCGTGCTGACCGATGTTCTTCACTGCGGCGTCGAGCCATGGCTGAACGCGCATGGCTTCGGCCATGTCTTCAGCTTTGCCCTTGACCGACTGACGCAGGGACAGCGCCAT
Organism: Pseudomonas sp. NPDC088414; assembly: GCF_044753325.1. Taxonomy (NCBI): domain Bacteria; kingdom Pseudomonadati; phylum Pseudomonadota; class Gammaproteobacteria; order Pseudomonadales; family Pseudomonadaceae; genus Pseudomonas; species Pseudomonas sp. NPDC088414. The sequence goes on along the minus strand of NZ_JBIVMY010000071.1, from coordinate 570 downwards.
ACGGGCGGCGGTCTGGGTCAGGTCTTCGCCGAGGACGAACACGGCGTCGTGGTCTTCGATGTCGCGCATGTTCGGCACAGGCAACGGGCTGTCTTTGAGCACTTGCAGGACCAGACGGATGCGCTCCAGCTCGGAGGCTTCGATACCGGAGTAGAAGTGCTCGGCGCCGACCAGTTCACGCAGCGCGTAGTTGCTTTCGAGGCTGGCGCGTGGCGAACCGATACCGACGATGTTGCGCCCGCGCAGCAGATCAGCGGCTTTATCCAGCGCAGCGTCGACGCTCAGTTTGGTGCCGTCGGCCAGCAGCGGCTGACGTGGACGGTCGGTGCGGTTGACGTAGCCATAACCGAAACGGCCGCGGTCGCACAGGAAGTACTGGTTCACCGAACCGTTGAAACGGTTTTCGATGCGACGCAGTTCGCCGTAACGCTCGCCCGGGGAGATGTTGCAACCGCTGGAGCAGCCATGGCAGATGCTCGGCGAGAACTGCATGTCCCACTTGCGGTTGTAGCGCTCGGAGTGCGTCTTGTCGGTGAACACACCGGTCGGGCAGACATCCGTGAGGTTGCC
>NZ_JBIVMY010000070.1:0-2984 GCF_044753325.1 Pseudomonas sp. NPDC088414 | reverse complement strand
AGGATTAGCCAAGGCAGAATCATGACGGGCTCGTTTCCTTTCGCAAATTCGCAAGGTTCATATCAGACCGCTACCAGCACGATGGCGCCGATTACCAGCACGGCACCAGCAGCCATCGAGGCGGCATACCAACGCAGTTGACCGGTCTCGGTGCGGCTCAGGGCGGTGTGACCGCCTTTGGCCATACGCGGGATCAGACCGATGGTCTGGTCGAGCGGGTCTCTGCGCAGTACATGGCTGATCGCAAGGTACGGCTTGACGAACAGTTTGTCGTAGATCCAGTCGAAGCCCCAGGCAGCGAACCACCAGGCCGAAAGGAAACGGCCGATGCCGCTGTTGGCGATTGCCGTCACGAAGCGACGCTTGCCGAGGAACAGCAGGGCCGCCAGCAGGATACCGGCCAGAGCGATGGCGCCCGAGGCGATTTCCAGACTGTGCTTGGCTTCGCCACCGGCATGGCCAACGCTCTCAGGCAGTACGCCATGCAGTGGCGGCACGATCATGGCGCCGACGAAAGTCGACAGCACGATCAGTACCGACAGCGGCAGCCAGTGCGAGATGCCGTGACCGGCGTGGGCTTCAGTCTTGGCTTCACCGTGGAACGTGATGAAGATCAGGCGGAAGGTGTACAGCGACGTCATGAACGCGCCGACCAGACCGGCGTAGAGCAGACCGTGGTTGCCGCTGGCGAACGCTTCCCAAAGGATTTCGTCCTTGGAGTAGAAGCCTGCGGTGACCAGTGGCAGGGCGGCCAGAGCGGCACCACCGACGATGAAGCTGGCGTAGGCCAGTGGCAGTTTTTTCCACAGACCGCCCATCTTGAAGATGTTCTGTTCGTGGTGGCAGGCAACGATCACCGCACCGGAAGCAAGGAACAGCAGGGCCTTGAAGAAGGCGTGGGTCATCAGGTGGAAAATCGCGCCATCCCAGGCACCAACACCCAGCGCCAGGAACATGTAGCCGATCTGGCTCATGGTCGAGTAGGCGAGGATACGTTTGATGTCGGTCTGTACCAGAGCGGCGAAACCTGCGAGAACCAGCGTCACACCACCGACGATGCCGACCAGGTGGAGGATTTCCGGCGCCAGGGTGAACAGACCGTGGGTACGGGCGATCAGGTAGACACCGGCGGTCACCATGGTTGCAGCGTGGATCAGTGCCGACACCGGGGTCGGACCAGCCATCGCGTCCGCGAGCCAGGTCTGCAGCGGCAGTTGCGCCGATTTACCGACCGCGCCACCCAGCAGCATCAGGGTCGCCAGGGTGATCCAGAAGTCGCCGACCTGGAATTTCTGCGGTGCCAGCACCAGCAGTTCCTGGATGTTCAGCGTGCCCACTTGCTGGAACAGGATGAACAGGCCGATGGCCATGAACACGTCGCCGATCCGGGTCACGATGAAGGCCTTGAGTGCGGCGTTACCGTTGTTGCGGTTGCTGTAGTAGAAACCGATCAACAGGTACGAGCACAGGCCCACGCCTTCCCAGCCGAAGTACAGGAACAACAGGTTATCGCCGAGCACCAGGAACAGCATGCTGGCGATAAACAGGTTGGTGTACGAGAAGAAGCGCGAGTAACCCGCTTCGCCGCGCATGTACCAGGACGCGAACAGGTGGATCAGGAAACCCACACCCACCACCACGCCAAGCATGGTGATCGACAGGCCATCGATGTAGAGAGCGAAGTCAGGCTTGAAGCCTTCGACCGCCATCCACTTCCACAGCACCAGGGTGTAGTGACCGCCCTCGGGAGGCGCGACGTTGAATTGCCAGATGACGTAGGCGGCGACAATCGCCGACAAGCCGATGGAACCCACGCCGATCAGCGCCGAGAGGTTTTCCGACCAGCGTCCACGGGAGAACGACAGCAGCAGGAAACCGATCAGAGGGAATACAAAAGTCAGAAAGATTAGGTTCATCCGCGCATCTCACTGGCAGCGTCGATATCGAGCGTGTGGAAGCGGCGATACAGTTGCAGCAGGATCGCCAGACCAATACTGGCTTCGGCGGCTGCCAGGCTGATCACCAGGATGAACATGATCTGTCCATCCGGTTGCGCCCAACGGGCGCCCGCAACGATGAAGGCCAGGGCAGAGGCGTTCATCATCACTTCCAGACTCATCAACACGAACAAAATGTTGCGGCGGACCATCAGGCCGACCAGACCAAGGCAGAACAGGATGCCGGCAACGGCCAGTCCATGTTCGAGAGGGATAGCAGGCATGTCTTACTCCTTCGCCTCGTTACGGCCCAAATGGAACGCCGTGACGGCTGCGGCGAGCAGCAGCATCGAGGCGAGTTCGACCACCAGCAGATACGGGCCGAACAGGCTGACGCCCACGGCTTTTGCATCGACGGTGGTGTGGCCGATGGCCTGACCGCTCTGGTGAGCGAACAGCACATACAGCAGTTCGGCCAGCAGCAGGGCGGCGAGAATCACCGGCCCTGCCCAGATACCGGGCTTGAGCCAGGTGCGTTCCTGCTGAACCGAGGCCGGGCCCAGGTTCAGCATCATCACCACGAACACGAACAGCACCATGATGGCGCCGGCGTAGGCGATCACTTCCAGCACGCCGGCGAACGGCGCGCCGAGTGCGAAGAAGGTCATGGCCACGGCGATCAACGAGATGATCAGGTAGAGCAGGGCGTGCACAGGGTTGGTGTTGGTGACCACACGAAGCGTGGACACAACCGCGATACCCGATGCGAAATAGAAAGCGAATTCCATCGTTCTTCCTTAAGGCAGCAAGCTCTTCACGTTGATCGGTTCGGCTTCGTTCTGTGCAGAGCCTTTCGGCTTGCCAGCGATTGCCATACCTGCAACACGATAGAAGTTGTAATCAGGGTTTTTGCCGGGGCCGGAGATCAACAGATCTTCTTTCTCGTACACCAGGTCCTGACGTTTGAACTCGGCCATCTCGAAATCCGGGGTCAGCTGGAATGCGGAGGTCGGACAGGCTTCCTCGCAGAGACCGCCGAAAATGCAG
>NZ_JBIVMY010000069.1:0-3043 GCF_044753325.1 Pseudomonas sp. NPDC088414 | reverse complement strand
AATCGACAAATTCAGGCAGCTGGCCAGTGTGTAAGTGTATAGAAAGGCTATTCAGCTTTACAACTGAAAGCTTCACTCCTCAAACCCTGCGGCCCTCTGCCTATAAATAGATTGCAGCTTTATAACGGATTTTAGACAGCTCGTATGACATTTTTTTGAAGCAATCCGTCACATTTTACTTACATGTACATCCCACCGTTCACCGGGATTGTAGCCCCAGTGACGTATGCCGCACCGTCGGATGCAAGAAAAGCGACCACCGAAGCGATCTCTTGAGCTTGTCCCAGACGGCCCAGCGGAATCTGCGTCTGCAAGGCTTCACGCTGTGCTTCCGGCAGTTCGCGGGTCATATCGGTATCGATGAACCCAGGGGTTACCGAGTTGACCGTAATCGAACGCGAACCGACTTCACGCGCCATTGCACGGCTGAAACCTTCCAGACCGGCCTTGGCGGCTGCATAGTTTACTTGGCCTGCGTTGCCCATGGCACCCACCACCGAGCCAATACTGATAATTCGGCCCCAGCGCGCCTTGGTCATGCCACGCAAAACGCCCTTGGACAGGCGATACAGACTGTTCAGGTTGGTATCGATCACGTCGTACCATTCATCGTCTTTCATGCGCATCATCAGGTTATCGCGGGTGATGCCGGCATTATTGACCAGAATCGCCGGCGCGCCGAACTGCTCCTGAATGCTCGCGATCACGGCGGCAACGGATTCGTCGCTGGTGACGTTCAGTTCCAGGCCGGTACCTTGAATGCCGTGCTCCTTGAGCGTGGCAGCAATGGCCTCGGCACCCTTGGCGGAGGTCGCGGTGCCAACGACGATGGCGCCCTGACGACCCAGTTCCAGTGCGATAGCCTGGCCGATACCGCGGCTTGCACCGGTGACCAGTGCAACTTTACCTTGCAGACTCATGCAAGTTTCTCCTGATTCAGGCCAGCGCTGCACGGGCGGCAGCGAAAGCGTCTGGGGTGTTGAGATTGGAAGTCGAAACGCCTTCGGCGCAACGTTTGTTCAGACCGGCCAGCACTTTGCCCGGGCCGCACTCGACCAGACTGGTAGCGCCTTTGGCAGCCAGCGTCTGAACCGATTCAACCCAGCGAACGGGCTTGTACAGTTGTTCGAGCAGATCACGCTTGAGGGTTTCCAGATCGGCCGGCACTTGCGCGCTGACGTTCTGTACCACCGGAATCTGCGGCGCCTGCCAGTCGATGGCGGCGATGGATTCGGCAAAGCGCTCGGCAGCCGGACGCATCAGTTCGCAATGCGACGGCACGCTCACCGGCAACGGCATGGCACGCTTGGCACCACGGGTCTTGCAGCCTTCGATGGCACGCTCGACCGCAGCCTTCGCACCGGCAATCACTACCTGGCCCGGCGAGTTGAAGTTCACCGCGCTGACCACTTCGCCCTGCGCCGCTTCGGCACAGGCTGCCAGCACGTCGGCATCTTCCAGACCGAGGATCGCAGCCATGCCGCCCTGTCCGGCCGGAACGGCTTCCTGCATCAACTGGCCACGGCGCTCAACGAGTTTGACCGCGTCAGCCAGGCTCAGGCTGCCGGCAGCGACCAGCGCGCTGTATTCACCCAGGCTGTGACCGGCAACGAATGCCGGACGCGCGCCGCCTTCAGCCAGCCACAGACGCCACAGGGCGATCGAGGCGGTCAGAATGGCCGGTTGGGTTTTGTCGGTTTGATTGAGCAGCTCTTCCGGGCCCTGCTGGGTCAGTGCCCACAGGTCATAGCCCAGAGCCTCAGAGGCTTCTTTGAATGTTTCGAGGATCAACGGATATTCCGCGCCCAACTCGGCCAGCATGCCGAGGGACTGCGAACCCTGTCCTGGAAAGACGAATGCGAGGGAAGCAGACATGTAACAAGCCCCTAATGATCTTGTCGTCGAAAAATGACGTCCCGCAGGGGGACGCAAGAAACTGACAGTTGGATGGCCCTTTGAACCGGGCGGTCACATTTAAGCATTGTCCGACGAAAACGCCTAAGACAACAGATCCTCCAGACGACCGTGGAGGCGTTCGGGCAGGTTCTCCTGAATCTCGATCAGCGCGCGTTGAATCGCACTCTGAAAACCCTGAACCCCGGCCGAACCGTGACTTTTCACCACGATCCCCTGCAAGCCGAGGAAGCTTGCGCCGTTATGTCGCGCCGGCGCCAGATCAGCCTGCAGGCGCTTCATCAATGGCAGGGCCAAAGCACCTACCACGCGCGAAGCAAGGTTTTTCCTGAACAAGGCTTCGATGCGCGCGGCGATCATCGTCGCCAGCCCTTCGCTGGACTTGAGCAGGATATTGCCGACAAAACCGTCACAGACCACCACATCCGCCTCGCCGCGATACAGGCCATCACCCTCGACAAAACCGATGTAGTTGATGCCACGCGCCGCCTGCAGCAAGGTCGCCGCCAGCTTGACCTGCTGATTGCCCTTGATGTCTTCGGTGCCGATATTCAGCAACGCGACGCGCGGCCGGGCGATACCCAGCGTCTGCGCCGCCACCGAGCCCATCACCGCGAACTGCAACAGATGCTCGGCGCTGCAATCGACGTTGGCGCCCAGGTCGAGCAACTGGCAATAGCCCTTCTGCGTCGGGATCGCCGCGACCATCGCCGGCCGATCAATCCCCGGCAAGGTCTTGAGCACGAAACGCGACAACGCCATCAGCGCCCCGGTATTGCCGGCACTGACACAGGCCTGGGCCTTGCCGTCACGCACCAGTTCCAGGGCGACACGCATCGACGAGTCCGGCTTGCCACGCAAGGCCTGGGTCGGCTTTTCGTCCATGGTGATGACTTCAGACGCCGGGACAATCGTCAGGCGCGCGCGATCGGCAGCCGATTGGCCGTTGATCAGTTCTTCGAGAAGGGAGGGTTGACCGACGAGGGTCAGGTGCAGCGAGGGCGTAGCAGAAAGGCAAGCAAGGCTGGCCTGAACAATGCTGCGGGGACCGTAGTCCCCGCCCATTGCGTCATTCGCTATGAGTTGAGCAGAGAAGTTTTTACTCGTCAGCGCCCTTGTCGATCACTTT
>NZ_JBIVMY010000068.1:0-3594 GCF_044753325.1 Pseudomonas sp. NPDC088414 | reverse complement strand
GAAAAAGACGCTGAAAAAGCTCAAGCTGCATACGTTCTGGCTGTGCCAGTTATCGACCGTATGGCCGATAAAGGCATCATCCACAAGAACAAGGCTGCTCGTCATAAGAGCCGTCTGAATGGCCACGTCAAGGCACTGAAAGAAGCTGCTTAATCGACGTAGTCATTAAAAAACCGACCTTAGGGTCGGTTTTTTATTGCCTGCGATTTGATAAACGCAGAGCAAAAAAATGCAGGAGCGAGCAAGCTCACTCCTGCAATTGGTTTTGCGTTGTTACTGCTGGACCGGCACCCACGGCACGATCGGAATCGCGGTTACCGCATTCTGCGGGCTGCCTTCGATCACGCGATCGCTGTAGACCAGGTACACCAGCGTATTACGCTTCTTGTCGAGGAAACGCACCACCTGCATGGTCTTGAACACCAGCGACGTGCGCTCCTTGAACACCTCGTCGCCATCCTTCAGTTCGCCCTTGAACTTGATCGGACCCACCTGACGACAGGCAATCGACGCCTCGGCGCGATCCTCGGCCAGACCCAGGCCACCCTTCACCCCACCCGTCTTGGCACGAGACAGGTAGCAGGTCACGCCGTCGACCTTCGGATCATCGAAAGCTTCGACCACGATCCGGTCATTCGGGCCGACGAACTTGAACACCGTCGACACCTGACCGATTTCCTCGGCCGAGGCCAGCAATGGCAGCGCCATCAGCAGACCCAACAATCCTTTTGCCATGCGCATCGCGTTTTTCCTTAGACCAGAATCAGGTTGTCACGGTGAACCAGTTCCGGCTCAGCCATGTAGCCCAGCACGCCGACAATTGCATCCGACGACTGACCAATGATTTTTTGCGCCTCAAGCGCACTGTAGTTGGCCAGGCCACGGGCAATCTCGCGACCGTCCGGCGCCACGCAAACCACCATCTCGCCACGACGGAAGCTGCCCTGGACCAATTTGACGCCGACCGGCAACAGACTCTTGTTGCCCTGCGACAACGCCGACACCGCGCCTTCGTCCAGCACCAGCGTGCCGCGCGTTTGCAGATGCCCGGCCAGCCACTGCTTGCGCGCCGCGAGCATGCCGCGCTCAGGCGACAGCAGCGTACCGATGCGCTCGCCAGCCTTCAGGCGATCGAGCACTCGCTCCAGACGCCCACCGACGATGATGGTATGCGCCCCGGAACGCGCCGCCAGACGCGCCGCGCGCAGCTTGGTCTGCATACCTCCACGCCCCAGCGCACCGCCGGTACCGCCCGCCACTGCATCCAGGGTCGGATCATCGGCGCGCGCTTCGTAAATCAGTTGCGCATCGGGATTATTGCGCGGATCGGCATCGAACATGCCGTCACGATCGGTGAGGATCACCAGCAGATCGGCCTCGACCAAATTGGCCACCAGCGCCGCCAGCGTATCGTTGTCGCCGAAACGGATCTCGTCGGTGACCACGGTGTCGTTTTCGTTGATCACCGGGATGACTTTCAGCTCGACCAAGGCACGCAGAGTGCTGCGGGCATTGAGGTAGCGCTTGCGATCGGACAAGTCATCGTGAGTCAGGAGAATCTGCGCGGTGTGCCGGCCATGCTCGGCAAAGCTCGATTCCCAGGCCTGCACCAAGCCCATCTGACCGATTGCCGCGGCAGCCTGGAGCTCGTGCATCGCACTGGGTCGTGCGGTCCAGCCCAGGCGGCTCATGCCGGCAGCCACCGCCCCGGAGGACACCAGCACCAACTCGACACCTGCCTCATGCAGGGCGACCATCTGCTCGACCCAGACACTCATTGCCGCACGATCCAGCCCTTTGCCATCAGCTGTCAGCAAAGCGCTGCCGATCTTCACGACCCAACGCTGCGCACCTGTCACCTTGCTCCGCATCATCTTCAACCTTAGCTTGAGGACAGCGCGACCCAGCGCTGCCCGTTAATCGTGACTACCGATTTCCAGATACCAAAACGCCGCTCGATTGAGCGGCGTTCAAGTTTATCGCAACAGATCAGTCGCGCACGTAAATGATTTCCGGACCGTCTTCATCATCCACATCTTCTTCGTCCCAGTCATCGTCGCCGATGTCGTGGACCGACTTCACGCCGCTGCGACGCAGGGCACGCTTGTCATCCAGCGCCTGCAACTGGGCACGGGCTTCGTCTTCGATGCGCTGATCGAGATCAGCCAGCTCTTCCTTGTACGCCGGGTCGTTAGCCAGGCGATCGGCACGATCTTCCAGATAACGCATGATGTCGCGCGTCAGGCGTTCGGTGCCTTCTTTGGCGATGGCCGAGATCACGTAGACCGGACCTTCCCACTGCAGGCGATCAACGATTTCCTTGACGCGCTCTTCGTGCTCTTCTTCAAGGATCTGGTCGCATTTGTTCAGCACCAGCCAGCGATCACGCTCGGCCAGCGACGGACTGAATTTGACCAGCTCGTTGACGATCACTTCAGCCGCGTCCGGCGCACTGGTGTCATCCAGCGGCGCCATGTCGACGAGGTGCAGCAACAGACGCGTACGCGCCAGGTGCTTGAGGAAGCGAATGCCCAGGCCGGCACCGTCGGAAGCGCCCTCGATCAGACCCGGAATGTCGGCGATAACGAAGCTTTTCCAGCGGTCAACGCTGACCACACCCAGGTTCGGCACCAGCGTGGTGAACGGGTAGTCGGCAACTTTCGGCTTGGCCGCCGATACCGAACGGATAAAGGTACTTTTACCGGCGTTCGGCAAGCCCAGCAGACCGACGTCAGCCAGCACTTTCATTTCCAGTTTCAGGTCACGCTGCTCACCCGGCTTGCCCGGCGTGGTCTGGCGTGGCGCACGGTTGGTACTGGATTTGAAACGAGTGTTGCCCAGACCGTGCCAACCACCCTGCACCACCATCAGTTTCTGGCCGGCCTTGGTCAGGTCGCCAATCACTTCCTGGGTAGCGGAGTCGATTACGGTGGTACCGACTGGCACGCGCAGGATCAGGTCTTCACCCTTCTTGCCGGTGCAATCGGTGCTGCCGCCGTTGGAGCCACGCTCGGCATCGAAGTGCCGGGTGTAACGGTAGTCGACCAGGGTGTTGAGGTTCTCGTCGGCCATCATGTAGATGGAACCGCCGTCACCGCCATCACCGCCGTTCGGGCCGCCGTTTTCAATGAATTTTTCCCGACGGAAACTCATGCAGCCATTGCCGCCGTCGCCAGCTTTTACGCGGATCGATACTTCGTCTACAAACTTCATAACTCAACGCCTCTCGCCATACGGACGAGCCGAAAAACAATCAAGACATAAGACTCTTGCAAAAATGAGCGCAGCGACCCCAAAACACGACCTGCATCGCACGCCGACAGCCCATACAAACAGTTTTGCAAGAGACTCACCCCACAAACGAAAAAGCCCCGTCGCAAGACAGGGCTCTTCCAGCGATCTCGCGATTAAGCCGCGACAACGCTCACGTAACGACGACCGAAGGCGCCTTTTACTTCAAACTTGATCACGCCTTCGATTTTCGCGAAGAGGGTGTGATCTTTACCCATGCCAACGCCGTAGCCAGCGTGGAATTGGGTGCCGCGCTGACGCACGATGATGGTGCCGGCCTTGATGACCTGGCCGCCATACATC
>NZ_JBIVMY010000067.1:0-3596 GCF_044753325.1 Pseudomonas sp. NPDC088414 | reverse complement strand
AGGGCCTGTTGCAGCAGATGCGTGAGGCAGGTCTGCCGCTCACCGCCGCCGAAGATAATGTGACTGACAGTGAGAAGCAATCCCTGCTGACTCACTTGAAGAGCAGTCACAAGGCGAAAGTGGAAGAACCACGCAAGATCACGCTGCAGCGTAAAACCACCAGCACCCTGCGTGTGGCTGGTAGCAAGAGCATCAGCGTTGAAGTTCGCAAAAAGAAAGTTTTCGTACAGCGTAGCCCGGAAGAAATCGAAGCCGAGCGCAAGCGTGAACTGGAAGAGCGTCGCGCAGTAGAAAATGCTGCTCGTCAGAAGGCTGAAGAAGAAGCCAAGCAGCGCGCTGAAGAAGAAGCGCGTCGCCAGCCTGCTGCTGCGCCGTCCGCTCCTGCCGAAGCTGTTGCAGCACCTGCGCCAGTTGCGGAACCTGTGCGCGACGCCGCGCCGGTTGCTGCTGCGCCAGCTGCCGACACTCGCAAGCGTGACGAACAGCGCCGTCCGGACAAACCCCGTGCCGACGATAACAATCGTCGCGGTGGTGGCGATGGCGAGCGCAAAAACGCTCCGCATCGCGCATCGGTCAAAGAAAAAGCGCCGGCTCCACGTGTGGCGCCACGCACTACCGACGAAGAAAGCGATGGCTTCCGTCGTGGTGGTCGCGGCAAGGCCAAGCTGAAGAAACGCAACGCTCACGGTTTCCAGAACCCTACCGGTCCTGTCGTGCGTGAAGTGAAGATCGGCGAGACCATCACTGTTGGCGATCTCGCCCAGCAGATGTCGGTCAAGGCTGCTGAAATCATCAAGTTCATGTTCAAACTGGGCACTCCAGCGACCATCAACCAGGTACTCGATCAGGAAACTGCTCAACTGGTAGCTGAAGAGCTGGGCCACAAAGTGACCCTGGTCAGTGACACCGCCCTGGAAGATTCCCTGGCCGAGTCCCTGAAGTTTGAAGGTGAGGCAGTTTCCCGTGCACCCGTCGTGACCGTCATGGGCCACGTTGACCACGGTAAGACTTCCCTGCTCGACTACATCCGTCGTGCCAAGGTAGCCGCGGGCGAAGCCGGCGGTATCACTCAGCACATCGGTGCGTACCACGTTGAAACCGACCGTGGCATGGTGACTTTCCTCGACACCCCTGGTCACGCTGCGTTTACCGCAATGCGTGCCCGTGGTGCCAAGGCGACCGACATCGTGATCCTGGTGGTTGCGGCGGACGACGGCGTGATGCCGCAAACCATCGAGGCTGTTCAGCACGCTCAGGCGGCTGGCGTTCCTCTGGTAGTTGCGGTGAACAAGATCGACAAGCCGGGTGCCGACCTCGATCGCATCCGTAGCGAACTGTCGGTTCACGGCGTGACCTCCGAAGACTGGGGTGGCGACACTCCATTCGTACCGGTCTCGGCGAAAATGGGTACCGGCGTTGACGAGCTGCTCGAAGCGGTTCTGCTGCAGGCCGAAGTACTCGAACTGACCGCCACCCCATCGGCTCCTGGCCGTGGTGTAGTCGTCGAATCGCGTCTGGACAAGGGCCGTGGCCCGGTGGCCACCGTGCTGGTTCAGGACGGTACGCTGCGTCAAGGCGACATGGTGCTGGTCGGCTCGAACTATGGCCGCGTGCGCGCCATGCTCGACGAGAACGGCAAGCCGATCAAGGAAGCAGGTCCGGCCATTCCGGTCGAGATCCTGGGTCTTGACGGTACGCCGGACGCTGGCGACGAGATGAGCGTGGTTGCCGACGAGAAGAAAGCCCGTGAAGTGGCTCTGTTCCGTCAAGGCAAGTTCCGCGAAGTCAAACTGGCTCGCGCTCACGCCGGCAAGCTGGAAAACATCTTCGAAAACATGGGCCAGGAAGAGAAGAAGACGCTCAACATCGTCCTCAAATCCGACGTCCGTGGTTCGCTGGAAGCTTTGCAGGGCGCTCTGAACGGCCTGGGCAACGACGAAGTGCAAGTGCGCGTGGTCGGTGGCGGTGTCGGTGGTATCACCGAATCCGACGCCAACCTGGCACTGGCTTCCAACGCTGTACTGTTCGGCTTCAACGTGCGTGCCGATGCTGGCGCACGGAAGATCGTCGAGCAGGAAGGTCTGGACATGCGTTACTACAACGTGATCTACGACATCATCGAAGACGTCAAGAAAGCCCTGACCGGCATGCTCGGCAGCGATGTTCGCGAGAACATCCTGGGCGTGGCCGAAGTGCGCGATGTGTTCCGTTCGCCGAAGTTTGGCGCGATCGCCGGTTGCATGGTGATCGAAGGTGTTGTGCACCGTAACCGTCCGATCCGTGTACTGCGTGAAGACATCGTTATCTTCGAAGGCGAGCTGGAATCCCTGCGCCGCTTCAAGGATGACGCTTCCGAAGTACGTGCCGGCATGGAATGCGGTATCGGCGTGAAGAGCTACAACGACGTCAAAGTCGGTGACAAGATCGAAGTCTTCGAGAAGGTTCAGGTTGCTCGCAGCCTCTGACTCGCGCACTTCAAGGGCCACGCCGAGCCGCCGCATGCAGATGCGCGCCACGGCGTCAGGACTCTAAACGCAACGCCCGGTCTGGCTTTTGTCAGGCCGGGCGTTTGCCGCTTTCAGACCTTGCGGGTTTCACCGTGGGGCAGTAACAGGTAACAAAATCATGGCAAAAGAATACAGCCGTACCCAACGTATCGGCGATCAGATGCAGCGTGAGCTGGCCCAACTGATCCGTCGTGAAGTCAAAGACCCGCGTGTTGGTCTGGTCACCATTACCGCTGTGGAAGTCAGCCGTGACGTCGGTCACGCGAAGATCTTCATCACCGTGATGGGGCAGGACAACGCAGAAGACATCGCGCAAAGCATCAAGGTGCTCAACGCTGCCGCAGGTTTCCTGCGCATGCAGCTGGCCCGTGAAATGAAGCTGCGCAGCGTGCCGCAATTGCACTTCCACTACGACGAAAGCGTCGTGCGTGGCGCGCATTTGTCGGCCCTGATCGAGCGCGCCGTGGCTGAGGACAATCAGCACGTGGCCGCTGCACCTGAAGACACCAAGGAGTAATTCGGTGGCTCAGGTCAAACGTATCCGTCGTAACGTCAGCGGTATCATCCTGCTCGACAAACCGCTGGGGTTCACCTCCAACGCCGCGTTGCAGAAGGTTCGCTGGTTGCTCAACGCCGAGAAGGCCGGTCACACCGGCAGTCTCGACCCGCTGGCCACCGGTGTGTTGCCGTTGTGCTTTGGCGAGGCAACGAAGTTTTCGCAATACCTGCTCGATTCCGACAAGGGTTACGAAACCCTGGCGCAACTGGGCAAGACCACTACCACGGCGGACGCCGAGGGTGAGGTTTTGCAGGAGCGTCCGGTGACCGTTGGTCGCGCCGATGTCGAAGCGGTTCTGCCGAAATTTCGTGGGCAAATCAGTCAGATACCGCCGATGTACTCGGCACTCAAGCGTGACGGTCAGCCGCTGTACAAGCTGGCCCGTGCAGGCGAAGTAGTGGAGCGCGAACCGCGTTCTGTTACTATTGCGCGCTTGGAATTGCTGGCCTTCGAAGGCGATACTGCGCGTCTTGCGGTGGACTGCAGCAAGGGCACCTATATTCGCACCCTGGTGTAGGATTTCGGTGAAC
>NZ_JBIVMY010000066.1:0-3614 GCF_044753325.1 Pseudomonas sp. NPDC088414 | reverse complement strand
CATGGAAAACCTGGATGCGCTGGTCTCTCAAGCACTAGAGGCTGTGCAAAGCGCTGAAGATATCAATGCCCTGGAGCAAATCCGGGTTCAATACCTTGGCAAAAAGGGTGAATTGACTCAGGTGATGAAGACCCTGGGGAATTTGCCGGCAGAAGAGCGTCCGCAAGTCGGCGCCCAGATCAACGTTGCCAAGGAACGTGTCACAGGCGTTCTCAATGCGCGCATGGCTCTGTTTGAAGAAGCCGAACTGGCTGCCAAACTGTCTGCCGAATCCATTGACGTGACGTTGCCGGGCCGTGGCCAGACCTCCGGTGGTCTGCATCCGGTGACCCGGACTCTGGAACGAGTCGAGCAGTTCTTCACCCGCATCGGCTACGGCATCGCCGAAGGCCCTGAGGTCGAAGACGACTATCACAACTTCGAAGCGCTCAACATCCCAGGCCACCACCCGGCCCGGTCGATGCATGACACCTTCTATTTCAATGCGAACATGTTGCTGCGCACCCATACCTCGCCGGTACAGGTCCGCACCATGGAGTCCAAGCAACCGCCGATCCGCATCGTCTGCCCAGGCCGTGTGTATCGCAGCGACTCCGATATCACCCACTCGCCGATGTTCCACCAGGTCGAAGGCCTGCTGGTCGATCGCGACATCAATTTCGCCGATCTCAAAGGCACCATCGAAGAATTCCTGAGGGTGTTCTTCGAGAAAGAGCTGGCCGTACGTTTCCGTCCTTCGTACTTCCCGTTCACCGAGCCATCCGCTGAAGTCGACATGGAATGCGTGATGTGCAGCGGTAAAGGCTGCCGCGTCTGCAAGCAGACCGGCTGGCTGGAGGTCATGGGCTGCGGCATGGTTCACCCGAACGTGCTGCGCATGTCCGGCATCGATCCGGAAGAGTTCTCCGGCTTTGCCTTCGGCATGGGCGTCGAGCGTCTGGCCATGCTCCGTTACGGCGTGAACGACTTGCGTCTGTTCTTCGACAACGACTTGCGGTTCCTCGCGCAATTTCGCTAGTCGTAACGAATTCTTAGGAGAGCAGGATGAAATTCAGTGAACAATGGCTGCGTGGCTGGGTTAGCCCGCAGGTAAGTCGCGACGAGCTGGTTGCTCGTCTGTCGATGGCGGGTCTGGAGGTCGATAGCGTGACCCCGGCCGCCGGTGTATTCAGCGGCGTGGTCGTGGGTGAGGTGCTGAGCACCGAGCAGCACCCTGATGCCGACAAGTTGCGTGTGTGCCAGGTCAGCAATGGCGCGGAAACCTTCCAGGTCGTGTGCGGTGCGCCTAACGTGCGTCCGGGCCTGAAGATTCCGTTCGCCATGATCGGTGCCGAACTGCCGGGCGACTTCAAGATCAAGAAGGCCAAGCTGCGCGGCGTCGAATCCAACGGCATGCTGTGCTCGCAAGCCGAGCTGCAGGTCGGTGAAGGCAATGACGGTCTGATGGAGCTGCCGGCCGACGCACCGGTGGGCGAAGATTTCCGTGTGTACCTGGATCTGGAAGACGCCAGCATCGAGGTCGACCTGACCCCGAACCGTGGCGACTGCCTGTCGCTGGCCGGTCTGGCCCGTGAAGTGGGTGCGCTGTACGACACGCCGGTCGCTCGCCCGGTGGTCATGACCATTCCGGCTGTGCACGACGAAGTGCGTCCGGTCGAAGTGCTGGCGCCTGCCGCCTGCCCGCGTTACCTGGGTCGTGTCATCCGTAACGTTGATCTGTCCAAACCAACCCCGCTGTGGATGGTTGAACGTCTGCGCCGCGCCGATGTGCGCAGCATCGACGCTGCGGTCGACATCACCAACTACGTGATGCTCGAGCTGGGCCAGCCGCTGCACGCCTTCGATCTCGCCGAAATCAATGGCGGCATCCGTGTGCGCATGGCGGAAGAGGGCGAGAAACTGGTGCTGCTCGACGGTCAGGAAGTCAGCCTGCGTAGCGATACGCTGGTGATCGCCGACCACACTCGCGCACTGGCGATTGCCGGCGTGATGGGTGGCGAGCACAGCGGTGTATCTGCGACCACTCGCGACGTTTTCCTGGAAAGTGCCTTCTTCGACCAGATCGCTGTGGCGGGCAAGGCCCGTTCCTACGGCCTGCACACCGACGCTTCGCACCGTTACGAGCGTGGCGTGGACTGGCAACTGGCCCGTGAAGCCATGGAGCGCGCCACCGGCCTGCTGCTGGAAATCACTGGCGGCGAAGCCGGCCCGATCATCGAGACCGTCAGCGAGCAGCACCTGCCGTCGATCGCGCCGATCACCCTGCGTGCGCAGCGCATCACCCAGATGCTGGGGATGGAAATGGATTCGGCTCAGGTCGAGCGTCTGCTCAGCGCCTTGGGTCTGAATATTTCCGCTGACGGAGCAGGGCAGTGGCGCGTAGAAGTGCCAAGCCATCGCTTCGACATCAGCCTGGAAGTCGATCTGATTGAAGAGCTGGCGCGTCTGTACGGCTACAACCGTCTGCCGGTTCGTTACCCGCAAGCGCGTCTGGCGCCACAGGCCAAGGCTGAAGCGCGCAGCGAATTGCCTGAGCTGCGTCGTCTGCTGGTAGCTCGTGGTTATCAGGAAGCGATCACTTACAGCTTCATCGATCCGAAACAGTTCGAACTGTTCAATCCGGGCGTCGAGCCGCTGTTGCTGGCAAACCCGATTTCCAATGACATGGCTGCCATGCGTTCTTCGCTGTGGCCGGGTCTGGTCAAGGCGTTGCAGCACAACCTGAACCGCCAGCAGGATCGCGTGCGTCTGTTCGAAAGCGGTCTGCGCTTCGTTGGTCAGCTGGAAGGTCTGAAGCAAGAGCCGATGCTGTCGGGTGTGGTTTGCGGCAGCCGTCTGCCGGAAGGCTGGGCACAGGGTCGCGACACCGTCGATTTCTTCGATGTGAAAGCTGACGTTGAAGCGGTGCTGGGTTTTGCCGGTGCACTGGATACCTTCACGTTCGCTCCGGGCAAACACCCGGCGCTGCACCCGGGTCAAACCGCGCGCATCGAACGTGACGGGCGTGAAGTCGGCTTTATCGGTGCAATCCACCCTGAGCTGTCCAAAGCCTTGGGTCTGGATCGTCCGGTCTTCGTCTTCGAGCTGGTTCTGGCTGAAGTCGCTTCCGGAAAAATGCCGCAATTCCACGAGTTGTCGCGCTTTCCTGAAGTGCGGCGTGACCTTGCACTGATTGCGCACAAAGACGTCGCGGCCTCGGCTGTACTGGACGTAATCCGTGAAAATGCAGGCGAATGGCTCACGGATCTCAGGCTGTTTGACGTGTATCAGGGTAAAGGCATTGATCCTGATAGAAAAAGCCTTGCAGTTGGCTTGACCTGGCAGCATCCATCGCGCACTCTTAATGACGATGAGGTGAATTCGACGACTCAAAACATCCTCACCTCGCTCGAACAAAGGTTGAACGCCACGTTAAGGAAGTGACTTATGGTGGCTTTGACTAAAGCTGAGATGGCGGAACGTCTGTATGAAGAGCTGGGCCTGAACAAGCGGGAAGCCAAGGAATTGGTTGAACTGTTTTTCGAGGAAATCAGGCACGCTCTTGAAGACAACGAGCAGGTCATATTGTCCGGTTTCGGCAATTTCGACCTTCGGGACAAACGCCAGCGGCCTGT
>NZ_JBIVMY010000065.1:0-3678 GCF_044753325.1 Pseudomonas sp. NPDC088414 | reverse complement strand
GAGGCGAATTCTACAGCGTTACACGCTGCTGTCAACACCTCTTTTTCTCCGCTTTCGACCGAGAAGATCGAACCGTCAAAAGAGCCAAACATCACCGCCCTTTCAACTCCTTCCAGGCTTCGATGAACTGAAGCAAGCCGCTGTCGAAACCCGTATAACTCATTGAATCTCAAGGAGTTTTCCGTTTCGACTGCGCCGGAATTGGGGCGAATTATAGACTTCCTGAATCTGCCGTCAACCGTTAATTTCAGTTTTATTGCAAAACCTGCTTTTTAGTCCGCAAACGCGGGATGCGACGCGCGACGGCAGGCACACGCAGCAGCAACAGCACTGCACCTATAAAGGCGTAGATCGCCCACTCCTTGAGATCAGCACGCACGATCCACAGCATATGCAGCAATCCCAACCCCAGAATCACGTACACCAACCGATGCAGTTTCTTCCAGCGCACACCCAAACGGCGCTGACTGTAGCGATTGGACGTTACTGCCAACGCCAACAGACCGAGAAAGCCCAGCGTACCGACAATAATGTATGGCCGCTTACGCAACTCCACGCCCAACTGCGACCAGTCGAAACCAAGGATGAACGCCATATAGCTGAACAGGTGCAGAACCACATAAGCAAAACACCAGAGTCCCAACTGACGGCGCACAGCAATCCACCCCGCCCACCCCGTCAATTTCTGCAACGGCGTCATGCTCAATGTGATCAACAGCAATACCAGCGTCCCCAGCCCCAACCGATCAACCAACACCTTGCCTGGATCAGGGCCGAGCAAATCGGCAAACGCCTGATAAAACCAAAGCAATGGCCAAATCGCCGCAGCGATAAAAACGCCTACACGCCAGAACGGATATCGCATCAATAGTTCTTCCGCAGATCGAGCCCTGTATATAAGGAAGCAACTTCATCCGCGTAGCCGTTGAACATCTGCGTATCACGCACATTCGGCTTGAACAGGCTATTCGGCAGACGCCGTTCCCGTGCCTGAGTCCAGCGCGGGTGATCGACCGTCGGATTCACGTTGGCATAAAACCCGTATTCATCTGCCGCAATGCTCTGCCAAGTGGTCTTGGGCTGCTCGCTGACCAGACTGATCCGCACAATGGACTTCACACTTTTGAAGCCGTACTTCCACGGCACCACCAGA
Source organism: Pseudomonas sp. NPDC088414 (assembly GCF_044753325.1). NCBI lineage: Bacteria > Pseudomonadati > Pseudomonadota > Gammaproteobacteria > Pseudomonadales > Pseudomonadaceae > Pseudomonas > Pseudomonas sp. NPDC088414. Next base: position 2,525 of record NZ_JBIVMY010000065.1, on the reverse strand, counting down.
CGCAACGGCGCACCGTTCTGATTCGGCAACTCACGGCCATACATGCCAACCGCCAGAATCGCCAAGGGATTCATCGCCTCATCCAGACGCAAGCCTTCTACATACGGCCAATCGATCAGGGCGAACCCCGAACGCTGGCCTGGCATGGTCTTGGGATCCTGCAGCGTTTCGAAGCGAATGTATTTCGCCTTAGAAGTCGGTTCGACCTGCTTGAGTAGCGCAGAAATCGGAAAACCGATCCACGGGATGACCATCGACCACGCCTCAACACAGCGAAGGCGATAGATACGCTCCTCCAATTGGTACGGTTTCATGAAGTCTTCCAGCGCGTAACGCCCGGGCTTGCCCACTTCCCCATCGACGACAACGCTCCACGGCTCGGTTTTCAGCGAACCGGCATTGGCCGCCGGGTCGCCCTTGTCGGTGCCGAACTCATAGAAGTTGTTGTAATGGGTCGCGTCTTTATAAGGCGTGATCGCCTCGTCCTTGACGTTGACTGCGCCCCACTGGGTAGAAGGAAGCTTTTCGGCAAACCATGCAGGCGCCTTGCCCGGCTCGACATCGGCATAACGCGCCGCGTCTTCGGCACTGGCCCAACGCGGCAGGCTGCTCACGGCGATACCGGCCGCGGTAGCTCCGAGCAATTGCCGACGTGAGAGATAAATGGATTCAGGCGTGACATCCGACTCATGGCAGTCGGACGCTTTAGGGAATTTGATCAGCATGGCAACTCCGCAGCTTTGGAGGACAGATGCACCCATAGACTGCGGAGTATGCGGGAAATTACATCACTCGACGTTTTTGCGCCGACGAAGATGCAACAGGTATTGCACAGGGCCGGAAGCCGCATAAGCGAGGAACACCAGCAGCAGAATGCGTGGTGGATCACTGAACACTACGGCGAACACCAGAACCACGGCGAGGATCGCCACGAACGGTACGCGCCCCTTCAGATCCAGCTCCTTGAAGCTGTTGTACTTGATGTTGCTGACCATCAGCATGCCGGCAGCCGCCACCATCAGCGCGACCAGGAACGACATCTTCGAACCCTGAATGCCGTAATCGCTGAAGGCCCAGACGATACCCGCGACCACGCCGGCAGCTGCCGGGCTGGCCAGACCGATGAAGTAGCGCTTGTCAGCCGTACCGACCTGAGTATTGAAACGCGCCAGACGCAATGCCGCGCCGGCTACATAGATGAAGGCAACCATCCAGCCGACCTTGCCCATGTCGCCCAATGCCCAGCCAAAGGCCAGCAGCGCCGGTGCGACACCGAAAGCGACCATATCGGATAGCGAGTCATACTCGGCGCCAAAGGCACTTTGCGTATTGGTCATGCGCGCGACACGGCCATCGAGACCGTCGAGCACCATGGCTACGAAGATCGCGATCGCGGCGAAGGCGAAATACTTGCTCGCATTCGCAGAGTCACCAGCGCTCAACGCAGCCTGGGCACTCATCGAGTTGATGATGGAATAAAACCCTGCAAACAGGTTCGCAGTGGTGAACAGATTCGGCAGCAGATAGATACCACGATGCCGGACTTTACGACCTTCTGCGTCGTGCCCTTCCTCGACATGTTCATCGATGGGCAGCAGGCTTTCGGCGTCAGAAGCCTGGTTCGGCTCTTCGGGACGTTCGCTCATGGACATTACCTTGCAACGGTTTGGAAAAAATTCGACAGGTGCCTGTGACGACGGTTCGGCCACAAACGATGCAGCTTTATACCAGAACCATCGGTTTCAAACGAAAAAACGCGGCCGAGGCCGCGTTTTTTCGTACAAGGATGACGACTTAGTTTTTGGCTTTGTCGACGATCTTGTTGGCACCGATCCACGGCATCATGGAGCGCAGTTGCTCGCCGATGATTTCGATACCGTGAGCGGCGTTGTTACGACGCTTGGCGGTCATCGAAGGGTAGCCGGTTGCGCCTTCGCTGATGAACATTTTGGCGTATTCGCCGTCCTGAATACGTTTCAGGGCATTGCGCATGGCCTGACGGGATTCAGCGTTGATCACTTCCGGACCGGTCACGTACTCGCCGTATTCAGCGTTGTTGGAGATCGAGTAGTTCATGTTGGCGATACCGCCTTCGTACATGAGGTCAACGATCAGTTTCAGTTCGTGCAGGCACTCGAAGTAGGCCATTTCCGGCGCGTAGCCAGCTTCAACCAGGGTTTCGAAACCGGCTTTGACCAGTTCAACGGTACCGCCGCACAGTACGGCTTGCTCGCCGAACAGGTCGGTTTCGGTCTCGTCCTTGAAGGTGGTTTCGATGATGCCGGTACGACCGCCACCCACGCCAGCTGCGTAGGACAGTGCAACGTTTTTGGCGTTGCCCGAGGCGTCCTGGTAGATCGCGATCAGGTCAGGAATACCGCCGCCCTTCACGAACTCGGAACGCACGGTGTGGCCCGGAGCTTTCGGCGCGATCATGATCACGTCGAGGTCGGCACGCGGAACAACCTGGTGGTAGGGGATCGCGAAGCCGGGGGAGAAGGCCAGGGTGGCGCCTTGCTAGATGT
>NZ_JBIVMY010000064.1:0-4175 GCF_044753325.1 Pseudomonas sp. NPDC088414 | reverse complement strand
GTCCAGCGATGTCAGGCCAATTGGGCCGATATCGCGACGTACGCGTCCTGCTTGCTGTGGCTACTTAAGCACTCATACAGGAGGAGGAATCAACCAGCGGCTGTGGACGAGATGAAGCGTCTTGATAAAGCCTATTGCTACACAGTCCGGCGGTTGTGCATCTCCACCCTACACGTATCCCTGATAATTCGGGTGCTGCCGCGCGCAGAATCCGCAGCGGGTTGGCATTTACCGTGAGCTCCGAAAGGGGAGGTCACGCATCATGGCTAATTCAGGCGATGTTTCCGAAGCCTTCGCTCGGGGTCATCTGCAGCTGACTGCACTTTGTGAACTGGCCTCGAATATGTGCCTGTCAGGCGAGTGAAAACTCTGCTCGACGGTGTAATTCAGGCCTCATGTCACCTGCGCTTGTTACAACTGCAAACTCCACCGTTACGTAGCGAAAGCCCCGTAGGACGGCCTCGCGTCCTGGTGAATTGCGTTGGTCAGGGCCGGTTTTTGACCGTGGTTCCGCTGTCCAGGCCGCTTTTGGCGGCGTTCGCGACTATAGCAGCAATGATTAAGTGCTTCAATTCCATAAAAATTGTTATCATCCGCGGCATGACAACTACTGCCCCTTCGACTCCAGGCGTTCAACTGCTTGAAGTCTCGCCGGAGTATGCCGGCCAACGAATCGACAATTTCCTCCTTGCCCGGCTCAAAGGCGTGCCCAAGACCTTGATTTACCGCATTTTGCGTAAAGGCGAAGTGCGCGTGAACAAGGGGCGGATCAAGCCCGAATACAAGCTGCAGGCCGGCGATATCGTGCGCGTGCCGCCGGTTCGTGTGCCTGAGCGCGACGAACCGGTGCCACTGGCTCAAGGCCTGTTGCAGCGTCTGGAAGCCTCGATTGTCTACGAAGACAAAGCCTTGATCGTGATCAACAAGCCCGCCGGCATTGCGGTTCACGGCGGCAGCGGCTTGAATTACGGCGTCATCGAAGCCTTTCGTCAGTTGCGCCCCGATGCCAAGGAGCTGGAGCTGGTTCACCGTCTCGACCGTGACACCTCTGGCCTGCTGATGATCGCCAAGAAGCGCAGCATGTTGCGGCACTTGCACGCCGCTTTGCGCGGTGACGGTGTCGACAAGCGCTATATGGCGCTGGTTCGCGGCAACTGGGCGACCTCGATCAAGCAAGTCCGCGCGGCGCTCGGCAAGAGCAACCTGCGCTCCGGCGAGCGCATGGTCGAGGTTGACGAGGAGGAGGGCAAGGAGTCGGTGACCGTGTTCAAGGTCCTGCGTCGCTTCGGCGACTTTGCCACCCTGATCGAAGCCAAGCCGATCACCGGCCGCACTCACCAGATCCGCGTCCACACGTTGCACGCCGGGCACTGCATTGCCGGCGACACCAAGTACGGCGATGACGGTTTCAGCAAGGAAATCCGTGATCTGGGCGGCAAGCGCCTGTTTCTGCACGCCTACATGCTGACCGTGCCGCTGCCCGATGGCGGTGAACTCAAGTTGCAGGCGCCGGTCGATGAAATGTGGGCCAAGACCGTGGAGCGATTGAGTGCGCCCATCTGATTACAAACTGCTGATTTTCGATTGGGACGGCACGCTGGCCGATTCCATTCATCGGATTGTCGAGGCGATGCATTCTGCGTCCGCGCGTTCCGGTTTCGAGTTGCGCGATGATTTTGCCGTCAAGGGCATCATCGGCTTGGGCTTGCCCGAGGCGATCCGCACCTTGTACCCGGACATCAGTGATGCCGAGATGACCTCGTTTCGCGAGTATTACGCTGATCACTACATCGCGGCAGAAGCCGTGCCTTCGCCACTGTTCGAGGGTGTAGTCGAGTCGATGGCGTCGTTTCGCGAGCAGGGCTATCACCTGGCGGTCGCGACCGGCAAGAATCGTCGCGGACTGGATCGGGTGCTCAAAGCCAATGGCTGGGAAGATTATTTCGATATCACCCGCGCTGCGGACGAAACCGCAAGCAAGCCGCACCCGTTGATGCTCGAGCAGATTCTCGCGCATTGCGGCGTACGTCCTGAGCAGGCGCTGATGGTCGGGGATTCGTCCTTCGATCTGCTGATGGCACGCAATGCGGGCATGGCGTCGGTGGCGGTCAGTTATGGTGCGCAGTCGATCGAGTCGCTGCAGCAGTTCGAGCCGTGCCTGTCGATCGACCATTTTAGTGAGTTGCATGCCTGGCTGGGGCAGCAGGCCAAATAAGTTTTTTCTGGGGTGGACTGGATGACCGACGAATGGAAAGCACCGGCCAAGGCAAGTGCCGACGACGGTGACGCAAAGAGCTGGAAGCTGTTGGAGAAAACCCTGCTGGCCAGCGTGCAGGAGCAGCGTCGCTCACGGCGTTGGGGGATTTTCTTCAAGCTGCTGACGTTTGTTTATCTGTTCGTTGCGCTGATCCTGTTCACGCCGTTGATGGATATGGAAAAAAGCGCAACTCGTGGCCCGAACTACACCGCGCTGATCGATGTCACCGGCATGATTGCCGACAAAGAGCCTGCGAGCGCTGACAACATCGTTGGCAGCCTGCGTGCGGCCTTCGAGGACAAGAAGGTCAAGGGCGTGATCCTGCGGATCAACAGTCCTGGCGGCAGTCCGGTGCAGTCGGGTTATGTGTATGACGAGATCAAGCGTCTGCGCGGTCTGCACCCGGATACCAAGGTGTATGCGGTAATTTCCGATCTCGGTGCGTCCGGTGCCTATTACATCGCCAGCGCGGCGGATCAGATCTATGCCGACAAGGCCAGTCTGGTCGGCTCCATCGGTGTGACGGCGGCGGGTTACGGGTTTGTCGGCACCATGGACAAGCTGGGCGTCGAGCGTCGCACTTACACCTCGGGCGAGCACAAGTCGTTTCTGGATCCGTTCCAGCCGCAGAAGCCTGACGAAACCGCGTTCTGGCAGACCGTGCTGGATACAACGCACAAGCAGTTCATCAACAGTGTCAAACAGGGTCGTGGCGATCGCCTGAAGGACAAGGAACATCCGGAGTTGTTTTCCGGGCTGGTCTGGTCTGGCGAGCAGGCGCTGCCGTTGGGCTTGATCGATGGTCTGGGCAATGCCAGTTCGGTGGCGCGCGACGTGATTGGCGAGAAAGAGCTGGTGGATTTCACTGTGCAGGAATCGCCGTTCGATCGCTTCTCGAAGAAGCTCGGAGCCAGTGTGGCTGAGCAGTTGGCGATGTGGATGGGGTTCCACGGGCCATCGTTGCGCTGATTCGCTGAAGATCAAAAGATCGCAGCCTGCGGCAGCTCCTACAGGTTTCATGTCCGATCGCATTTTTTGCGGTGACATGAAACCTGTAGGAGCTGCCGCAGGCTGCGATCTTTTGCTTTAAGGGACTTGCACGCCCTCGGCCAGCAACATGTCGATCAGGCGAATCAGCGGCAAACCGATCAGGCTGGTGGCGTCAGGCCCTTCAGTGGACTGAAACAGGCTCACACCCAAACCTTCGGCCTTGAAGCTGCCGGCGCAGTCGTAGGGTTGCTCCAGGTGCAGGTAGCGTTCGATACGCGCTTCGTCGAGCTGGCGCATGTGTACGGTAAATGGCACGCAGTCGACCTGGCAGTGGCCGGTCTGGCTGTTGAGCAGGGCCAGGCCGGTGAGGAAGGTCACGCTGGCGCCGCTGGCGGCCAGCAACTGCTCGCGGGCCTTGTCGAAGGTGTGTGGCTTGCCGATGATCCGTTCGCCAAGCACGGCCACCTGGTCCGAGCCGATGATCAGGTGAGCGGGGTGGCTGGCAGCCAGTGCCCGGGCTTTCTGTTCGGCGAGGCGCTTGACCAGTTCGATGGCCGATTCGCCAGATTGGTGGCTTTCGTCGATATCCGGCGAGCTGCAGACGAACGGCAGGCGCAGGCGGGCGAGCAATTCCCGGCGATAAGTCGAGCTGGAAGCAAGTAATAAAGGCAGCATTGGCGTCTCCTGAGGCAGGCGCGAATTCTAGCGGAGGCACGCAAGTGACGGACAGGGCACAATTTCCTTTGACATGGGTGGGGGCATCCCTATAATGCTGCGCCTATGTTGAATGACCCGATTCCACCTCACGTTGACCCGCGCAAATTGGCTGACCGTGGCAACTCTCTTCAATGTGAACTGCTGCTGTCCGATTTTAAGAGACTATGCGAACCGCTTTCCGTCTATGTCGTTAGGGTGCATGCCAAATTCG
>NZ_JBIVMY010000063.1:0-4225 GCF_044753325.1 Pseudomonas sp. NPDC088414 | reverse complement strand
AAAGATTAAACATTCAAGAAAAATTCATCGAACAGCTGCTTACACTGATACTCGTTAAGATTAAAGCTTTTTAACGTCTTCGTTAGGTACTGCGCATTCGGCGCTGCGCTCTTGATGAGTGCCGCGCCACCTGTGACTGCTGCTTGCGTAGCCTTTCCGGATACCCGGTGCAGCTACGCAAGACTGCGTCCAGCGGACATTCCGCGGTGAGACTTGCTCGCAAGGCTCACGACGGGCCGTTACCGCCGTGGTTTCTTATTGTGTGTCTTAACGCTTCTTGCGGTTGGCAATGTGGATGGCGCCGCCATTCACCGCCAGAGCAGCTTCGTGCAAGGCTTCAGACAGGGTCGGATGGGAGAAAACCATCATGCCCAGGTCTTCAGCGCTGGTGCCGAATTCCATACCGATCGCGCCCTGCTGAACCAGTTCTGCAGCGCTCGGGCCAATCACGTGCACGCCCAATAATCGGTCAGTCTTGGCATCAGCGATGACCTTGACGAAACCACCGGTATCGTTGGCGGCCATGGCACGGCCGGAAGCGGCGAACGGGAAGGTGCCGACGTTAACTTCAACGCCTTCGGCTTTCAAGGCCTGCTCGGTTTTGCCAACCCACGCGATTTCCGGGTGAGTATAAATAACCGAAGGGATCAGGTCATAGTTCATCTGGGCTTTGTGGCCCTTGATGCGCTCGACAACCATGATGCCCTCTTCCGAAGCCTTGTGCGCCAGCATCATGCCGCGCACCACGTCGCCGATGGCGTAAACGCCCGGTACGGTGGTGGCGCAGTGATCGTCAACGTGCACGAAACCGCGCTCGTCCAGGGTCACGCCGCTGTCGGCAGCCATCAGATCAGTGGTCACCGGACGGCGACCAACGGCTACGATCAGCTTGTCGAAAGTAATGGTCTGTTCGCCGTTGGCATCGGTGTAGTTCACAACGACTTCGTCGCCGTTCACTTTCGAACCGGTTACGCGAGCGCCCAGCTTGATGTCCAGACCTTGCTTGGTCAGGGTTTTCAGCGCTTCCTTGGAAACAGCGGTGTCCGCTGCCATCAGGAAGGTGTCCAGTGCTTCCAGGACAACCACTTCGGAACCCAGACGCGACCACACCGAACCCAGTTCCAGACCGATCACGCCAGCGCCGATCACGCCCAGACGTTTAGGTACGGCCTGGAATTCCAGAGCGCCAGTCGAATCGACGATGACTTTCTGATCGACCGGAGCCGGTGGAATGTCGATCGGACGAGAACCAGGTGCCAGGATGACGTTTACGGCTTCGATGACTTCAACCGAGCCGTCAGGCTTGGTGACTTCGACTTTCTTGCCGGCCAGCAGCTTGCCGTGGCCCTGGATCGAAGTAACGCCGTTGGCCTTGAACAGGGTGGCAACGCCGCCGGTCAGGTTCTTGACGATGCCAGCCTTGCGGCCAACCATCGCTGCGACGTCCATTTTGACTTCGCCGGTCGAGATACCGTGAACGTTGAAGCTCTCTTTGGCTTCCTTGTACTTCGAGGAGCTGTCCAGCAGCGCCTTGGACGGAATGCAGCCGACGTTCAGGCAAGTACCGCCGAGGGCCTGTTTGCCTTCAGCGTCGGTGTACTTCTCGATGCAGGCAGTGGTGAGACCCAGCTGCGCGGCCTTGATGGCAGCTACATAGCCGCCAGGGCCGGCACCGATCACTACTACGTCAAATTTCTGCGACATTCAAAAAATCCTCTTTAGCGAAAAGCTTCAAGCCGCGCGCTCCAAGCCAAGCTGCCTTTTCTTGCAGCTTGAAACTTGAAGCTCGCAGCTGCTTCTATCAGATATCCAGCAACAGACGAGCCGGATCTTCCAGCAGGTTCTTGATGGTCACCAGGAAGGTCACAGCTTCTTTGCCATCGATCAGACGGTGATCGTAGGACAGTGCCAGGTACATCATCGGACGGATCACGACCTGACCGTTGATGGCCATAGGACGCTGGATGATGTTGTGCATGCCCAGAATCGCTGCCTGCGGCGGGTTGACGATCGGGGTCGACATCATCGAACCGAAGGTACCACCGTTGGTGATGGTGAAGGTACCGCCGGTCATCTCTTCCATCGACAGTTTGCCGTCACGGGCCTTCTTGCCGAACGTGGCGATGCCGCCTTCGATTTCAGCCAGGCTCATCAGCTCGGCGTTACGCAGAACCGGTACAACCAGGCCACGGTCGCTGGAAACCGCAACACCGATGTCGGCGTAGCCGTGGTAGACGATGTCCGCGCCGTCGATCGAAGCGTTGACCGCCGGGAAGCGTTTCAGCGCTTCGGTGGCCGCCTTGACGAAGAACGACATGAAGCCCAGGCGTACGCCGTTATGGGACTTCTCGAACAGGTCCTTGTACTTCGAACGCAGGGCCATGACTTCGGTCATGTCGACTTCGTTGAACGTGGTCAGCATCGCCATGTTCGACTGGGCTTCAACCAGACGCTCGGCAACCTTGGCACGCAGACGGGTCATCGGCACGCGTTTTTCAACGCGGTCGCCAGCGGCGAACACAGGAGCAGCAGCGGCTGGAGCAGCAGCCTTGGCAGGCGCGGCAGCCGGAGCGGCTTTCTTCGCGGCAACTGCAGCGACCACGTCTTCCTTGGTCACACGACCGCCTTTGCCGGTGCCGGCAACGGAAGCGATGTTGATGCCGTTCTCTTCAGCCAGCTTGCGCGCAGCCGGAGCAGCAACAGGATCGTCTTCGCCTTCGGCAGCAGCCGGGGCAGCGGCAGCTGCGGCCGGAGCAGCAGCGGCGGCTGGAGCAGCGGCAGCAGCACCACCTTCAGTGATGGAGCCCAGGACTTCGTCGGACAGAACGGTGTCGCCTTCGTTCTTGACGATTGCGCCCAGCACGCCGTCGGCGGTCGCCAGCACTTCCAGTACGACCTTGTCGGTTTCGATGTCGACGATCAGTTCGTCACGTTTGACGGCGTCGCCCGGTTTTTTGTGCCAGGTGGCAACGGTGCCATCGGCAACCGATTCCGGGAAAGTGGGGGCTTTGATCTCGATAGCCATTATCTGTGGTTCCTTAAATTCGGTTTCAGGTGCGCGAAGGCGTTAAACGGTAAACGCGTCTTGCAGCAGTTTTTCCTGCTGCTCGGCGTGCATCGATGCGTAACCACATGCTGGGGCAGCAGAAGCCTCACGGCCCGCGTACTCGAGTACGAGAGACTTGTTGAGGTTACCGATGCTGCGACGCAGGTGATGCTGGCTGCAGTACCAGGCACCCTGGTTCATCGGCTCTTCCTGACACCAAACGGCATGCTTGACGTTGGTATAAGGCGCCAGGACTTCTTTCAAGTCGTCCTCAGGGAATGGATACAGCTGCTCGATACGCACGATGGCGATATCGTCACGGCCTTCGGCACGACGTTTTTCCAGCAGGTCGTAGTAGACCTTGCCGCTGCACAGAACAACGCGCTCGACCTTTTTCGGGTCCAGGGCATCGATTTCCGGGATCACGGTCTGGAACGAACCTTCAGCCAGATCTTCCAGGGTCGAGACGGCCAGCTTGTGGCGCAGCAGCGACTTCGGCGTCAGCACTACCAGAGGTTTGCGCAGCGGGCGAATCACCTGACGGCGCAGCAAGTGGTAGATCTGGGCCGGGGTGGTCGGCATGCACACCTGAATGTTGTGCTCGGCGCACAGCTGCAGGTAACGCTCAAGACGTGCCGAGCTGTGCTCAGGACCCTGACCTTCGTAACCGTGCGGCAACAGCATGGTCAGACCGCAGTGACGGCCCCACTTGTGTTCGCCGCTGGTGATGAACTGGTCGATAACGACCTGTGCACCGTTGGCGAAGTCGCCGAACTGGGCTTCCCAGATCACCAGCGCGTTTGGCGTGGTGGTCGAGTAACCGTATTCGAAGGCCAGTACCGCTTCTTCCGAGAGGAACGAGTCGTACAGGTCAAAGCGTGGCTGACCGTCGTACAGGTTCTGCAGCGGAATGTAGGTGCCCGCGTCTTTCTGGTTGTGCAGCACAGCGTGACGGTGCGAGAACGTACCGCGGCCGATGTCCTGACCGGTCATGCGGATCGGGTGACCTTCGAACGCCAGGGTCGCGTACGCCATGGTTTCGGCATAACCCCAGTTGATCGGCAGGCCGCCGGCAAGACTGTGGCCACCGAAGACATCCTCAACCGCCTCCGCGCTCTCTCGGACGATGCGATCAATCGCAGCCTCGACGTGGGCAGCCCCAACTTGCGCACCAAACAC
>NZ_JBIVMY010000062.1:0-4971 GCF_044753325.1 Pseudomonas sp. NPDC088414 | reverse complement strand
TCGCATTCTACAGAAGCCTCATTAGCTGTCAAGTGATTATTTTCAGAATTTTTCTAAGATTTCTTCAACAACTTCAACCACTTGCGCTTCCGATCTCTCGTTAGCGGGAGGCGAATTCTACAGCCTTACACGCTGCTGTCAACACCTCTTTTTCTCCGCTTTCGACCGAGAAGATCGAAACGTCAAAAGAGCCAAACATCACTGCCCTTTCAACTCCTTCCAGGCTTCGATGAACTGAAGCAAACCGCTGCCGAAAACTGCGTAACCCATTGAATCTCAAGGAGTTTTCCGTTTCGACTGCGCCGGAAGTGGGGCGAATTATAGACCTCTAGAATTCGCCGTCAACCCTTATTTCAAACTTTATTCAGCTTTCAGCGTGATACGTGCAAATGCCTTCTTGCCCGCCTGGCAAACGTGAGTCGCGCCCAGTACATATATAAAGGAGCGATCAACCACCTCACCATCAACACGCACACCGCCAGAAGCCAACAGATCACGCGCCGCCGCCGAGTTCTTCACCAGGCCTGCCTTATTAAGGACGGCCGCAATTGGCATATCTTCAGCAGAGGCCAGTTCGATCTCCGGCAGATCATCCGGCAACTCACCATCCTTCATACGGTTACCCGCAGCGCGATGAGCATTGGCCGCAGCCTCCTCACCATGGAAGCGCGCAACAATCTCTTCCGCCAGCTTTATCTTGATGTCGCGCGGGTTAGCCCCTGCCTCTACATCTGCACGGAAGGCATTGATCTCATCCATCGAACGGAAGCTGAGCAGTTCAAAGTAACGCCACATCAACGCATCCGGGATCGAGACCAGCTTGCCGTACATCACACCTGGCGCCTCTTGGATGCCGACGTAGTTGCCCAACGACTTGGACATCTTCTTCACGCCATCCAGACCTTCGAGCAACGGCATGGTCAGAATGCACTGAGCCTCCTGACCATAACCGCGCTGCAGCTCACGCCCCATCAGCAAGTTGAACTTCTGATCGGTCCCACCCAACTCGACATCCGCGCGCAGAGCAACCGAGTCATAGCCCTGGACCAGCGGATAGAGGAACTCATGAATAGCGATTGGCTGATTAGTGGAGTAACGCTTGTCGAAGTCATCACGCTCAAGCATGCGTGCGACGGTGTACTGCGAAGTGAGACGAATGAAGTCCGCCGGCCCCATCTGATCCATCCAGGTGGAGTTGAACGCAACTTCGGTTTTAGCCGGATCAAGAATCTTGAACACTTGAGTCTTGTACGTCTCGGCGTTTTCCAGAACCTGCTCGCGAGTCAAAGGAGGACGAGTGGCACTCTTGCCGCTTGGATCACCGATCATCCCGGTGAAGTCACCAATAAGGAAGATCACCTGATGCCCCAATTCCTGGAACTGACGCAGCTTATTAATAAGCACGGTATGACCCAAGTGCAGATCCGGGGCGGTTGGATCGAAACCAGCCTTGATACGCAGCGGCTGGCCGCGCTTGAGCTTCTCGATCAGCTCGGACTCGACCAATAGTTCTTCCGCACCACGTTTAATCAGCGCTAGCTGCTCTTCAACCGACTTCATAACAGACCCGCAAGGCTCAGATTCAAAGGGAACCAACCATACAAGATCGTGCACCAATTACAAGTTTTGCCCGGCGCACGGACACCAATCTGCAGACAGGGTGTCTGTAGACTTGCTTCGGGGATGATTTGGTTATATTTTATACAGTTATTTCATCTTCATCATGTCATTCATCTTTTCCAATTCATCTTTTTTCAAAGTCAAAATTACTTATGACCACTGAACCGTCTAAAGCGCCACCGCTTTACCCGAAGACCCACCTGCTCGCCGCAAGTGGAATCGCCGCCCTTCTCAGCCTGGCGCTCCTGGTATTTCCTTCCAGTGATGTTGAAGCCAAAAAGACAACCCTGAGCCTTGAACTGGAAAGTCCTGCTGAACAACTGACACAAGATCAAGACGCTGCTGATGCGGCTCAAGCCACAAATGAGCCAGTAACCTCGCCGTTCGCGCAGATCGAAAACAGCGCCGAAGACGCTACGAAAACAGCAGAAGCCGCACCTGCACCCGCTCCGGTTGCCGAAAAGGCGAAAGCCCCGGGACACCGCGAAGTCATCGTATCCAAGGGCGATACGCTCTCTACATTGTTCGAGAAAGTCGGTCTGCCAGCCGCTGCCGTACACGAAGTCCTGGCCAGCGACAAACAGGCCAAACAGTTCAGCCAGCTCAAGCACGGCCAGAAACTCGAATTCGAACTGAACCCTGAAGGCCAACTGACCAGCCTGCACAGCAAGGTCAGCGACGTTGAAACCATCACGCTGACCAGGAACGACAAGGGCTACGCGTTCAACCGCGTTACCGCCAAGCCAACCGTTCGCACGGCTTACGTCCACGGCGTCATCAATAGTTCGCTATCACAGTCCGCCGCTCGCGCAGGCCTGTCCCACAGCCTGACCATGGATATGGCCAGCGTATTCGGCTACGACGTCGACTTCGCTCAGGACATCCGTCAGGGCGATGAATTCGACGTGATCTACGAGCAGAAAGTGGTCAATGGCAAAGCCGTTGGCACTGGCCCGATTCTGTCTGCGCGCTTCACCAACCGCGGCAAGACTTACACCGCCGTGCGTTACACCAACAAACAAGGCAACAGCAGCTATTACACCGCTGATGGCAACAGTATGCGCAAGGCGTTCATCCGTACCCCGGTGGACTTCGCCCGTATCAGTTCCAAATTCTCCATGGGCCGCAAACATCCGATCCTCAACAAAATCCGCGCCCACAAAGGCGTCGATTACGCAGCGCCACGCGGTACACCCATCAAGGCTGCCGGCGATGGTAAAGTGCTGCTGGCCGGGCGCCGCGGTGGCTACGGCAACACGGTGATCATCCAGCACGGCAACACCTACCGCACGCTGTATGGCCACATGCAAGGCTTCGCCAAAGGCGTGAAAACCGGTGGCAGCGTCAAGCAGGGCCAAGTGATCGGCTACATTGGTACCACCGGCCTGTCCACTGGACCGCACTTGCACTATGAGTTCCAGGTCAATGGCGTTCACGTCGACCCACTGGGCCAGAAGCTGCCGATGGCGGATCCGATCGCCAAGTCCGAGCGTGCACGCTTCCTTGCGCAAAGCCAACCATTGATGGCGCGCATGGACCAGGAAAAGGCCACCATGCTGGCTTCGAGCAAGCGCTAAGCCATGGCTCTGTATATCGGCGTGATGTCCGGCACCAGTCTCGATGGGCTGGACATCGCCCTGATCGAGCAGACCTCGGCGATCAAATTGATCGCCACGCATTACATCCCTATGCCTGATTCCCTGCGCGCCGAGCTGCTTGGCTTGTGCGCCAGCGGCCCCGACGAGATCGCCCGCTCGGCAATCGCCCAGCAGCACTGGGTCAAACTCGCCGCACAAGGTATCCATAACCTCCTCGATCAGCAGAAACTGAAGCCTGAAGCCATTCGTGCCATCGGCAGCCATGGCCAGACCATTCGCCATGAACCCGCTCGCGGCTTCACCGTGCAGATCGGCAATCCTGCACTGCTGACAGAGCTGACCGGCATTACCGTGGTCAGCGACTTCCGCAGCCGCGATGTAGCTGCCGGCGGCCAGGGCGCCCCACTGGTGCCAGCCTTCCATGAGGCTTTGTTCGAAGAGCGTAGCGGTAACCGTGCAGTGTTGAATGTCGGCGGTTTCAGCAATCTGAGTCTGATAGAACCGACCAGGCCTGTAGCCGGTTTCGACTGCGGCCCCGGGAATGTGCTGATGGATGCCTGGATACATCGGCAACGCGGCGAGAACTTTGATCGCAACGGCCAGTGGGCAGCCACCGGCACAGTCGAACCAGCCTTGCTGAACGCCTTGCTCAGTGATCCGTTCTTCGTGACCAAAGGCCCGAAGAGCACTGGCCGGGAAGTGTTCAACCTGCCGTGGCTGGAACAACACCTCGCAAAATTGCCGACCTTTGCTAGTGAAAACGTTCAGGCAACACTGCTCGAACTGACGGCACTGACCATCGTCGAGTCGCTGCAAAGCGCTCAATCCGATACCCGGGAAATGCTGGTCTGCGGCGGCGGCGCTCATAACGCCACGCTGATGAAGCGTCTTGCCGACCTGCTGCCGAACGCTACCGTCGCCAGCAGCGCCACGCACGGCGTCGATCCGGACTGGGTCGAGGCAATGGCCTTCGCCTGGCTGGCCCATTGCTGCCTCGAAGGCATTGCCGCCAATCGCCCGAGCGTCACCGGCGCCAAAGGCCTGCGGGTACTCGGCGCCATCTACCCCAACTGAACAAAAGACAGGCAACAAAAAACGCCGCAGAACCGTAAGGCTCTGCGGCGTTTTATTGTGTGCAGCGAGGTGCGATCAGATCGAGAACGAAGAGCCGCAACCACAAGTAGTGGTGGCGTTCGGGTTCTTGATCACGAAGCGCGAACCTTCCAGACCTTCCTGGTAATCGACTTCGGCACCGGCCAGGTACTGGAAGCTCATCGGATCGACCACCAGGCTCACGCCTTCGCGCTCGACGATGGTGTCATCCTCGGCCACATCTTCATCGAAGGTGAAGCCGTACTGAAACCCTGAACAACCGCCGCCCGTAACGAATACGCGCAGCTTCAAGCGATCATTCCCCTCTTCATCGACCAGGCTCTTCACCTTGTGCGCAGCACCTTGAGTGAATTGCAAAGCCGTGGGGGTGAAGGATTCGACGCTCATGCTGACTATCTCCCGGCGTTACGCCGCCATAATGCGTGATGACGCGCATTATCCGCTTGTCCTAGAAAATCGGTCAACTATTGTTACGGTATATCAATAAACCCGACCAACTGCCCAGAATGCAAAAAGGCCCGTTTGACGGGCCTTTTTGCTGTGTTTGTCTCGTCCTGAATAAGGTTTACACCTTCTGACTTCTCATCAGGAGGGTGCAATGGATACAGGTGCAAAACGCAGTCAGCGCGATTACACGCTG
>NZ_JBIVMY010000061.1:0-3033 GCF_044753325.1 Pseudomonas sp. NPDC088414 | reverse complement strand
GAACGTTACTTTCACTGGTAACGGATCAGGCTAAGGTAAAATTTGTGAGTGACTCTTAAGAGTTTTGCGAATTTTCGGCGAATGTCGTCTTCACAGTATAACCAGATTGCTTGGGGTTATATGGTCAAGTGAAGAAGCGCATACGGTGGATGCCTTGGCAGTCAGAGGCGATGAAAGACGTGGTAGCCTGCGAAAAGCTTCGGGGAGTCGGCAAACAGACTTTGATCCGGAGATGTCTGAATGGGGGAACCCAGCCATCACAAGATGGTTATCTTGTACTGAATACATAGGTGCAAGAGGCGAACCAGGGGAACTGAAACATCTAAGTACCCTGAGGAAAAGAAATCAACCGAGATTCCCTTAGTAGTGGCGAGCGAACGGGGACTAGCCCTTAAGTGGCTTTGAGATTAGCGGAACGCTCTGGAAAGTGCGGCCATAGTGGGTGATAGCCCTGTACGCGAAAGTCTCTTAGTCATGAAATCGAGTAGGACGGAGCACGAGAAACTTTGTCTGAATATGGGGGGACCATCCTCCAAGGCTAAATACTACTGACTGACCGATAGTGAACTAGTACCGTGAGGGAAAGGCGAAAAGAACCCCGGAGAGGGGAGTGAAATAGATCCTGAAACCGTATGCGTACAAGCAGTGGGAGCCCACTTTGTTGGGTGACTGCGTACCTTTTGTATAATGGGTCAGCGACTTATTTTCAGTGGCGAGCTTAACCGAATAGGGGAGGCGTAGCGAAAGCGAGTCTTAATAGGGCGTCTAGTCGCTGGGAATAGACCCGAAACCGGGCGATCTATCCATGGGCAGGTTGAAGGTTAGGTAACACTGACTGGAGGACCGAACCGACTACCGTTGAAAAGTTAGCGGATGACCTGTGGATCGGAGTGAAAGGCTAATCAAGCTCGGAGATAGCTGGTTCTCCTCGAAAGCTATTTAGGTAGCGCCTCATGTATCACTGTAGGGGGTAGAGCACTGTTTCGGCTAGGGGGTCATCCCGACTTACCAAACCGATGCAAACTCCGAATACCTACAAGTGCCGAGCATGGGAGACACACGGCGGGTGCTAACGTCCGTCGTGAAAAGGGAAACAACCCAGACCGTCAGCTAAGGTCCCAAAGTTATGGTTAAGTGGGAAACGATGTGGGAAGGCTTAGACAGCTAGGAGGTTGGCTTAGAAGCAGCCACCCTTTAAAGAAAGCGTAATAGCTCACTAGTCGAGTCGGCCTGCGCGGAAGATGTAACGGGGCTCAAACCATACACCGAAGCTACGGGTATCACGCAAGTGATGCGGTAGAGGAGCGTTCTGTAAGCCTGTGAAGGTGAGTTGAGAAGCTTGCTGGAGGTATCAGAAGTGCGAATGCTGACATGAGTAACGACAATGGGTGTGAAAAACACCCACGCCGAAAGACCAAGGTTTCCTGCGCAACGTTAATCGACGCAGGGTTAGTCGGTCCCTAAGGCGAGGCTGAAAAGCGTAGTCGATGGAAAACAGGTTAATATTCCTGTACTTCTGGTTATTGCGATGGAGGGACGGAGAAGGCTAGGCCAGCTTGGCGTTGGTTGTCCAAGTTTAAGGTGGTAGGCTGAGATCTTAGGTAAATCCGGGATCTTAAGGCCGAGAGCTGATGACGAGTTACCCTTTGGGTGACGAAGTGGTTGATGCCATGCTTCCAAGAAAAGCTTCTAAGCTTCAGATAACCAGGAACCGTACCCCAAACCGACACAGGTGGTTGGGTAGAGAATACCAAGGCGCTTGAGAGAACTCGGGTGAAGGAACTAGGCAAAATGGCACCGTAACTTCGGGAGAAGGTGCGCCGGTGAGGGTGAAGGACTTGCTCCGTAAGCTCATGCCGGTCGAAGATACCAGGCCGCTGCGACTGTTTATTAAAAACACAGCACTCTGCAAACACGAAAGTGGACGTATAGGGTGTGACGCCTGCCCGGTGCCGGAAGGTTAATTGATGGGGTTAGCTAACGCGAAGCTCTTGATCGAAGCCCCGGTAAACGGCGGCCGTAACTATAACGGTCCTAAGGTAGCGAAATTCCTTGTCGGGTAAGTTCCGACCTGCACGAATGGCGTAACGATGGCGGCGCTGTCTCCACCCGAGACTCAGTGAAATTGAAATCGCTGTGAAGATGCAGTGTATCCGCGGCTAGACGGAAAGACCCCGTGAACCTTTACTATAGCTTTGCACTGGACTTTGAATTTGCTTGTGTAGGATAGGTGGGAGGCTTTGAAGCGTGGACGCCAGTTCGCGTGGAGCCATCCTTGAAATACCACCCTGGCAACTTTGAGGTTCTAACTCAGGTCCGTTATCCGGATCGAGGACAGTGTATGGTGGGTAGTTTGACTGGGGCGGTCTCCTCCTAAAGAGTAACGGAGGAGTACGAAGGTGCGCTCAGACCGGTCGGAAATCGGTCGTAGAGTATAAAGGCAAAAGCGCGCTTGACTGCGAGACAGACACGTCGAGCAGGTACGAAAGTAGGTCTTAGTGATCCGGTGGTTCTGTATGGAAGGGCCATCGCTCAACGGATAAAAGGTACTCCGGGGATAACAGGCTGATACCGCCCAAGAGTTCATATCGACGGCGGTGTTTGGCACCTCGATGTCGGCTCATCACATCCTGGGGCTGAAGCCGGTCCCAAGGGTATGGCTGTTCGCCATTTAAAGTGGTACGCGAGCTGGGTTTAGAACGTCGTGAGACAGTTCGGTCCCTATCTGCCGTGGACGTTTGAGATTTGAGAGGGGCTGCTCCTAGTACGAGAGGACCGGAGTGGACGAACCTCTGGTGTTCCGGTTGTCACGCCAGTGGCATTGCCGGGTAGCTATGTTCGGGAAAGATAACCGCTGAAAGCATCTAAGCGGGAAACTTGCCTCAAGATGAGATCTCACTGGAACCTTGAGTTCCCTGAAGGGCCGTCGAAGACTACGACGTTGATAGGTTGGGTGTGTAAGCGCTGTGAGGCGTTGAGCTAACCAATACTAATTGCCCGTGAGGCTTGACCATATAACACCCAAGCAATCTG
>NZ_JBIVMY010000060.1:0-5201 GCF_044753325.1 Pseudomonas sp. NPDC088414 | reverse complement strand
ATAGAAACCACCCAGCTCCATCACGCAGATGTTGTGGATCTTCGAGTAAACGTTCCAGAAACGGTATTCGCCGTAGTGCTCTTGCAACTCGCGTTGCAGCAGCAGGGTACGGTCAACGGCCCAGCGATCCAGTGCCAGCATGTCTTCAGCCGGCAGCAGGTCGGTGGCCGGGTTGAAACCGGTCAGGTTGGAAAGCAGGAAGCGCGCAGTGTTACGGATACGACGATAGGCGTCCGCGCTGCGTTGCAGGATCTGCTCGGACACGGCCATTTCGCCGGAGTAGTCGGTCGACGCAACCCACAGACGCATGATGTCGGCGCCCAGGGTGTCGTTGACTTTCTGCGGCGCGATCACGTTGCCCAGCGATTTGGACATCTTGCGGCCGGACTCGTCGACGGTGAAGCCGTGGGTCAGCAGCTCGCGGTACGGCGCGTGATTGTCGATGGCGCAACCGGTCAACAGCGACGAGTGGAACCAGCCGCGGTGCTGGTCGGAACCTTCCAGGTACAGGTCGGCGCGTGGACCGGTTTCGTGACCCATCGGGTGCGAACCGCGCAGCACGTGCCAGTGGGTGGTGCCCGAGTCGAACCAGACGTCGAGGGTGTCGCTGATCTTGTCGTACAGCGGCGCTTCGTCGCCCAGCAGTTCAGCGGCGTCGAGTTTGAACCAGGCTTCGATGCCTTCGACTTCAACGCGCTTGGCGACTTCTTCCATCAGTTCGACGGTGCGTGGGTGCAGTTCGCCGCTTTCCTTGTTCAGGAAGAACGGGATCGGCACGCCCCAGTTGCGCTGACGGGAGATGCACCAGTCCGGACGGTTAGCGATCATCGAGTGCAGGCGCGCCTGGCCCCAGGCCGGAACGAACTTGGTGTCTTCGATGGCTTTGAGCGAGCGCACGCGCAGGGTGTCGCCGCTGACCGGCTCCTTGTCCATGCCGATGAACCACTGCGCGGTGGCGCGGTAGATCAGCGGGGTCTTGTGGCGCCAGCAGTGCATGTAGCTGTGTTCGATGACGGTGGTGTGCATCAGCGCACCAACTTCGGTCAATTTTTCGACGATGGCCGGGTTGGCCTTCCAGATGAACTGGCCGCCGAAGAACTCCAGCGACGGCACGTACACGCCGTTGCTTTGTACCGGGTTGAGGATGTCATCGTTGACCATGCCGTACTTCTTGCAGGTCACGAAGTCGTCTACGCCATAGGCCGGGGCGGAGTGAACCACGCCGGTGCCAGCGCCCAGTTCGACGTAGTCAGCCAGGTACACCGGCGACAGGCGGTCGTAGAACGGGTGACGGAAGTTGATCAGTTCCAGCGCCGAACCCGGCGCGGTGGCCAGTACGGTGCCTTCAACGCCGTAACGCGCCAGGCAGGACTCGACCAGCTCTTCAGCAAGGACCAGCAGCTTGTCGCCGATATCAACCAGCGCGTAGTTGAATTCCGGGTGAACGTTCAGTGCCTGGTTGGCCGGGATGGTCCACGGGGTGGTGGTCCAGATCACGATCGAGGCAGGCTTGCCCAGCGACGGCAGACCGAACGCGGCGGCCAGTTTGGCCTCGTCAGCGATCGGGAAAGCCACGTCGATGGTCGAGGACTTCTTGTTCTCGTACTCGACTTCGGCTTCGGCCAGGGCCGAACCGCAATCGAAGCACCAGTTCACCGGCTTCAGGCCCTTGAACACGAAACCGCCCTTGACGATTTCGGCGAGGGCGCGGATTTCGCCGGCCTCGTTCTTGAAGTCCATGGTCTTGTACGGGTTGGCGAAATCGCCCAGCACGCCGAGACGGATGAATTCAGTCTTCTGCCCTTCGATCTGCTCGGTGGCGTAGGCACGGCACAGCTCGCGGGTCTTGTCCGCGCCCAGGTTCTTGCCGTGGGTCACTTCAACCTTGTGCTCGATCGGCAGGCCGTGGCAGTCCCAACCCGGAACATACGGCGCGTCGAAACCCGACAGGGTCTTCGAGCGGATGATCATGTCCTTGAGAATCTTGTTCAGTGCGTGACCGATGTGGATCGTGCCGTTGGCGTAAGGAGGGCCGTCGTGGAGGACGAACTTCGGACGATCCTTGCCAATCTCGCGCAACTTTCCGTACAGGCCAATACTGTCCCAGCGCTGCAGGATCTGCGGTTCGCGCTGTGGCAGGCCGGCCTTCATTGGGAAGGCGGTGTCCGGAAGGTTTAGCGTGGCTTTATAGTCGGTCAATAAAGGCTCTTCATTAGCGATGGGCGCTAGGTGCGGCTAGTGCACGGGCGGCGGCGACATCCGCGTTGATCGCCGTTTTCAGTGCCTCCAGGGAGGCGAAACGCTGCTCTTCACGCAGCTTTTGGTGGAAAACCACCGTCAGACGCCGGTCATACAGATCGCCGGCAAAATCCAGTAGATGAACTTCAAGGTGGGCTTTGCCATCACCTTGGACCGTAGGCCGCACGCCGATATTGGCGACGCCGGGCCAGGTCTTGCCGTCGATGCCCACATCCACCAGGTAAACCCCGGTGAACGGTACGCGACGGCGCTTGAGTTGAATGTTGGCAGTGGGCGTACCCAGTTGCCGGGCCAGTTTCTGGCCGTGCAGCACGCGACCGGCGATCCGGTACGGGCGGCCGAGCAAGCGTTCGGCCAAGGCAAAATCGGCGGCGGCCAACGCGTTGCGCACCTGGGTGCTGCTGACGCGAATGCCGTCCAGCTCGACGGTTTGCGCGGCTTCCACGGTAAACCCGCGTACCTGGCCGGCCTGCAGGAGGAAATCGAAATCACCGAGGCGGTCGCAGCCAAAGCGGAAATCGTCACCGACCTCCAGATGCTGCACGCCCAGACCATCCACCAGGATGGTATCGACGAATTCACTGGCGCTGAGCTTGCTCAGGCGCTGGTTGAACGCCAGGCACAGCACCCGGTCGACACCCTCGGCGGCCAGCAACTGCAGCTTGTCGCGCAAGCGAGCCAAGCGCGCCGGCGCGGTCTCCGGGGCAAAGAATTCCCGAGGCTGCGGCTCGAATATCACCACGCAGCTGGGTACGCCCAACTCAAGCGCACGCTCACGCAGCCGGGCCAGGATAGCCTGGTGACCACGGTGAACACCGTCAAAGTTGCCAATAGTGGCGACGCAGCCCCGATGCTGGGGGCGCAAGTTGTGGAGGCCTCGAACCAGCTGCATAACGCGCTTCTTGCTCATAAAGTGGTCG
Organism: Pseudomonas sp. NPDC088414; assembly: GCF_044753325.1. Taxonomy (NCBI): domain Bacteria; kingdom Pseudomonadati; phylum Pseudomonadota; class Gammaproteobacteria; order Pseudomonadales; family Pseudomonadaceae; genus Pseudomonas; species Pseudomonas sp. NPDC088414. Next base: position 2,022 of record NZ_JBIVMY010000060.1, on the reverse strand, counting down.
ATTATAACCACACCCGACGGTCGACGACAGGCAACACCGTAACGCAAAGTGATCGAGCCGACAAAACTGCCGGCCCGAGCCCGGTTATAAAGGCTGAAACCTCAGCTCAAAGCCTTACGATTGAAATCGCGCAGGCGGAAACCGAGCAGCAGCAACATACCGAAATACGCCACCACACCGGCAACCACCAGCGCCCCCAGACGCAGGAAGCGTTCCAGCATATGCCCCTGATCCCAGGCCGGCATGAAATGCATGCCCAGCAGCAGCACCGCCGACATCACTGCCACTGCCACCACCAGCTTGAAGCCGAACATGTACCAGCCCGGTTGCGGCTGATACATTTTTTGCTTGCGCAGTTGATAGAACAGCAGCCCGGCATTCAGACAGGCACCGGCACTGATCGCCAGCGCCAAACCAGCGTGAGCCAGCGGCCCGATCAGCATCAGGTTGAACAGCTGCGTGCACACCAAGGTGAAGATTGCGATTTTTACCGGCGTACGGATGTTCTGTTGCGCATAAAAGCCCGGCGCCAGCACTTTGATCACGATAATTCCGAGCAGACCGACAGAATAGGCAATCAGCGCACGCTGGGTCATGGACGCATCAAACGCACTGAACTGGCCATACTGGAACAGTGACACGGTCAGCGGCTCGGCGAGAATCCCCAGCGCCAGCGCACACGGCAACACCAGCACGAAGCACAGGCGCAGCCCCCAATCGAGGATCCGTGAGTATTCGTGACGATCCTTGCTCGCATAGGTCTTGGCCAGCGTCGGCAGCAAAATGGTGCCCAACGCTACGCCGAGCACTCCGGACGGCAATTCCATCAAACGGTCGGCGTAGTACATCCACGACACCGAACCGGCCACCAGGAACGAGGCGAAAATGGTGTTGATGATCAGCGAAATCTGGCTGACCGAGACACCGATGATCGCCGGCAGCATCTGCTTCATCACTCGCCAGACGCCGGTATCGCGCAGATTCAGGCGCGGCAGCACCAGCATGCCGATCTTTTTCAGGTGCGGCAGTTGATAGAGCAACTGCGCCAGGCCACCGACCAACACCGCCCAGCCCAGCGCCATGACCGGCGGATCGAAATACGGCGTGAGGAACAGCGAGAACACAATCATGCTGACGTTGAGCAGGGTCGGCACGAACGCCGGCACCGAAAAACGGTTCCAGGTGTTGAGAATCGCCCCAGCCAGCGAGGACAGGGAGATCAGCAATATATAAGGGAATGTCACCCGCAACAGGTCGGAGGTGAGCTGGAATTTTTCCGGCGTATCGGCAAACCCCGGCGCCGTGGCCCAGATCACCCACGGTGCGGCGATCATCCCCAATGCCGTGACCAGCGCCAGCACCAACGTCAGCAGGCCCGATACATAAGCAATGAAGGTGCGGGTCGCTTCTTCGCCCTTCTGACTCTTGTACTCCGCCAGAATCGGCACGAAAGCCTGCGAAAACGCACCCTCGGCGAAGATTCGCCGCAGCAGGTTGGGCAATTTGAAGGCAATGAAAAAGGCGTCCGTGGCCATTCCGGCGCCGAATGTGCGTGCGATGAGCGTGTCACGGACGAACCCCAGAATCCGGGAAAGCATCGTGATAGAGCTGACAGCGGCCAACGATTTGAGCAGATTCATTGAGGAAATTAGTGCCTGTCGATAAACAGCAGGCGAACAATGCGCCCACTTGTGCGATACTCCGCGCCGCAACAGCACAGAGCCAAAGCTCGCGAGTTTACAGGTCAAGCGCCGGAAATAAATATCCCGCCTCTTCATACCTACCACTTAGCGGAACGTTTCAAGCGCCCTTGACAAGACTTCTCTTCATCGGCATGATTCGCGGCCTATTTTGTTTGCTATTTCCTAAAAAGTCTTTCGAGGAGCTCGACGGTGGCCAACTCACCTTCCGCCAAAAAACGTGCAAAACAGGCTGAGTAGCGTCGCAGCCACAACGCCAGCCTGCGTTCCATGGTTCGTAGCTACATGAAGTATGTAGTTATAGACATCGACGCACTTGACG
>NZ_JBIVMY010000059.1:2651-5222 GCF_044753325.1 Pseudomonas sp. NPDC088414 | reverse complement strand
CCCATGTGAGAGTAGGTCATCGTCAAGATTAAATTCCGAAACCCCAATTGCGAAAGCAGTTGGGGTTTTGTTTTGCCCGCAGGAAAGTGGTTTGCTTGATTTCTATGCAATCGCCCGGCTCATGGCTATTATTCGGGCCTCATTGTGAGGCGAGACCTGCATGCTGACGTTGTTGAATCTTTTAAAGGATGGTCGATTCCATTCTGGTCAGGCTCTAGGGGCTGCCCTGGGCATCAGTCGAAGTGCTGTATGGAAGCAGCTTCAGAATCTTGAGGTTGAGCTCGGGTTATCCATTAACAAGGTCCGGGGCCGAGGCTATCAATTGGCGGCTCCCCTGACATTGCTCGATCCGCTCAGCATAGGTGCTTTGACCCCGGTGTGGCCCATGACTGTCTTTGACTCCATTGACTCCACCAATGCAGAGGCGTTGCGCGCGATCAATCAAGGTCGCACGGCGCCGTTCCTGGTGTTGGCAGAGAGACAGATTTCCGGTCGGGGACGAAGGGGGCGTAAGTGGGTAAGTCCCTTTGCTGAAAATCTCTATTACAGCCTGGTCTTGCGTATTGAGGGCGGCATGCGCCAGCTCGAGGGATTGAGTCTGGTTGTTGGTTTGGCGGTTATGCATACCCTGCGAAAGCTGGGTGTGTCAGGCGCAGGATTGAAGTGGCCTAACGATGTGTTGGTCGGAAACAAGAAAGTCGCGGGCATCCTCCTGGAGCTTGTCGGGGATCCTGCAGATGTTTGCCATGTAGTGCTAGGTATAGGCATTAATGTGAACATGCAGATTGCTGATGAGGTGGACCAGCAATGGACGTCGATTCGACTGGAAACGGGCAAAAGCAGTGATCGCAATATCTTGGCGGCTGAGTTGAGCGAGCAGTTGAGTCGCTATATTCAGCGCCATCAGCTTGATGGTTTTTCGGAGCTCCAGGAGGAGTGGGAAAAATACCATGTGTGGCAGGGGCGTCCGGTTTCGTTGATTGCGGGCGTTAGTCATATAGAGGGCGTGGTGCTCGGCATCGATAGTCAGGGTGCGCTGCGTTTGAAGGTGGATGGCGTGGAAAAAGTATTTAACGGTGGTGAGCTCAGCCTGAGGTTGCGTGATGATTCTTGAGCTCGACTGTGGGAATAGCTTTATCAAGTGGCGTGTATTGAATACAGCTGCTGGCGGTCTGTTCGCGGAAGGTGTTGTCGACTCGGATCAAGCTCTGGTGGATAGCTTGTGCGCATTTGACAGCCTGTCGTTGCGTAAATGTCGGTTGGTCAGCGTAAGGACCGGTGAAGAAACTGCCGCGCTCACCCGAATTCTCGAGCAGACGTTCGGGGTTTCAGTCGTGTGCGCCAAGTCGGCCAGTGAAATGTCTGGTGTCAGGAATGGCTATGACGACTATGAACGCTTGGGGCTGGATCGCTGGTTGGCGATGCTTGGTGGCTTTCATTTGGCTGCTGGCGCCTGTCTGATTCTGGATTTCGGCACCGCGGTGACGGCCGACTTTATTAATGCCGAAGGTGAGCACCTGGGGGGATTCATTTGTCCAGGGATGCCCTTGATGCGTAACCAATTACGTACGCATACCCGGAAAATCCGTTATGGGGACTTGGCGGCCGAAAAAGCGCTGACGAGCCATGCTCCGGGGCGCAGTACCGTAGAGGCGGTGGAGCGTGGGTGCTCTTTAATGTTGAGAGGCTTCGTCCTGACCCAGATGGAAATGGCTCGATCCTATTGGGGGGGGCGCTTTACTGTCTTTATTACCGGTGGCGATGCTGGGTTGGTGGCGGACGTCGTGCCTGATGCTCGGATCGTCCCCGACCTGGTATTTGTAGGGTTGGCGATGGCGTGTCCTTTAACTTGAGGTTTGTATGCGTTGGTTGTTCCTGCTGCTCGTTGTTCTCAATGTGTTCTATTACGTCTGGCATCAGCAGGAAGCGCCCTTGCGTGCAAAGGATGTCACGCCACTCAGCATGTACCGTGGGTCCCAGCAAGATATTCGCTTATTGAGTGAGGCAGCTGGTAACTCTGGGGCGGGGCAGGGCATGCGCCGTGCCGGACAGGAGTGTCTGTTCTTGGGTGGTTTGACTCAAGAAAGCAGCATTTCCGCGCTGCAGGTGCGTCTAGCTACCATGAATGTGAAGGTTCAGGTTTCGCAAAAGGATTTTCCCGAGTCTGGTTACTGGTTGCGTATTGCGCCCGAAAACCAGCGTTTATTGGGGGATGTGCAGTTGCAAAACCTTTCCAAGGAATTCAATGAGTTAAAACATAAAATAATGCTGTGTGAGGGGGTTGCACCGCTGGAATAGTTTGCATAGAATGGCGCCCGCTCCACAGCGAACACCTAAACAGGTTGTCAAAGCGGGGCGGTGTCAACGCAGCTAACCTCAGGTTTTTAATGAGAAAATGCTTGACAGAAGGTCGGCATGGTATAGAATGCCGGCTCGCTTAGGAGGGGTTCCCGAGCGGCCAAAGGGATCAGACTGTAAATCTGACGTCTACGACTTCGAAGGTTCGAATCCTTCCCCCTCCACCATTTTTAGCGTGAGCTGCAAGCTCCGCGGGTATAGTTTAGTGGTAGA
>NZ_JBIVMY010000059.1:0-2642 GCF_044753325.1 Pseudomonas sp. NPDC088414 | reverse complement strand
GTTTGCAGGTTGTGCAAAGTGTTACGCTCTTGTAGCTCAGTTGGTAGAGCACACCCTTGGTAAGGGTGAGGTCAGCGGTTCAAATCCGCTCAAGAGCTCCATATGACAAGGCAGATATGAAAATATCTGCCTTTGTTTTAATGGTAGATATCGTTCGTCTAATTCTTCTGTTGAGGGTGTTATCGATGGCTAAGGAAAAATTTGATCGTTCCCTGCCCCACGTCAACGTAGGGACCATTGGTCACGTTGACCACGGTAAAACCACTCTGACCGCTGCTCTGACTCGCGTCTGCTCCGAAGTTTTCGGTTCGGCCGTAGTTGAATTCGACAAGATCGACAGCGCTCCAGAAGAAAAAGCTCGCGGTATCACCATCAACACCGCACACGTTGAGTACAACTCGCTGATCCGTCACTACGCTCACGTTGACTGCCCAGGTCACGCTGACTATGTGAAGAATATGATCACCGGTGCTGCTCAAATGGACGGCGCTATTCTGGTTTGCTCGGCCGCTGATGGTCCGATGCCACAAACCCGTGAGCACATCCTGTTGTCCCGTCAGGTAGGCGTTCCGTACATCGTGGTTTTCCTGAATAAGGCTGACCTGGTAGACGACGCTGAGCTGCTGGAACTGGTTGAGATGGAAGTTCGCGACCTGCTGTCCACCTACGACTTCCCGGGCGATGACACTCCAATCATCATCGGTTCGGCTCGTATGGCGCTGGAAGGCAAAGACGACAACGAGATGGGTACCACTGCCGTCAAGAAACTGGTTGAAACTCTGGACAGCTACATCCCAGAGCCAGTTCGTATGATCGACAAGCCATTCCTGATGCCAATCGAAGACGTATTCTCGATCTCGGGTCGCGGTACTGTTGTGACTGGTCGTATCGAGCGCGGTATCGTTCGCGTTCAAGATGCTCTGGAAATCGTTGGTCTGCGTGACACCACCACCACCACCTGCACCGGTGTTGAGATGTTCCGCAAGCTGCTCGACGAAGGTCGTGCTGGCGAGAACTGCGGCGTTCTGCTGCGTGGTACCAAGCGTGACGACGTTGAGCGTGGTCAGGTTCTGGTCAAGCCAGGTTCGGTTAAGCCGCACACCAAGTTCACTGCAGAAGTTTATGTTCTGAGCAAGGAAGAAGGCGGCCGTCACACTCCGTTCTTCAAAGGCTACCGTCCACAGTTCTACTTCCGTACTACTGACGTGACTGGTAACTGCGAGCTGCCAGAAGGCGTTGAAATGGTAATGCCAGGTGACAACATTCAGATGACTGTTACCCTGATCAAAACCATCGCGATGGAAGACGGTCTGCGTTTCGCTATCCGTGAAGGCGGTCGTACCGTCGGCGCTGGCGTCGTAGCCAAAATCATCGAATAAGCGGTTGTAATGTATTTTTCGGGCCGGCATAATGGTCGGCCTGATTTTGTTTTAGGTCAGTAGCTCAATTGGCAGAGCGACGGTCTCCAAAACCGTAGGTTGGGGGTTCGATTCCCTCCTGACCTGCCAGATTCACTCGGTGTGTCTGGCTTTCTTTTCACAGGATCTTCATAGATGACTCCTAAGGCTGAAGCTCAAGGCTCTCGCTTCGATCTGCTCAAGTGGCTTGTAGTAGTTGCTTTGGTGGTTGTTGGCGTTGTTGGCAATCAGTATTACGCTGCTTCGCCGATCCTGTACCGTGTACTCGCTTTGCTCGTCATTGCTGCTGTAGCTGCCTTTGTAGGCCTGCAGACTGCAAAGGGCAAGTCGTTCTTTGTACTGGTTAAGGAAGCGCGCACCGAGATTCGTAAAGTCGTATGGCCAACTCGCCAGGAAACCACGCAGACTACGTTGATCGTTGTTGCTGTGGTTATCGTTATGGCGTTGCTGTTGTGGGGTGTTGATTCCCTGCTCGGCTGGCTTGTTTCCTTGATTGTCGGCTAAGGGTGTCCCGTGGCTAAGCGTTGGTACGTTGTGCATGCTTACTCGGGTTACGAGAAGCATGTCATGCGCTCGCTGATTGAGCGCGTTAAGCTGGCTGGCATGGAAGATGGCTTCGGCGAAATTCTGGTTCCCACTGAAGAAGTGGTTGAAATGCGTAATGGCCAGAAGCGCAAAAGCGAACGCAAGTTCTTCCCAGGCTATGTGCTGGTACAGATGGATATGAACGAGGGTACTTGGCACTTGGTCAAGGATACTCCTCGGGTGATGGGCTTCATCGGCGGTACTGCCGACAAGCCTGCGCCAATCACCGACAAAGAGGCGGAAGCCATTCTGCGTCGTGTGGCCGATGGTAGTGATAAGCCGAAGCCGAAGACTCTGTTTGAGCCGGGTGAAGTGGTTCGTGTTACTGACGGTCCGTTCGCTGACTTTAACGGCACCGTCGAAGAAGTTAACTACGAAAAGAGCCGTGTCCAGGTGGCAGTGCTTATTTTCGGTCGCTCTACCCCGGTAGAGTTGGAGTTCAGTCAGGTCGAAAAGGTCTAACTGAACAAGCATCCCAACCCCGCAGCCCTAGGCTGTGGGGTTTTGTCGTCACTGGGATAAACGCGCAAGTAACCGGGGAGCCTTTCGAGGCGTTCTAACCCGTAATTGGAGTGCCTCAAGGCAAAGAAGATTAACGCTTAAATCAAGCTGAAAGTGAAGGACGCTAATACTAACCCA
>NZ_JBIVMY010000058.1:0-7056 GCF_044753325.1 Pseudomonas sp. NPDC088414 | reverse complement strand
GGTGAGAACCGCAGTTAGCAGCAGACGTTTCATGAAGTCCTTTCTTATTCCAACTGGCAATAAACAAACTGCCGCAAAATGCGGCAGATTCGCAATTCAGCGAAGCTTTACAGTCGACCCAGATCATTGACCAGAGCAAGCAACATCACTCCGACCACCAAACTGATACCGATCTGCACCCCCCAACCTTGCACCCGATCCGACAAGGGGCGACCACGCACCCACTCAATCAGATAAAACAACAAATGCCCCCCATCCAGTACAGGAATGGGCAGCAAATTCAGAACCCCCAGGCTAATACTCAGATAAGCAAGGAAATTCAGGAAATCAGCAACGCCCGACTGGGCAGAAGCGCCCGCCACTTTAGCAATGGTTATCGGCCCACTCAAGTTTTTTACCGAGAGCTCGCCAAACAGCATTTTCTTCAGTGAGTCCAGCGTCAGGATGCTCATGGTCCAGGTACGCCGGGCACCCTCGCAAATCGCGGCCAACGGGCCATAACTGACCTCGCGGATCATTTCCGGCGGCCAGTCCACAGCTTTCACGCCAGCGCCCAGATAACCACTCGGCGCCTTGCTTTCGCCACGCGCAGCCAGGGTCACCGGGACGTCGATTTGAGCACCGTCGCGCTCGACGCGCAGCAAGATTTTGGTATCAGGACGCGTACGAACGGTATCGACCACCTGCTGCCAGTCACCCAGCGCCTGGCCGTCGAGCGACAACAGGCGGTCTCCGGTTTTCAGACCAGCGGCCTGCGCCGGACCTTTTGGATCGAGCTCGGCCAGCACCGGCGGCAACGCCGGCCGCCATGGGCGAATACCCAGCGAGCGAATCGGATCAGGCTCATCAGCCCCTTTGAGCCAGTGATCCAGCGCCAATTCGCGCGGCGAATCCGCGGTAGCCCCCTGCTCACGCACGAGCAACTGCAGGGAACCACTTTCCCCAAGACGACGAACCAACTGCAAATTGACCGCCGCCCAGCCGGAAGTCGGCTCACCATCGATAGCGACGATTTCCTGACCGGCATTCAAACCGGCCTTGGCCGCGATGCTGCCGGATTCGACGGCACCGATGACCGGACGGATCTGCTCGCTGCCGAGCATGGCCAGCACCCAGAAAAACACCAGAGCCAGCAGGAAGTTGGCGATCGGTCCCGCTGCGACAATAGCGATGCGCTGGCGAACCGATTTGCGATTGAAGGATTGATGAAGCTGATCGGCCGGTACTTCGCCCTCACGCTCATCGAGCATTTTGACGTAGCCGCCCAGCGGAATCGCGGCGACGACAAACTCGGTGCCCTGCTTGTCGTGCCAGCGCAGCAGGGGCATGCCGAAGCCCACGGAAAAACGCAAAACCTTGACGCCACAGCGACGCGCGACCCAGAAGTGGCCGAATTCGTGAAAGGTGACCAGTACACCCAAAGCGATCAGGGTGCCGGCAATCATATAGAGCGCGCTCATCTACTTTCTCCGCAATCCTGTTCAGTGCCGCGTGGAGCCATGGTTCTGCAACGGCTATCGGCCGTGACGATTCAGCCACTGTTCGGCCAGAATCCGCGCTTTCGCGTCTGCGGTAAACACCGCATCCAGATCCTCAAGCGCGACCACTGGCTCGAGGTTCAGCACGTCCTCGATGATACTCGCGATTTCCAGATAGCCAACGCGTCCGTCGAGAAACGCCGCGACTGCCACTTCGTTGGCCGCATTGAGCATGGCCGGTGCGCTGTTGCCGGCCTCCGCCGCCTGCCGCGCCAGGCGCAGGCAAGGGAAGCGCTGTTCGTCCGGCGCCTCGAAATCCAGGCGCGCAACGGCAAACAGATCCAGTGGTGCCACACCCGAGTCGATCCGCTCAGGCCAGGCCAATGCGTTGGCAATCGGCGTGCGCATGTCAGGGTTGCCCAACTGCGCCAATACCGAGCCATCCACATAGTCGACCAGCGAGTGAATCACACTCTGCGGATGGATCACCACCTCGACCTGCGACGGCTTGGCGTCGAACAGCCAGCAGGCCTCGATCAACTCCAGGCCCTTGTTCATCATGCTGGCCGAATCCACCGAGATCTTGCGCCCCATGGACCAGTTCGGGTGCGCACATGCCTGATCAGGCGAGACATGCGCCAGCTCGCTCATCGGTGTCTGGCGGAACGGACCGCCCGATGCCGTTAGCAAAATCCGCCGCACGCCGACCACACCCAGACCGCGGGCAAAATCCTGCGGCATGCACTGGAAGATCGCGTTGTGTTCGCTGTCGATCGGCAGTAACACCGAGCCGCTCTTGTGCACGGCCTGCATGAACAGCGCGCCGGACATCACCAACGCCTCTTTGTTGGCCAGGAGAATTTTCTTCCCGGCCTGCACCGCCGCCAGCGTCGGGCGCAGGCCCGCGGCGCCGACGATGGCCGCCATCACGGCATCGACTTCAGGGGCGGAGGCAACCTGGCACAGGCCCTCCTCCCCGACCAATACGCGAGTGGGCAAACCGGCAGCCCGCAGGTCGTCCTGCAAACCGCGCGCCGCCGCCACTTCCGGCACCACGGCAAACTGCGGCACATGGCGGATGCACAAGGCCAGCAACTCGCTCAGGCGCGTGAAGCCGCTCAGGGCGAAAACCTGATAACGCTCGGGATGCCGAGCGATGACGTCGAGGGTGCTCAGACCGATCGAGCCGGTGGCTCCCAGAACGGTAATCTGTTGCGGGCGGCTCACGGTGCAGCCATCCACAGCAATACAGCGAAAATAGGGATCGCAGCGGTCAGGCTGTCGATGCGATCAAGCACACCGCCATGACCGGGCAGCAGGTTGCTGCTGTCCTTGATGCCGGACTGACGCTTGAACATGCTTTCGGTGAGATCGCCCACCACCGAAATGAATACGATCAACGCAGCGCCGATCAGCCCCTTGAGCAGTTCAGCCACCGTCCAGTCGCGAACCAGGCCAACGATCGCAGTGATCACCAGACTCAGCGCCAGGCCACCGTAAACGCCTTCCCAGCTTTTACCCGGGCTGACTTGCGGCGCCAGCTTGCGCTTGCCGAAGGCTCGGCCGGAGAAATAGGCACCGATGTCGGCACCCCAGACCAGCACCATCACGGCCATGATCAGCCAGTTACCCAATGGGTACTGCTTGATCTGCACCAGCCCTTGCCAGGCCGGCAGCAGGATCAGCAAGCCGATCACCAGTTTGGTGGCCGCCGTGGACCAGTGCTCGCTCGAGCGCGGATAGGTCAGCACCAGATACGTCGCCACTGCCCACCACAACACTGAAGCGCCCAACACCCAAGGGGCGAGGCCCGGCAGGACGTACATGACGAACAACATCAACGCGACGACAGCGGCAAAGCCAACACGGAACGACTGCGCGGTAAAGCCTGCCAGACGCGCCCATTCCCAGGCGCCCAGGCTCACGACCAGACCGATGAACAGCGCAAAACCGGATCCTTCGAGCAGGAAAAACCCGCACAAAGCGATCGGCAGCAGGATCAGCGCAGTGATGATTCGTTGTTTAAGCATTAAACCCGGGCTCCAGCTTCGACCTGTTCGCTCGTTTTACCGAAGCGACGCTGGCGCGAAGCGAAATCGGCCAGCGCGGTGCGCATGGCTTCGTGTTTGAAGTCCGGCCAGAACAGGTCGGAGAAGTACAACTCGGCGTATGCCAGTTGCCACAGCAGGAAGTTACTGATGCGGTGCTCGCCACCGGTGCGGATGCACAGGTCCGGCAACGGCAGGTCGCCGGTGGCCAGACAGGTCTGCAGCAGATCCGGAGTGATGTCTTCCGGGCGCAAATGCCCGGCCTGGACTTCACGCGCCAGACGCTGCGCCGCCTGGGCAATATCCCACTGACCGCCGTAGTTGGCGGCGATCTGCAGGATGAAGCGGTTGGCGCCGGCCGTCATGGCTTCTGCTTCGCGCATCGCCGCCTGAAGCTCAGGATGGAAGCGCGAGCGATCGCCGATGATGCGCAAGCTGATGTTGTTGTCGTTGAGGCGCTTGGCCTCACGACGCAGCGCCTTGAAAAACAGATCCATCAAGGCACTGACTTCATCGGCCGGACGCTGCCAGTTCTCACTGGAGAAGGCGAACAGGGTGAGCACTTCGACCTTGGCCTCGGCGCACACCTCGATCACTGCCCGCACAGCATCCACGCCGGCCTTATGCCCGGCAACACCCGGCATAAAGCGTTTTTTCGCCCAGCGATTATTGCCATCCATGATGATCGCGACATGGCGCGGCACCGCGGACGGCGCAGACTGCTTGGTCTTGTCCATTTAAAACTCGACCCTTATACGGCCATCAGGTCTTTTTCTTTCTCGTCCGTGGCCTTGGTGATCTGGGCCTCGAAGTCTTTGGTCAGCTTGTCGATATCAGCGGTGGCACGACGCTCTTCGTCTTCGCTGATTTCTTTATCCTTGACCAGTTTTTTCAGATCGCCCAGCGCATCACGACGGATATTGCGCACAGCAACACGCGCATCTTCCGCTGCTGCACGCGCCTGCTTGGTGAAGCCTTTACGGGTTTCTTCGGTCAGGGCCGGCATGGAGATCAGCAGCAGTTCACCCAGGTTGGTCGGGTTCAGGTTCAGACCGGCGCTCTGGATCGCTTTGTCGACGGCCGCCAGCATGTTGCGCTCGAAAGCGACAACTTGCAGGGTGCGGGAGTCTTTTACAGTGATGTTGGCCACCTGAGTAATGGAAGTGTCTGCGCCGTAGTACGGCACCATCACGCTGCCCAGGATGCTTGGGTGAGCCTTGCCGGTACGAATCTGGCCGAATGCATGGGCCAGAGAGTCCAGGGATTTTTGCATGCGCTCTTGAGCGTCTTTCTTGATTTCGTTGATCATTGTTGACCTTCCTCGATCAGGGTGCCTTCAGCGCCGCCATGCACGATGTTCAGCAGGGCGCCAGGCTTGTTCATGTTGAATACGCGCAGCGGCATTTTGTGGTCGCGGCACAGGCAAATAGCTGTCAGATCCATTACACCCAGCTTGCGATCCAGCACTTCATCATAAGTCAGATGATCGAACTTCTCGGCATGCGGGTCTTTGAACGGGTCAGCGGTATAGACGCCATCGACCTTGGTCGCCTTCAGAACGACGTCAGCGTCGATCTCGATGGCACGCAGGCAGGCTGCCGAATCCGTGGTAAAGAACGGATTACCGGTACCGGCGGCGAAAATCACCACGTCCTTGGAGTTCAGGTGACGCATGGCTTTGCGGCGATCATAGTGATCGGTCACGCCAACCATGGAAATGGCCGACATCACGATCGCCGAGATATTGGCACGTTCCAGCGCATCGCGCATGGCCAGGGCGTTCATCACAGTGGCCAGCATGCCCATGTGGTCGCCTGTCACCCGATCCATGCCAGCCTTGCTCAAGGCCTCGCCACGGAACAGGTTGCCACCGCCGATCACCAGACCGACCTGTACGCCGATGCCGACCAGCTGGCCGACTTCCAGCGCCATCCGATCCAGCACTTTTGGATCGATCCCGAACTCTTCCGAGCCCATCAGGGCCTCGCCGCTAAGCTTGAGTAGAATGCGTTTATAGCGAGCCTGATAACCACTGCCCTGCTGAGCCATTGCGAATCTCTCCTGCGGCGTATTTAAAAAATTCTGTGCAAGCTGTTTTACAGCTGCCGTTCACTCTAGCTTGGCGCTGCTTCAGCGCCATCGGAACCTGGCTTTGTAAGCCAGTTCCCAGTGGAAACCAATTAAAAATTGGTAACCCCATCTGAAAAGAGGCTGCGCGCGTGAGCGGGCAGCCTCTTTCGGGCGACAGTTGAAAAAACTGTCTTATTGCTTGGCGGCAGCCAGCTGGGCAGCAACTTCTTCAGCGAAGTTGTCGACCGGCTTCTCGATGCCTTCGCCTACTTTGAAGTAGGTGAAGGAAACGATTTCAGCGCCGCCTTTCTTGGCCAGCTCGCCAACCTTGATTTCAGGGTTCTTGACGAACGCCTGCTCAACCAGGCTTGCTTCTGCCAGGAACTTGCTGATACGGCCTTTGACCATGTTCTCAACAATGTTTTCTGGCTTGCCTTTGATCTTCTCTTCGTTCAGCTGCAGGAACACAGCTTTTTCACGCTCGATCGCTTCAGCCGAAACTTGCGAAGGCAGCAGGAACTCAGGGTTGCTCGCAGCTACGTGCATCGCGATGTCTTTGGCCAGCTCGACGTCACCGCCTTTCAGAGCCACAACAACACCGATCTTGTTGCCGTGCAGGTAAGAACCTACAACGTCACCTTCGATACGGGTCAGACGACGGATGTTGACGTTCTCGCCTACTTTGGCAACCAGTGCTTCGCGAGCAGCTTCTTGCGAAGCGATCAGCGGAGCAGCGTCGGTCAGCTTGTCAGCGAAAGCTTTTTCAACGCTGGCAGCAACGAAGTTCTTGAAGTCGTCTTGCAGAGCGAGGAAGTCGGTCTGCGAGTTCACTTCCAGGATAACGGCAGCCTTACCGTCGTCCTTGATTGCGATTGCGCCTTCAGCGGCAACGTTGCCAGCCTTTTTCGCAGCCTTGATCGCGCCCGAAGCACGCATGTCATCAATGGCTTTTTCGATGTCGCCGTCAGCCTTTTCCAGGGCTTTCTTGCAGTCCATCATGCCTTCGCCGGTACGCTCGCGCAGTTCTTTAACCAACGCTGCAGTAATTGCTGCCATTTTCAAATTCCTCTTGGATAGGTTTTCAACCATTCCACCCGATCGAACGGGCGTTCAATTCTTCCCGAAACACCTTGTAGCTGCTGCACGTTACAAATGCAGGAGGTGCGCTGCCACAAGTGGGCGCCAACAAACGGTTTTCGAGGTGGCAAAAAGGGGGCCAAGCCCCCTTTTTGCTTACTGAGTCAACGCCAGGGCGTCGATTACTCAGCTGCAGCCTGAGTTTCTTCAGCTGCGAATTCAACAGTGCCGCCAGCAACATTGTTGCGACCACGGATCACTGCGTCAGCCATCGAACCCATGTACAGCTGGATAGCGCGGATTGCGTCATCGTTGCCTGGGATGATGTAGTCAACGCCTTCCGGGCTGCTGGTGGTCGCGACAACCCCGCTGACCGGGATGCC
>NZ_JBIVMY010000057.1:0-7641 GCF_044753325.1 Pseudomonas sp. NPDC088414 | reverse complement strand
CAAGAAAGGCAAGCAAGAGCAATACATCAAAGACGACGACGCCATGGAAGAGTACATGACGCAGTCGGCCCTGGAAGATGCGAGCCTGCACCTGAACGAAGAGGCCCCGGGCATTTCCGGTGAAGCGCTGGAGCGTCTGGTAAACGACTTCCGCATGGTGATGAAGACCCTCAAGCGTCTGTCGCGCCTGTACCCGCAGGAGTTGACCGAACACTTCATCTACCTGCCGGCCGTGAGCCTGGAAATGCTCGGCGACCACGCCAAGATGCAGGACTGGCTGGCCCAGTACGAAGTACGTCTGCGCACCGTCGAGAAGTCGGGTCTGGTCTACAAGGCCAGCCTGCGTGAAGACCGTGAACGTGGCGTGTGGCTGCCAGAGGTGGAGTTGATCTCCCACGGCTTGTCGAACTACGTCACCTTCAACCGCGACTTCTTCGGCAGCAACGACTACAAGACCGTCGTCACCCTCGGCGCTCAACTGAGCACCCTGCTCGACGAAGGCGCGTACATCCAGCGTGGCGAGCGCAAGAAAGCGGTCACCGAGTTCAAGGAAGCCCTCGACTGGCTGATGGCCGAAAGCACCAAGCGCCACACCATCCAGCGCTACAAAGGTCTGGGCGAAATGAACCCGGATCAGCTGTGGGAAACCACCATGGACCCAAGCGTGCGCCGCATGCTGAAAGTCACCATCGAAGACGCCATTGGCGCGGACCAGATCTTCAACACCCTGATGGGTGATGCGGTCGAACCTCGCCGTGACTTCATCGAAAGCAACGCTCTGGCGGTTTCCAACCTGGATTTCTGATCCCGGTCGGCGCCAAACGAAAAGGCCAACGCACATGCGTTGGCCTTTTTATTGGCAGATCAAAAGATCGCAGGCTGCGGCAGCTTCTACATGGATTACCGGTAGGAGCTGCCGCAGGTTGCGATCTTTTGTTTTTTACTCGGATGCAACCGTGACACTCTCTAACCGATACCCATACCCATAAATCGTCAGCAACTGCCAACCCCGATCCGCCGTCAGCCCCAGTTTGTTGCGCAGGCGGTAGATGTGCGTATCCAGCGGCCGAGATGACGCGACTTCTTCATGGGGCCAGAAACGTTCGTACAAGTACTCCCGCGACAACGGCCGACCCAGGTTACTGAACAGGCAGCGCGCCAGGCGGTATTCACGTTCGGTCATGACCACGGCCCTGCCCTCGCGGGTGACGCTCAGTTCGGCATCGTCGAAGGTCAGGTCATTGAACGTCAGGACTTCGGCAGCGGTGCTGCGTTGCTGGCTGTGCCGGCGCAGTACGGCGGCGACTCGGGCTTTCAGCTCGTTGGGGCGGAACGGTTTGCTGACGTAATCATCGGCACCGGCGTTCAGCGCCTGGACGATATCGCTTTCGCCGTCGCGGCTGGTCAGCATGATAGCGGCGGGCGGCGACTCCATGTGTTCGCGGGTCCAGCGCAGCAGCGCCAGGCCGGTCAGGTCGGGCAGTTGCCAGTCGAGGATCAGCAGGTCGAAAGTGTCCCGGCGCAATTGGCGCAGCAGGTCCTCGCCCCGTTCAAAGCTGTGCAACGACCAAGGTTGATCTCCCTCCGCAGCCATTTGCTGCAGGGTTTGCTCGACCCGCCGCAGTTCGGCAGGTTCATCGTCCAGTATCGCAACGCGCATACGCGTGGGTTCCTTGTTGCTTGGGCAGTGGCCGGCAACCATAACGGTCTGGCCTGTGCGGTAAAAGTAAGCCGTCCATCATCGGTCGACGTCCGCTATGATTCTTCGGATCTACGTCCTCAGACCTGTGGTCCATGAAACCATTCACTGCCCACCTCCCTGTTTGCCATGAATAGCCCGCGTCGACGCGAAAGCCGCGAGCCGAGTCAGGTCCAGCGCCTGTTTCGGCGGCTGGTGCGTGAGTGGGTGTGGATAAGTCTAGTGCTGTTGCCGCTGACTGCCTTGTTGTCGTATCGCGCGCAGATCAATCTGCACGACGTGGTACCGATGTGGAGTGCGTTGCTTTCGGTAGGGCTGGTAGCCTGCGTACTCGGATTGCTGCTGTGGCGCCCGCGCTGGGCGATCTGGGTAACATCGTGCGGTGTGGCTTGTGTGCTGCTGACCAGCGCCGGGCTGGCGGAAGTCAGGCACTGGTGGTCACCGACTCCAGCAGCGCTCGGCATGTTGTTCGGTTACCTGATCTGGAACTGGCGGCGCCTGAGCGTGGTGCTGACGTACTTTGGCTGGGAGCTGGCGCGACTGGACCGCGAGCCGAAAGTGTTCCCCGAACGGCGCCGCGCAAAATTCACCAGCGCAGACCAGTTACAGGGGCAGATCATGGCGCTGGAACAAGCCATGAGCCGCACGCGCGATACCCGGCGCTTCATTGCCGACGGTCTTGAATACCTGCCGGTGGCAACACTGATCAGCGATCCCAAGGGGCAGATTCTGCTGGGAAACCGCAAGGCCCGCGTATTGTTCGATCATCCTCTGGTTGGCGACGACGTTCTCAAGCAACTGGCCCGCCTTGGTTACCCGGAGTTGTCCACAGAACCACGCCCGGCGCTGTCGGACCTGACGCTGCTGGAGTTTCGCGATCACAAGGAACGCAGCTTGCGTCTGGAGCGCGCGGCATTGCTGCCGGTGGATGGCGATACTCCCATCGGCTGGCTGCTGAGCCTCACCGATCTGAGCGCCGAACGCGCCGCAGAAGAACAGCGCGGGGTCTTGCTGCGTTTTCTATCTCACGATCTGCGCGCCCCACATTCGGCGATTTTGGCCCTGCTCGATGTGCATCGCCATCAAGCCGGAGCGGACTCACCGCTGTTCGAGCAGATCGAGCGCCAGGTACGCCGGGCGCTCGATCTGACTGACGGTTTCGTTCTGTTGGCGCGGGCCGAGTCTGAGGCTTACCAGTTCCAGCCCAGTCTGTTCGCGATGCTGGTACTGGACGTGCTGGATCAGGCGTTGCCCATCGCCCAGCAGAAAAGCATCAAGTTGCTTCATCAAATGGATGAACAATCCCAGGAGCGTCTGATCAACGCTGACCAAGGCCTGCTGACCCGCGCCTTGTTCAACCTGTTGGAAAACGCGGTCAAGTACAGCCCGCCTGATACAACGATCAAGTTGAACGTCAGTTGCCAGGGCGAGTGGCTGTGCTGTGAATTGACCGATCAGGGCAAAGGCATTGCCGCCGATGAGCTGCCGGATCTGTTCACCCAGTACCGGCGCTTTTCGTCGGCGCAGGGGATTGATGGCGTCGGGTTGGGGCTGTCGATGGTCAAGGCAGTGGTCGACCATCATGGCGGTAATATCGATTGCCGCAGTATTGTCGATCAAGGCACCACGTTCCGGCTGCAGTTACCGCTGATCTGCGAGTGAACAGGCACAAAAAAACCGGCTATATCAGCCGGTTCTTTTACTTCCGAAAAAAACTTATGCACCTTTTACGGTGTTTTATGAGCTTGAGAAATATATAAGTAAATCAATCGGTTACTTTCAATATTCAAGCTTTTTCAACAAAACCGTACACAGGTTATCCACAAAATCTCAGACAGCCACCTGATCATTCGCGGCAGGTGCCTGCGGTGCTGGTGGCAGCGAACCCATTTCGCGCTGAGTCTGTTCGTTCCAGGCTTGTACCCGGTCGTTCAACTCGGCGATGGCGCGCGGGCCACTCCCTTCGGCATACATCGGCTTGCCGATGACCACGGTGATCACACCCTGCCTCTTGCCCCAGCCGATTTTTGGCCAGAATTTGCCGGCATTGTGCGCAATCGGCAGCACCGGAAGCGCCGCATTGACTGCCAACGCGCTGCCACTGCGCGAGAACTTGCCAATAGTGCCGTGGGGAACGCGGGTGCCTTCCGGGAAGATCAATACCCAGACATTGTCCTTAAGCAGCTCATCGCCTTTGGCCGCGACTTGCTTGAGCGCGGCTTTCGGGTTGTCGCGGTCAATCGCGATCGGCCGCAGCATGGCCATGGCCCAACCGAAGAACGGTACGTAGAGCAATTCACGCTTGAGCACCTGGCTCAAGGGCGAGAAATAAGCGGAGAGAAAGAACGTCTCCCAGGTGCTCTGGTGGTTCGACTGAATCACGCAGGGCCGATCCGGCACGTTTTCCGCGCCTTTGACTTCGTAACGAATGCCGAGAAACACCTTGGTCAACCACAAGGCACAACGGCACCAGTACACATTGATGAAACGATAACGCGCCTTGAACGGCAAAAAGGGCGCGATAAAAAAGCTCAGGCTGCACCACAGCAAGGCAGTAGTGCCCAGCAGCAGGTAAAAGAGAAAAATTCTGATGGCCTGCAGTATCGACATGGCGACGTTTACCGTTACGGGCAATGCCCGACTGTTCAAGCGCACTCCCGATCAATCCCTGGTCAGGAACTTCAGAAGCACTCTAGTTGTGGATAAGTTCTGCGGCAATCGCCGCCAGATCGTCAAAAATCAGGGTGCCGACCGGAAGGGTTTTGCCCAGAGTTTTTTCGCCTTTCCCGGTCTTTACCAAAACGGGCTGTGAATCGACGGCTTTGGCGGCCTCCAGGTCACCAAGGCTGTCGCCGACGAACCAGACATTCGTCAGCGCCACGTTGTAATGCGCCGCGATGGTTTGCAACATCCCCGGCTTCGGCTTGCGGCAATCGCAACCCGCGTCCGGACCATGCGGGCAGTACACGATCAGCCCGACTTCACCGCCCTGCTCTGCCACCAGCGTGCGCAAGCGCGCGTGCATGGCGTCGAGGGTGGCGAGGTCGTAATAGCCGCGAGCAATGCCCGACTGGTTGGTGGCAACCGCCACCTTCCAGCCGGCCTTGCTCAACTGCGCAATCGCTTCGATCGAGCCGGGCAACGGAATCCACTCCTCCACCGACTTGATGTAAGCGTCGGAGTCGTAATTGATCACTCCGTCCCGATCGAGAATCAGCAGTTTCAACAGCAATCCCTCAACCCAGCAGCGAAATGTCGGCAACCCCGAGGAACAGGCCACGCAGACGCGCCAGCAGCGCATAGCGGTTGGCCCGCACGTTGGCGTCTTCGGCATTGACCATCACCGCGTCGAAGAACGCGTCGACCGGCTCACGCAATGCCGCCAGACGCGCCAGCGATTCGTTGTACTGACGCGCTGCGGCCATTGGCTGCACCGCTTGATCCGCTTGCTGGATCGCCGAGTACAGCGAGAACTCGTTGGCGTTGTCGAAGTATTTGGCCTGGACGTCGGTCGGCACCGAGCCTTCCACCTTGCTCAGCAGGTTCGATACACGCTTGTTCACTGCCGCCAGCGCTGCCGCTTCCGGCAGTTTGCGGAAGGCTTGCACCGCTTGCACGCGCTGGTCGAAGTCCAGCGCCGAACCCGGCTTCAGCGCACGTACCGACAGGTAGGTGGCGACATCGACGCCTTCGTCTTCGTAGCGTGCACGCAGACGGTCGAAGATGAATTCCAGCACCGCGTCGTTCAGACCGGCAGCCTTGACCTTGGCGCCGAACGCACTCACGGCGAACGCCACGGCGTCGTTCAGGTCCAGATCCAGTTGTTTCTCGATCAGGATCCGCAGCACGCCGAGGGCCGCACGGCGCAGGGCATACGGGTCCTTGCTGCCGGTTGGCAGCATGCCGATACCGAAGATGCCGACCAGGGTGTCGAGCTTGTCGGCGATTGCAACGGCTGCACCGGTCAGGGTCGCCGGCAGTTCAGCACCGGCACCGCGTGGCATGTATTGCTCGTTCAGCGCCAGCGCGACGTCTTCCGGCTCGCCGTCATTGAGGGCGTAGTAGTAACCGGCGACACCTTGCATCTCCGGGAACTCGCCGACCATTTCGGTGGCCAGGTCGCACTTCGACAGCAGGCCGGCACGGGCCGCCCACGAAGCGTTGCCGCCGATCCGCGCGGCAATGTAGGCCGCGAGTTTCGAAACGCGCTCGGCCTTGTCGTAGACGCTGCCGAGTTTTTCCTGGAACACCACGTTCTGCAGACGCAGGTTGAAGTCTTCGAGTTTCTGCTTCTTGTCTTGCTTGAAGAAGAACTCGGCGTCGGTCAGGCGTGGGCGAACCACTTTCTCGTTACCGGCGATGATCTGCTGCGGGTCTTTGGATTCGATGTTGGCGACGGTGATGAAACGCGGCAGCAATTTGCCGTCGGCATCCAGCAGGCAGAAGTACTTCTGGTTGTCCTGCATGGTAGTGATCAGCGCTTCCTGCGGCACGTCGAGGAAGCGTTCCTCGAACGAGCACACCAGTGGCACCGGCCATTCGACCAGCGCGGTCACTTCATCGAGCAGCGCCGGCGGCACGATCGCGGTGCCTTCCTGACGGGTCGCCAGTTCTTCGGTGCGTTTGCTGATGATCGCGCGACGCTCGTTGGCGTCGGCCAGCACGTAGGCGGCACGCAGGTCAGCCAGGTAGCTCGACGGCGAACCGATGCGCACGCTTTCCGGGTGGTGGAAGCGGTGACCACGGGATTCGCGGCCAGCCTTCTGCGCGAGGATGGTGCAGTCGATGACCTGGTCACCGAGCAGCATCACCAGCCATTGGGTCGGACGCACGAACTCTTCCTTGCGCGCGCCCCAACGCATGCGTTTCGGGATCGGCAGGTCGTTCAGCGAATCTTCGACGATGGTCGGCAGCAGGCTTGCGGTCGGCTTGCCGGCGATGTTCTGGCTGTAACGCAGTTTCGGACCGCTCTGGTCGATTTCGCTCAGCTCGACGCCGCACTTCTTGGCAAAGCCCAGGGCTGCCTGAGTCGGGTTGCCTTCGGCATCGAAGGCAGCCTGACGTGGCGGGCCGTCGAGGTTGATGCTGCGATCCGGCTGCTGGGTGGCCAGTGCAGTGATCAGTACGGCCAGACGCCGCGGTGCGGCGTAGACGGTTTTGCTTTCGTAGTTCAGGCCGGCAGCTTGCAGGCCCTTGTCGATACCGGCGAGGAACGCTTCAGCCAGGGTGTTCAGGGCTTTTGGCGGCAGTTCTTCGGTGCCCAGTTCAACCAGAAAATCTTGAGCACTCATTGTGCAGCCTCCAGCTTGGCCAGTACTTCGTCACGCAGGTCCGGGGTTGCCATCGGGAAGCCCAGCTTGGCGCGGGCCAGCAGGTAGGCTTGCGCAACGGAACGCGCCAAGGTGCGTACGCGCAGGATGTATTGCTGACGCGCGGTCACCGAGATCGCCCGGCGCGCATCCAGCAGGTTGAAGGTGTGCGAGGCCTTCAGGACCATTTCGTAGCTCGGCAACGGCAGCGGCTGGTCGAGTTCGATCAGGCGCTTGGCTTCGATTTCGTAGAAGTCGAACAGTTCGAACAGTTTGTCGACGTTGGCGTGTTCGAAGTTGTAGGTGGACTGCTCCACCTCGTTCTGGTGGAACACGTCGCCGTAGGTCACCTTGCCGAACGGGCCGTCAGCCCAGACCAGGTCGTAGACCGAGTCCACGCCCTGCAGGTACATGGCCAGACGCTCGAGACCGTAAGTGATCTCGCCGGTCACCGGGTAGCACTCGATGCCGCCGGCCTGCTGGAAGTAGGTGAACTGAGTCACTTCCATGCCGTTGAGCCAGACTTCCCAGCCCAGACCCCAGGCGCCGAGGGTCGGCGATTCCCAGTTGTCTTCTACGAAGCGGATGTCGTGGACCAGAGGGTCCAGCCCGACATGATTGAGAGAGCCCAGG
>NZ_JBIVMY010000056.1:0-9636 GCF_044753325.1 Pseudomonas sp. NPDC088414 | reverse complement strand
GACTGCCTCTACGTGCATCCGCAAAGACCCATGCTCCAAAGCTGCACATGCCGTGTTGAGACTCAAGAGTCGCCCTGGCAGCTTTGTCGGCGGGGATTTGCGAAAACGTATGAATGAAAAAGAATCGTCAAGGAAGAGCCCGCAGTGCGGACGTGCAGCCGAAGCTGACTTCGGGGAATTGCGCTACCTAAACGCGGCCCGGTTAAAGGCCGGCGCGCACTATACCGGAATTTGCCCGAAAAGGGAGCTTTTTTTATCAGCTGAATCGCTGTGTCACCGCTGTGTAACGGGGTTTTGCGGATAATCGTGCGAAGGTCTATTTTGCAAAGGCCCGGCCTTGCGGGCGATGACGCTTAAACGATTCACCGATGTGCGGCATACCGTCGCTGCACCCGCCCTTCCCGCCCGAGGATTTACCCATGAATCAGCCCTGCCCCGGCCGCGTCAGCCGTGAACGTCGTGGTCATGTCCACCTGATCGGCCTGGACCGAGCGGCCAAACGCAACGCGTTCGACCTCGATCTGCTCAACGCGCTGAGCCTGGCCTACGGTGAGTTCGAGGCCGACAGCGAAGCGCGAGTGGCCGTGGTATTCGGGCATGGCGAGCACTTTACCGCCGGTCTGGATTTACTGAATGCGAGCTCGGCGCTTGCCGAAGGCTGGCAGGTTCCGACCGGTGGTTGCGACCCATGGGGTGTTTTCGTCGGACCGCGAGTGAGCAAACCGGTGATTGTTGCCGCGCAGGGCTACTGCCTGACCATCGGCATCGAGTTGATGCTGGCCGCCGATATCAACCTGTGTGCGAGCAACACCCGCTTCGCGCAAATGGAAGTGCAGCGTGGGATTTTTCCTTTTGGTGGCGCGACTTTACGTTTTCATCAAGTGGCGGGATGGGGCAACGCGATGCGCTGGTTGCTGACCGGAGATGAGTTCGATGCACACGATGCGCTGCATTTGGGCCTGGTACAGGAAGTGATGGCCAGCGAGGATCTGTTGCCACGAGCGATTGAGTTGGCCGAGCGAATTGCCCGGCAGGCGCCGCTGGGGGTGCAGGCGACGCTGATGTCGGCGCGGCAGGCGCGGTATGAAGGTGAGACCGCGGCGGCACAGGGGTTGCCGGCGCTGGTGAAGAAGTTGCTGGGGAGTGAGGATGCCAAGGAAGGGGTACGGTCGCTGGTTGAGCGGCGCCCTGGAATCTTCAAAGGGATCTGAGAAAACGGGTGCTCTTCAGGCCCTCTTCGCGAGCAAGCTCGCTCCCACATTTGGAATGCATTTCAAATGTGGGAGCGAGCTTGCTCGCGAAGGGCCATTACTAACCACTCATGTCGCCGGGCGAATTGCGTTGATCAACGACTGCAACGAATACCCCAACCGCGGCGCCAGCGCTTCGGCCCGGGCGGTCAGGGCTTGCATGTCCAGGTCCTGATCGAGATCCGCCGGCACAATCAGAATCACATTGCCCTCCTTCACCGGCAGCTCCCAGTAATGCCGGTGATAAAGCCCGCGCAGCAACGCTGCGCCCAACGGCTTTCCGTCATCGGTGGCCCACTGGTTGATCACCAGCCAGCCACCCGGATTCAGACGTTTCTGACAATCACCGAGGAAACTCCAGGCCAGATGCCCGACACCCGGGCCGACATCGGTGTAGAGGTCGACAAAGATCAGATCCGCAGGCTCGGCCGTCGGCAGCAACTCCAGGGCATCGCCGACACGAATGTACAAACGCGGATCGTCATCCAGCCCTAGATATTCGATGGCCAGGCGCGGCACGTCCGGGCGCAGTTCGATGGCTTCGACGTCTTCCAGCGGCAGAAACTTGAGACAAGCCTGGGTCAGGGTGCCGGCACCGAGGCCGAGAAACAGCGCGCTCTCCGGTTGCTCATGGCACAACGCGCCAATCAGCATCGCCCGGGTGTAGTCGTATTCGAGCCAGCTCGGATCGGCGGTGAACACGCAGCTCTGTTCGATGGCATCGCCGAATTCCAGAAAGCGGTAATCGGCCACTTCCAGCACGCGAATCACGCCGAACTCATCCTGTACCTCGGCGAGCAACAGCTCGACGCGCTCCTCAGTCATTTCGTCTCCTGATGGTCACCGGGCGCGGTGACGCGATGGCACCGCTCCGGCGCCGTGGCAAAGCGGCGATTGTCGGTGATGGGGCGGGAGCAGGTCACGCACTAATTGCTGCTACCATGGGCTTCCCGTGCGTAGAACCAATTAGAGACCGTGATGAGCCAACCGTGGAGCCCTGACAGCTGGCGCGCCCTGCCGATCCAGCAACAACCCCAATACCCTGACGCGGCGCATCTGCGCCAGGTCGAGCAGACCCTGGCCAGCTATCCGCCGCTGGTGTTTGCCGGCGAAGCACGCGAGCTGCGCCGTCAGTTTGCCGAAGTGACTCAGGGCCGGGCGTTCCTGCTGCAGGGCGGCGATTGCGCGGAAAGCTTTGCCGAGTTCTCGGCGGCGAAGATTCGCGACACGTTCAAAGTATTGCTGCAAATGGCGATCGTGATGACCTTCGCCGCCGGTTGTCCGGTGGTCAAGGTCGGGCGCATGGCCGGCCAGTTCGCCAAGCCGCGCTCGGCCAACGACGAGACCATAGACGGCGTGACCCTGCCCGCCTACCGGGGTGACATCGTCAACGGCATCGGTTTCGACGAAAAGAGCCGGGTGCCGGATCCCGAGCGCCTGCTGCAGTCTTACCACCAGTCCACCGCCACCCTTAACCTGTTGCGCGCCTTCGCCCAGGGCGGTTTTGCCGACCTGCATCAGGTGCACAAGTGGAACCTGGATTTCATCGCCAACTCGGCACTGGCCGAAAAATACAGCCATCTTGCCGATCGCATCGATGAAACCCTGGCGTTCATGCGCGCCTGTGGCATGGACAGTTCGCCGCAACTGCGCGAAACCAGTTTCTTCACCGCCCACGAAGCGCTGCTGCTGAACTACGAAGAAGCCTTCGTGCGTCGCGACAGCCTGACTAACGATTACTACGATTGCTCGGCGCACATGCTGTGGATCGGCGACCGCACCCGTCAGCTCGACGGCGCCCACGTCGAATTTCTGCGCGGAGTGAACAACCCGATCGGGGTGAAAGTCGGCCCGAGCATGAACCCGGATGATCTGATCCGCCTGATCGACGTGCTCAACCCGGACAACGATCCGGGACGCCTGAACCTGATTGCGCGGATGGGCGCAAACAAGGTCGGCGATCACCTGCCGGCGCTGATCCGCGCGGTGCAACGTGAGGGCAAGCAGGTGCTGTGGAGCTCCGATCCGATGCACGGCAACACCATCAAAGCCAGCAGCGGCTACAAGACCCGCGACTTCGCGCAGATCCTTGGCGAAGTGAAACAGTTCTTCCAGGTACACGAAGCCGAAGGCACTTATGCCGGCGGGATTCACATCGAGATGACCGGACAGAATGTCACCGAGTGCATCGGCGGTGCGCGGCCGATTACTGAAGACGGGCTTTCGGATCGCTACCACACCCACTGCGACCCGCGGATGAATGCCGATCAGTCGCTGGAGCTGGCGTTTTTGATTGCCGAAACTCTGAAACAGGTTCGCCGCTGAATCAGTCAGATTTTTAGCGTCTGGCAGGCCGCCTTCGCGAGCAAGCTCGCTCCCACACTGGATCTGTGTCGTACACAAAACCCATGTGGGAGCGGGCTTGCTCGCGAAGAGGCCAGCTCAGTCACTACAGATTTCAGCCAATGCCACCCGCAACCGCCCCGCACTTTCGCGCTGACAATTCAATTGCACCCGCGCAAGCCCCAGCCAATCGGCCATCTGCCGCAAATTCAACGCCAGCGCCAGCATCCCCTCTTCGTCCAGCCCCGGCGCTTCCTCGTGCACTGCATGCACCGCCAATCGCCCCGCCGCCCGCTCGGCACGCAGATCGACCCGCGCGGCAATCCGCTCGTTGTGCAGAAACGGCAGCACGTAATAGCCATAAACCCGCTTGTCCTGCGGCGTATAGATCTCCAGCCGATAGCGAAAATCGAACAGCCGCTCGGTACGACTGCGCTCCCAGATCAGCGAATCGAACGGTGACAACAAAGCACTGGCGACAACTTTACGCGGGACTTTCGGCTGCGGCAGGCAGTAGGCAATCTGTCGCCAGCCGGCGACTTCGCAGGTCTGCAACCGCCCGTCCTCGACCAGTTCCGCCAGACGCGGTCGCGCATCGCCAGGGTTCAAGCGGAAGTAATCGCGCAGATCCTTTTCCGTGCCGACGCCCAAAGCCTGGGCCGCGTGCAGCAGCAAACCACGTTGCGCTTCGGCTTCATCCGGCAACGGCTGCCGCAGAATCGACGTCGGGATCACCCGCTCCGGCAAATCATACAAACGCTCAAAACCGCGGCGACCGGCCACCGTCACTTCACCGGCGGCGAACAACCATTCCAGTGCATGCTTTTCCGCACTCCAGTCCCACCACTGTCCGGCCTTGTCCTCACGGGTCGACAGGCTGCCGGCGCCCAATGCACCGCGCTCCTCGACCGCGCTTAAAACCCGGCGCACGACGTCCTGCTGTTCAAGACCAAACTTCGCCAGTTGCTGATAAATGTCCCGGCCATTTCTGGCCCGCTGCATCCGCCAGCCCAGCAACGGATACATCGCCAGCGGCAGCAACGACGCTTCATGCCCCCAGTATTCGAACAGCGTGCGCCGACCGCCCGAACTCCAGGCAGCCTGGTCGAGCAGATCGGAAGAATAGGAACCGAGACGGGAAAACAGCGGCAGGTAGTGCGAGCGCACCACGGCGTTGACGGAGTCGATCTGCAACAGCCCCAGCCGTTCGATCAGCCGGTTGAGTTGCGGCGCCTTGACGGTCGGCGGCTGGCGCCCGTTGAATCCTTGGGCAGCCAGCGCCAGACGTCGCGCCTGTTTGAGGGAAAAGGCCAGAGTCGCGGGCATGAACATCTCCTTGTCTGCTCGCAACCTACCTCACCTGAAAGTGGTTTGTGTAGTAAGGCCCTGATCATTTATGCATCGGATCGTCCCAGAACGGCCGGATGGCCTCGTGTTCGACGTCGGCACGGCTGACCCCGATGTCCTTCAGCGCTTCGTCGCTCAGGCTGGCAAGCAACTCACGCTCACGGTGCAGTTCGTACCAACGGCTAAACTTGTGCAGCAGGTCGGAAACGATATGGCCGTGGCCGGAAAATTTTGTGTCGTCTACATACTCTCTTTGACCTTTCATCGTGTTGCCCTCCTTGTGGATGGCTCAAGTCTCGCGCTGGCGCTAAGATCAATCCAACGAATGTTTCTGATGGCATTCATCACGGAGATTCATCAATTGTCGGCCTACCCCAGTATCGATACCGATGTCCTGCGCACTTTCGTTGCAATTGCCGATCAGGGCGGTTTTACCCGCGCCGGCGAGATGGTCAACCGCACGCAATCGGCGGTGAGCATGCAGATGAAGCGCCTTGAAGAAGACGTGTTGCAGCGTCAGTTGTTCGAGCGTGACGGTCGCCAGGTGCGCCTGACAGCCGAAGGCCAAGTGCTGCTGGGTTATGCGCGGCGCATCCTGAAATTGCACAGCGAAGTGTTCAACACCTTGCGCGAGCCGCACATGGTTGGCACGGTGCGCATCGGTACGCCGGACGATTACGTGATGCGGTTTCTGCCGGGGATCCTCTCGCGGTTTGCCCAGTTCTACCCGCTGATCCAGATCGAAGTGCACTGCGAATCCAGCAAACAGCTGTTGCAGCGCACCGATCTGGACCTGTCGATCGTCACTCGCGAGCCGGGCAACGAGATTGGCCAGTTGCTGCGCAAGGAGCGATTCGTCTGGGCCGAGGCGCAGAATTTCAGCGCCCATGAGCAGACGCCGCTGCCGCTGGCGATGTTCAACAGTGATTGTTTCTGCCGCTTGTGGGCCTGCAATGCGCTGGACGCAATGGGCCGCGAATACCGCATCGCCTACAACAGCACCAGCCTGTCGGCACTGATGGCGGTGGTGAGCGCCGGTCTGGCGATCACCGCGCAACTGGAAAGCCTGATCACCCCGGACATGCGCATTCTTGGCGCTGCCGAAGACCTGCCGCTGCTGCCCGAGGCCAGCATCATGCTGATCCGCAACCTGAACAATCCGTCGCCGATCACCGAATGCCTGGCCGAGCACATCGTCGAAGGCTTCAAACTTTAAACGCGAGCATCACCGCACACAGCACCAGAAAACCGCAAAACAGCCCGCGCAGGAGCCTTTCCGGCATGGCGTGGGCGACTTTCACCCCCCAACTGATGCTCGCCAGACCGCCAATGGCCAGTGGCAGGCCGATCATCCAGTCCACTTCGTGATGCACCGCGTAAGTCACCAGGGTCACGCCGGTGCTCGGCAACGCCAATGCCAGCGACAGGCCCTGGGCAACCACTTGGCTGGTGCCGAACAGGCTGGTCAGCACTGGCGTTGCCACCACGGCGCCGCCGACACCGAACAGACCGCCCATGGTTCCGGACGCTGCGCCCAACACTCCCAGCCATGGCCAGGAATAGCGCATTTCGGAAGTCGCGGCGGGTCGCTTGCCAAACATCTTCAGCAGGTTGTACGCCGAGAGCACCACGAGGAACGCGACAAAGCCGATACGCATGGTCTGCGCATCGATGCCCACCGCCCAGATCGAACCGATCCACGCAAAGCAAAAGCCCATCACCGCCAACGGCAGCGCATGATGCAGCTCGATGCGATTGCGCTGGTGATAGCGCCACAGCGCCAACATCACGTTGGGCACCACCATCACCAGCGCCGTGCCTTGGGCGATCTGCTGATCGAGGCCGAACCACACGCCCAGCAGCGGAATAGCGATCAAACCACCGCCGATGCCGAAGATTCCACCCAGGGTTCCAAGAGCGGCGCCAAACAGCAGGTACAACAAAAACTCGATCACAGCGATGTCCTCATCCGTCAGGCGATTCATCCTACGCAGTCGAGGCTGGCGGGGAAACGCACAGCAACGCACAATGGCTATGCCAATTTCGCACAAGCACCGAAGCACTCATGAATCCCAATCAGTTGACCGAACAGCTCGGGCTGTTTCTCGATGTACTGGAGAGTGGCAGTTTTTCTGCCGCTTCCCGTCGGCATCCGCTGACGCCCTCTGCCGTGGCGCGGCGCATCGACAGCCTGGAAGGCGCGGTCGGCAGCCAGTTGTTCATTCGCAGCACCCACGCCGTGCGGGCGACCCCGGCGGGTCTGGCGTTTGCCGAGCGGGCGCGGCGCATTGTCAGCGAGCTGCAACTGGCCCGTGCCGAGGCGGTGTCGTTGAGCAGTGCGCCGGAAGGCTTGATCCGCATCGATGCCCCGGCGGCTTTTGGTCGCCGCCATCTGGCGCCGGTGATCGCGGATTTTTTGGTGCTGTACCCGGGACTCGACGTGCAGTTGCACCTGATCGACAGCTTCATCGACATGCACGGCTCGAATCTGGGCAAAGTCGATCTGGTGCTGCGTGCCGGGCAAATGGCCGATACGCGGCTGGTCGCCACGCCCCTGGCGAGCATGGTACGCATTGCCTGCGCCAGCCCCGACTACCTCAAACGCCGTGGCGCACCGAGCCATCCCGCGCAGTTGAGTGAACATGACGGGCTGGATTGGGAAGGCCTCGCCCCGCCCTTCGCCTGGCGCTTCAAACTGGACGGGCAAATGCAACTGCATCGCCCCGCGCGCATCCGCATGAGCGCCAACAATGCCGAGGCACTGGTGTGCGGGGCTCTGGCCGGGCTGGGCGTCGCGCATTTGCCGACCTGGCTGGCCAGTGAGTACCTGCTGCGCGGCGAACTGCTGCCGCTGTTCTGCGAGAACGGTCTGCCGCAACCAGAGAGCACCGGCATCTATGCACTGCGCATGGAACAGCAGACCCATTCGCGCAGCCGCCTGCTCCTGGAATACCTCAAGACCCGCTTCAGCCCGGTGCCGCCGTGGGATCTGGCGCTACAGCGCGAGCTGGGCCGGCACTAGATTCTGGATAATTATCTGGCGCATTAAACATTCGGGCGCTAGATTCAAGTCCATCACCGACCAAGGCTTTGCCATGACCACCGAACGCGACACACTCGACCACTGCGATCACCTGCTGCTGGATAATCAGGCCTGCTTCGCCTTGCATTCCACCTCGCTGATGATGACCAAGGTCTACAAACCGCTGCTGCAAGCGCTGGGCCTGACCTACCCGCAGTATCTGGCAATGATGGTGCTGTGGGAAAAGGACGGTTTGACCGTGGGCGAAATCAGCACGCGGTTGCTGACTGATCCGGGTTCGCTGACGCCACTGCTCAAGCGTCTGGAAGGTGAAGGGCTGCTCAGCAGAACCCGCAGCCGTGAAGACGAACGGGTGGTGATCGTCGAACTGACCGCGCAGGGCCGGGCTCTTCATGAGCAGGCCAAAAGCGTTCCGCAATGCATCTTGGGCGCCAGTGGTTTCACCCTCGCACGCCTGCAGAATCTACAATCCGAGCTGCAAGCCCTGCGCAGCCATCTGCAAGACAGCCTGACCGGATAACAGCGCTGCCCTCTTGTAGGAGTGAGCCTGCTCGCGATAGCGGTGGTTCAGTCGGCCCCCGTATTGCCTGCTCCACCGCTATCGCGAGCAGGCTCACTCCTACAAAGGATCGGTTCACCAGGAAAAATATTCTTCAGCCCGCGCCCCTACCATCCGCTCTAAATCTTCACTTTCAAGCTGATCGACAGTGCCTTTAAAGGACCGAGATTCAGCTTTCTCAAAAAATTATCTTGCGCACTAAACATTAGCGAGCTACATTCATACCGCACTTAATTAGCGCGCAAACAATTAGCGCGAAAAAATACACCCAACGAGGCCCACACCATGCAAACTCTCTACACCGCAATCGCAACCTCCACTGGCGGCCGTGACGGTCGTGCGATCTCCAGCGACAACATCCTCGACGTCAAACTCGCCACTCCGAAAGAACTGGGTGGGGCCGGCGGCGCGGCGACCAACCCTGAGCAACTGTTCGCTGCCGGTTACTCCGCCTGCTTCATCGGCGCGCTGAAATTCGTTGCCAGCCAGACCAAACGCAAAATCCCCGACGATGCCTCGATCACCGCTCATGTCGGTATCGGCCAGATTCCTGGTGGATTTGGTCTGGACATCGATCTGCACATCAGCCTGCCAGGCCTGGAACAAGCGGATGCACAGAGCCTGGTCGAAGCGGCGCATCAGGTCTGCCCGTACTCCAACGCCACCCGTGGCAATGTAGAAGTGCGTCTGCACACCACCGTCTGAAAAGCACACACAAACCCTATGTAGGAGTGAGCCTGCTCGCGATAGCGCTGGATCAGTCACCGAAGATGTTGGCTGCACTGACGCCATCGCGAGCAGGCTCACTCCTACAGGGGATCCGCGGCGCAAAGAAATCGCAGGCACAAAAAAGCCCGACTCGATGGTCGGGCTTTTTCTTTCCGCGAAAAGCAGTGCTTATTTGGCACGGCCTTTGTAGGAACCGCCTTCGCGGGTATCGATCTCGATCATGTCGCCGATTTCGATGAAGTCAGCAACCGACAGCTCGGTACCGTTCTTCAGTTTGGCAGGCTTCATCACCTTGCCGGAAGTGTCACCGCGAGCGGAACCTTCGGTGTAGTCAACCTGACGCACGATGGTGGTCGG
Organism: Pseudomonas sp. NPDC088414; assembly: GCF_044753325.1. Taxonomy (NCBI): domain Bacteria; kingdom Pseudomonadati; phylum Pseudomonadota; class Gammaproteobacteria; order Pseudomonadales; family Pseudomonadaceae; genus Pseudomonas; species Pseudomonas sp. NPDC088414. Next base: position 8 of record NZ_JBIVMY010000056.1, on the reverse strand, counting down.
CAGTTATA
>NZ_JBIVMY010000055.1:0-10410 GCF_044753325.1 Pseudomonas sp. NPDC088414 | reverse complement strand
CGCTCAACCATGCCGCCGACTTGCACGCTCTGCTCAGGGTGGACCACACACATGATGTCGTAATGACGCCAGCAGCCTCCTTACGGGTTGTAGCCTGCCGCTCAAAAACGGTCAGACAAGGAGTGAATGACACTTATGGACTTGCTGGCGCGGGGCACATGCGTGCCTGCCGTCACAGCAAGGGGCGCAATTGTAGAGAAGGGACTGCGCAGGCGCAAGGCAATTGGTGATTATTTGAACAATCACCGGATATAGGCCGCACCACAAAACAATGTAGGAGTGAGCCTGCTCGCGATGAGGGCGTAACATTCAACTTTGATGCTGAATGTAACTCCGCTATCGCGAGCAGGCTCACTCCTACAGGGGATTTGCAACAGGTCAGGCTTTCTTGGCTGCAGCCTTGGCCTTGGCGCCACGTTGGCGCTGCGCTTCGAACAGGCACACACCGGTGGCCACGGACACGTTGAGGCTGCTGACGCTACCGGCCATCGGCAGGTTCACCAGGTAGTCGCAGTGCTCGCGGGTCAGGCGACGCATGCCTTTGCCTTCAGCGCCCATGATCAGGATGGTCGGGCCGGTCAGGTCCTGGTCATAAATGCTGACCTCGGCCTCACCCGCCGTGCCGACCACCCACAGACCGCGCTGCTGAAGCTTTTCCAGAGTGCGCGCCAGGTTGGTCACCGCCACCAGCGGAATCACTTCCGCCGCGCCGCAGGCCACTTTACGCACCACCGGGGTCAGGGTCGCTGACTTGTCCTTGGGCACGATCACCGCCAGCGCGCCGGCAGCATCCGCTGAACGCAGGCAGGCGCCGAGGTTGTGCGGGTCGGTCACGCCGTCGAGCACCAGCAACAGCGGTGCGCCTTCGGTGCGGTCGAGCAGCTCATCGAGCATCGCCTCGCCCCAGACCTGGCTCGGACTGACGTCCGCCACCACGCCCTGGTGCACGCCTTCAACCCAGGCGTCCATTTCGCGGCGCTCGGCCTGACCGATCTGCACACGATTTTCGTTGGCCAGCTCGATCAGGGTCTGCACGCGCGGATCGTTGCGGCTTTCGGCCAGCCAGATCTGCTTGACGCGTTTCGGGTGGTGACGCAGCAACGCTTCTACCGCGTGAACGCCGTAGATTTTTTCCAACTGACTCATGACTTCGCCTTCGGTTTACGCGACCCGCCACTCTTGGCTGGAGCCGAACCCGCTTTTGGCGGGCCTTTACGGTGTTTGCTGGGTTTGGCTGGCTTGCCGCCGGCAGCCTTGTCAGGCGCCGACCGTCCGGTCTTTCCCCCAGACGCCGCTTTACCACCGCTTTTGGCTTCGGCCAGCAAGGCCTTCTTCAATTCACGGCTTTTGCGCAGCTCGGCGTTTTTCGCCACGGCATCGCTCGGGCGATAGGCCTCGACAGCTTTCTCTTTGGCCGGACGACGGCTGGCGGTTTTCGCCGGAGCCTTGTCTTCCACAGCCTTGCTCGCAGGTGCTGCGGTATCGGCGCCACGTTTCTTGCGACCGATCGGCGCGCTGATGGTTTTTTCAGCCATCTCGAAGTCGATCTTGCGCTCGTCGAGGTCGACGCGCATCACGCGCACTTCAACGGTATCGCCAAGACGGAAGCTGCGACCGGTGCGCTCGCCCGCCAGGCGGTGATGCACAGGGTCGAAGTGGTAGTAATCGCCTGGCAGCGCGGTGACGTGCACCAGGCCTTCGACGTAGATATCGGTCAGCTCGACGAACAGGCCAAAACCGGTCACGGCGGTGATCACACCCGGGAACGACTCGCCGACGCGATCCTTCATGAACTCGCACTTGAGCCAGTTCACCACGTCGCGGGTGGCTTCGTCGGCACGGCGCTCGCTCATCGAGCACTGCTCGCCGAGTTGCTCCAGCGCCGCTTCGTCGTACGGATAGATGCGCGCTTTCGGAATGGTCATCGCCCCGGCACGACGAACGTGCGGAGTGTCCTGTTTCGAATGGATCACGCTGCGGATGGCGCGGTGCGTGAGCAGATCCGGGTAACGACGGATCGGCGACGTGAAGTGGGTATAGGCTTCGTAATTCAGGCCGAAGTGGCCTTCGTTCTGGGCGCTGTACACCGCCTGGCTCAGGGAGCGCAGCATCACGGTCTGGATCAGATGGAAATCCGGACGATCCTTGATGCTTGCCAGCAGGGCCTGATAATCCTTCGGCGACGGGCCGTCCTTTCCTTTGTGCAGGGACAGGCCGAGTTCGCCGAGGAACGCGCGCAGCTTTTCCAGACGCTCCGGTGGCGGGCCGTCGTGGACACGGTAAAGCGCAGGGATTTCGTGCTTCTTGAGGAATTCGGCGGTGGCCACGTTGGCCGCCAGCATGCATTCCTCGATCAGCTTGTGCGCATCGTTGCGGGTGGTCGGACGGATTTCGGCAATCTTGCGCTCGGAACCGAAGATGATCCGGGTTTCCTGCGTTTCGAAATCGATCGCGCCACGCACGTGACGGGCCGCCAGCAACACCTTGTACAGCGCATACAGCTGCTTGAGGTGCGGGAGGACGTCGGTGTATTCGCCGCGAAGCTTGCGCGCTTCCGTGGCTTTTGGCGTTTCCAGCATCGCGCTGACCTTGTTGTAGGTCAGACGGGCGTGGGAGTGGATCACCGCTTCATAGAAGCAGTAGTCGGTCATTTCGCCGGACTTGGAGATGGTCATCTCGCAGACCATGGCCAGACGATCGACATGCGGGTTCAGCGAGCACAGGCCGTTGGACAGCTGCTCAGGCAGCATCGGCACCACGCGCTCGGGGAAGTACACCGAGTTGCCGCGCACCTGGGCTTCGTTGTCCAGGGCCGAACCGATCTTCACGTAGCTGGAAACGTCGGCGATCGCCACGTACAACTTCCAGCCGCCGGAGAACAGGCGCAGCTTGCCGGGCTTGGATTCGCTGTAGAGAGCGTCGTCTTTGTCGCGGGCATCTTCGCCGTCGATGGTGACGAACGTCAGATGGCGCAGGTCGACACGCTTCTCTTTGTCTTTCTCTTCGACTTCCGGCTTGAGCTTGGCGGCTTCTTTCAGAACGGCTTCAGGCCAGACGTGCGGAATGTCGTAGGTACGCAGCGCGACATCGATTTCCATGCCCGGCGCCATGTAGTTGCCGACCACTTCGACCACATCGCCTTGCGGCTGGAAGCGCGGCGTCGGCCAGTGGGTGATTTTCACCTCGACGAACTGACCGATCTGCGCGTTGGCGTTGCGGCCTGGCGTAACCAGCACTTCCTGCTGGATCTTCGGGTTGTCGGCCACGACGAAACCGATACCGCCCTCTTCGAAGTAGCGACCGACGATGGTTTCGTGGGCACGGGACACCACTTCGACGATCACGCCTTCACGGCGGCCACGACGGTCGAGACCGGAAACACGGGCCAGCGCACGGTCGCCATCGAACACCAGACGCATCTGCGCCGGGCTCATGAACAGGTCATCGCTACCGTCGTCCGGCACCAGGAAGCCGAAACCGTCGCGGTGACCGCTGATGCGGCCGAGGATCAGGTCGAGCTTGTCCACCGGCGCATAGGTGCCACGGCGGGTGTAGATCAATTGAGCGTCGCGCTCCATGGCGCGCAGGCGGCGGCGCAGGGCTTCGATCTGGTCTTCTGTGGTCAGACCAAACTCTTCGACCAGTTGCTCGCGGGCAGCAGGCGAACCCCGATCGGCGAGATGCGCCAGGATCAGTTCGCGGCTGGGAATAGGGTTTTCATATTTTTCCGCTTCACGAGCGGCCTCGGGATCGAGGGACTGCCAATCGGCCATTAGAGAGTTTTCACCTTGTCTATATGCGGGTTAGTTTGGCATAGGCGCCATCAAACGGGAAATTTCCGACTCTATAAGGCCCTTCTGGAGCCTTGTATCGACGCCTGAAAGCCTTTTTGAACACCGCTGGTAAAAAAATTCATTTTTTTTGCTGACAGGGGTTTACAGTTAAAAAGGCGCTCCGTATAGTGCGCGCCATCGACGACGTACACACGTTGACGAGATGCCCAGGTGGTGAAATTGGTAGACACGCCAGCTTCAGGTGCTGGTGACCTTACGGTCGTGGAAGTTCGAGTCTTCTCCTGGGCACCAATTTCGAGCTTGAGACTAGATCAGTTTCGAGACTCACACAAAACCCGCGAAAGCGGGTTTTGTGCATTCTAGGGAACGGGTTTGTTAAAACCGATTAATTAAAATTAAATCAGGGGTTTACAGATCAAAAAGCGCTCCGTATAGTGCGCCACATCAACAGCGGCAACGCTCGCGATGAATGCCCAGATGGTGAAATTGGTAGACACGCCAGCTTCAGGTGCTGGTGACCTTACGGTCGTGGAAGTTCGAGTCTTCTTCTGGGCACCAATTCAAACTCAAGGTTACGACGTTGAGTTTCCCGAAAACCCGCGAAAGCGGGTTTTTGCGTTTCTGGCCTTTAAAAACCTGCAAGCCTCTGTGGCGAGGGAGCTTGCTCCCGCCGGGATGCGCAGCATTCCTCGCTTTGACTTCAGTCATGCCCCCTCTCAGGATTAACGACTGCTACGCAGCCGAGCGGGAGCAAGCTCCCTCGCCACAAATGATCACCAGATCATGCTCTAGCAAACCTCCGCCCTCCCCACAAGGCGCACTTGAGAAACAATATCGTTTATCATTGTTGCAAGTTTTTGCAATGCGACAGTGAGGAACCCTGCGAATGATGTTTCGAAATACCCTGCGCCGCGGCTTGACCTTCACCCTGCTCGGCCTGGCACTCGCCACTCCCCTCACCCAGGCAGCCGAGGCGGTTTCCCTGACGCTCTACAACGGTCAACACAAGGAAGTCGGCGACGCTATCGCCAAGGCTTTCGAGGCCAAGACCGGCATTCACGTCAACGTCCGCAAGGGCAGCAGCAACCAGCTCGCCAGCCAGGTCATCGAAGAAGGCGACCGCTCCCCCGCCGACGTGATCTACACCGAAGAATCTCCGCCGCTGAACAACCTCGGCGAGCAAGGCCTGCTGGCCAAGACCGACGACGCCACGCTGGCCGTGCTGCCCAAGCAATACGTCGCCGGCAACGGCACCTGGATCGGTGTCACCGCGCGGGTTCGCGTGGTTGCCTACAACCCGAAACTGGTCGATGAGAAAGACCTGCCGAAGTCGGTGATGGAATTCTCCGATCCAAAGTGGCAAGGCAAAGTCGGATTCGTCCCGACCAGCGGTGCATTTCAGGAACAGGCCGTGGCGATCATCAAGATGCACGGTCGCGACGCCGCCGAAGAATGGCTGACCGGCCTGCGCGCTTTCGGCAAGACCTACAGCAACAACATGGTCGCGCTCAAAGCCGTGGAAAACGGCGAAGTTGCCACCGTGCTGGTGAACAACTACTACTGGTTCGCCCTGCAGCGCGAGAAAGGCAAGCTCGACTCGAAACTGCATTACTTCACCGGCGGCGACGTCGGCGGACTGATCACTGTATCCAGCGCTGCCGTGCTGAAATCCAGCAAGCATCCAAAAGAAGCCCAACAATTCCTCGCCTACATGGCCAGCGAAGAAGGCCAGCGCGTAATCACCCAGACCACCGCCGAATACCCGCTGCACAAAGGCATGGAATCGGACCGCGGACTCAAGCCGTTCAGCGAACTGCAAGCGCCGAACGTGACCCCGGCCGATCTGGGCAACGCTGAAGAAGCGCTGGAGCTGGAACGTGAAGTTGGCCTGAACTGATGGCCGCATCGTTATCCGCCCCCGCCGCGCGCGGGGGTTACCTGCCACGGCGCAAGCGCCCGTCGATCTGGCTGGTGCTGCCGGTGTTATTGCTGGTGGTCATGAGCCTGTTGCCACTGGCCTATGTCGGCTTGAAAGCCTGGCAAGCCGGTTGGACTGAGGCGCTGCACTTGTTGTGGCGCCCGTACGTGTTCGGCCTGCTGCGCAACACCTTGGCATTGATGGTTGGCGTGACGCTGGCTTGCGGTGTGATCGGCCTGTCGCTGGCGTGGCTGCTGGAGCGCAGCAATCTGCCCGGCCGACGTCTGTGGGGGGTGATTCTGTGCCTGCCGTTCGCGGTGCCGGCGTTTGTCAGCAGCTTCACCTGGGTGTCGTTGAGCGCGCAGTTCGAAGGCCTCGGCGGGGCGATTCTGGTGATGAGCCTGTCGAAGTATCCGCTGATCTTTCTGCCGGTCGCGGCGACCCTGCGCAACCTCGATCCGTCCCTTGAAGAGTCGGCTCGCACCTTGGGACAGAACCGCTGGGGGGTGTTTTTCCGCGTCACCCTGCCGCTGCTCTGGCCATCGCTGCTGGCTGGCTCGCTGCTGATTGCCCTGCACATGCTGGTCGAGTTCGGCGCGCTGTCGATCATCGGCCTGCAAACCTTCACCACCGCGATCTATCAGCAATTCGAACTGGAATTCAGCAATGCCAACGCGGCGATGCTCTCGGCGGTGTTGCTCGCGCTGTGCCTGATGCTGCTGTGGCTGGAGCTGCGGGTGCGCGGCAAGGGTCGGCATGTGCGCACTGGCCAGGGCGCGGCACGTCAGGCCGAGCAAGTACGGCTGGGGCCGTGGGCGGTTGCCGGTCAGCTCTATTGCCTGTTGCTGGCGATTGTCGGCAGCGGGATTCCACTGGGCATGCTCGCGTACTGGCTGGCGGTGGGCTCATCGGCAGCCTTCCCGGTCGCGGCGATCACCGAAGCCCTGCTGTCGTCGCTGGCCTTGTCGCTCGGTGGCGCAGCGCTGTGCCTGCTGTTGGCGGTGCCGGTCGGGCTGCTGGTGGTGCGTTACAAGGGCCAACTGGCGATCTGGGCCGAGCGCTTGCCGTATCTGCTCCACGCCTTGCCGGGCCTGGTGATCGCGCTGACGCTGGTGTATTTCGCCCTGCACTACGTGCCGGCGCTGTACCAGACCTCGGCGTTGCTGCTGATCGCTTATGCGCTGCTGTTTTTGCCATTGGCACAGGCGCCGATTCGCACGGCGCTGAACAAGGCGGCGCCGCAACTGGAAGAAGCGGCCCGCACGCTGGGGGCTTCGTCGTTCACAGCGTTTTGCCGGGTGACCCTGCCGATCATCTTCCCGGCACTGGGCGCGGCGTTTGCGCTGGTGTTTCTGGATGCGATGAAGGAACTGACGGCGACGCTGTTGCTGAGTCCGACCGGGCTGAACACGCTGGCGACGGAAGTGTGGGCGCATACCGCGAATGTCGAGTTTGCGGCGGCAGCGCCTTATGCGGCGCTGTTGATTGTGGTCTCCGGGCTGCCGGTGTATCTGCTGACGACGCGGATGTACCTGAGCCGCTAAAAGATCGCAGCCTGCGGCAGCTTCTACAGGGAAATGCAAATCCCTATGTAGGAGCTGCCGCAGGCTGCGATCTTTTGATTTAAGCCCTGAACTGCCCCAGACTCGCCTTCAACTGCGCCGCCAGCCCATCCAGCACCTTGCCACTGGCCGTGGTCTCCACCACCGCTTGCGCCGCTTTCTCGGCCTGGGCATGAATCGTCTCGACCCGCCCACGCACCGCTTGCGCGCCCTGCGCCTGATGCGCCGCCGCCTGCGTTGCCAGACCGATCGCCGCGTGCACCTGCTCGACCGAAGCCTGCACCGACTGCTGCAACCGCGCGCTGTCGCGCAACACCAGCAAACCTTCGCTGGCCTGACGCCCAGCTTGGCCGATCGCTTCTACCGCCTCACGTGCGCCTTGCTGCAACGCGACGATGTGCGCCTGAATGTCACCGGTCGAGCTTTGCGTCTTGCTTGCCAGCGCACGAACCTCATCAGCGACCACCGCAAATCCGCGCCCGGTTTCACCAGCCCGAGCCGCTTCGATCGCCGCATTCAGGGCCAGCAGGTTGGTTTGCTCGGCGATGCCATGAATCACCGTCAGCACCACTTCGATCTGTTCACTTTGTTGTGCCAGCCGCTCGATGACTTTCGCCCCGGTGTCGACCTGCCCGGCCAACGCCTCGATCAGGCTGCCGACCTTCGCCGAAGTGCGGGTGTTTTCGTCGGTGGCCTGGCGAATATCCACCACCTGCTTCAACGCTGCCTGCATGGCATGGCTTTCCGATTGCGCCTCGTCAGCCATTTGCGACAGTGCGCGCAGGCTTTCCGCCACTTCATCACGCTGCATCCCGGCCGCTGCGTCGGCACCGGCATTGCGCAGGGTCATGGCGCCGATTTCCACGCCGGTACGCTGGGCCACGTCGCCCGCCTCACGCACGATCGGCTGCAACTTATCCACAAAGCGATTGACCGCCGAGGCCATGTCGCCGATCTCGTCCTTACTGTTGATCTGCACGCGCTTGGTCAGATCGCCCTCACCTGCCGCCAGATCGTCCATCGCTGCGTTGAGCATCTTCAAGCGATTGACCACCCGGCGCCCGAGCACCACCGCCAGCAACAGCAGCACGCCACAGCCGACCAGCGCCAGGCCCATGCCGATGCGCCAGCGCAAGGTCGCGGCGGCGTCCTGCACGGTGCTGGTGGTGTTGGCTTTCATTTCGGCGGCGGTGGATTGCGCCGACTGCAGCCGCGCGCGCATTGCCGCAGCGCTGTCGGCGGCGGCGCCCTTGAGGCTGTCGCCCACCAGTTGATCACTGCTGGCGATCAGCGCCGAGAAGCGCTGGTCGAGCGCGGCCAGATCGGTGTCCACCGAAGCGGTCGAGACGCCCATCAACACCTTGCCGATTTCCACGCCGTTGGGATTGATCGAGGCTTCGAGGTAGTAAACCGACGGATCGTTTTTCGCCGCGTCCAGCACCTTGTCCAGTGCGCGCTCGCCCTGGCCTTTTTCCAGCAAGGCCTTGTTGATCGGATTTTCGCGGTTGAGGTAACGCGTCAGGTGCTGACCGGTGGCATCGTCGTAAACCACGAACAACACGTTGGGATTGCGCTGGGCGCGACGGGCAAATTCGGACAGGGTCGGTACGTCGCTGTCCCACATGGCGCGCGGCGCCACCGAGGCGAGCAACTGGGCCATGTCATTGGCCGAGTCCTTGAGGTCCTTTTCCAGTGTCGTACGCAATTGCGCCTGCTCTTCCTTCAGGCGGGAAGACAGGCCGGCGGTCAGACGCTGCCGGGTACTTGAGGAAAGGTTATCGAGGCTTGAGGTGACTTCGCGCCCGGCCTGCTCCAGCTCACCCGAAAGCTTCTGGCTGTCTGCGCCCAAGCGAGTGCCGAGATCGGCTTCCAGCGCCGTGACCGTGCTTCGTGTCAGGGCGACTGCCACCAGCACTTGCACCAAAAGGGCGATACCAAGGGTAACGAACACGGGCCGCAACAAACGGCTTTGTAACAGTGAGAGAACGGCCGACACTGTGAATCCCTCTACTTCTGACGCCATTAATTTGATGGCACTCTTGTAGGAAGATTTACAGCAAAGGTCATGCCGTCCAACAGGCATAAACGACAAAGGCCCCGATTAAGGGGCCTTTGTTTTTTACATCAACGACTTATCAAGCGAACGGATGGCGCAGAACGATGGTTTCGTTGCGATCCGGGCCCGTCGAAATAATGTCGATCGGCGCGCCGATCAACTCTTCAACGCGTTTGATGTAGGCACGAGCGTTAGCTGGCAGCTCTTCCAGGGTTTTGGCACCCACGGTCGATTCGGTCCAGCCCGGCACTTCTTCGTACACAGGCTGCAGGCCCACGTAGCTGTCAGCGTCGGTCGGCGCCACGGCGTTGCCTTGCGCGTCCTTGTAACCGGTGCAGATGTTGATGGTTTCCAGGCCATCGAGGACGTCCAGCTTGGTCAGGCAGATGCCCGAGATGCTGTTCACATCGATCGCGCGACGCAGGATAACGGCGTCGAACCAGCCGCAACGACGGGCACGGCCGGTGGTAGCGCCGAACTCGTGACCTTGCTTGGCCAGGTGCGCACCCACGTCGTCGAACAGCTCAGTCGGGAATGGACCCGAACCGACGCGAGTGGTGTAAGCCTTGGTGATGCCCAGGATGTAGTCGAGGAACATCGGGCCAACGCCCGAACCGGTCGCCACGCCACCGGCGGTGGTGTTGGAGCTGGTCACGTACGGGTAGGTACCGTGGTCGATGTCGAGCAACGAACCCTGGGCGCCTTCGAACATGATGTCTTTGCCGGCGCGACGCAGGTCGTGCAGCTCGGCAGTCACGTCGAGCATCAGCGGCTTGAGCAGCTCGGCGTATTCCTTGCACTCGGCCAGGGTCTTTTCGAACTCGATGGCCGGCTCTTTGTAGTAACCGACCAGCATGAAGTTGTGGTAATCGACCAGTTCACGCAGCTTGTCTTCGAAACGCGGCATGTTCAGCAGGTCGCCCACGCGCAGACCACGGCGTGCAACCTTGTCTTCATAAGCCGGGCCGATGCCGCGACCGGTAGTACCGATCTTCAGCTCGCCACGGGCTTTTTCACGGGCCTGGTCCAGCGCCACGTGGAAGGACAGGATCAGCGGGCAGGACGGGCTGATACGCAGGC
>NZ_JBIVMY010000054.1:0-11483 GCF_044753325.1 Pseudomonas sp. NPDC088414 | reverse complement strand
AGAGTTAATCCGAATATGCCCACCCGCTCGAAGATCATCTATAACTTCACCGACGAAGCCCCAGCCCTCGCCACCTATTCCCTGCTGCCGATCATCGAGGCTTACACCGCCTCGGCCGATATCGCCGTGGAAACCCGCGATATCTCTCTTGCAGCACGCATCCTGGCCAGCTTCCCCGAGCAACTGGGCGACAAAGCCGTAGCCGACCACCTCGCCGAACTGGGCGACCTGGCCGTTACGCCTGAAGCCAACATCATCAAGCTGCCGAACATCAGTGCTTCGGTACCTCAGCTGCAAGCGGCAATCAAAGAGCTGCAAGCCCAGGGTTACAACCTGCCGGACTACCCGGAAACCGTGACCAACGACGCCGAAAAAGAAGCCAAGGCGCGTTACGACAAGGTCAAGGGCAGCGCCGTGAACCCGGTTCTGCGTGAAGGCAACTCCGACCGCCGCGCTCCACTGTCGGTCAAGAACTACGCGCGCAAGCACCCGCACAAAATGGGCGCCTGGGCCAAAGACTCCAAGTCCCACGTCGCTCACATGAGCACCGGCGATTTCTACGGCAGCGAAAAAGCTGCCCTGATCGACGCCGCTGACGCTGTGAAGATCGAACTGATCGCCAAAGACGGCACCGCCACTGTCCTGAAAGAAAAAACCAGCGTTCAGGCTGGCGAGATCCTCGACTGCGCCGTGATGAGCAAAAACGCCCTGCGCGCGTTCATCGCCGCTGAAATCGACAGCGCCAAAGCGCAAGGCGTGCTGCTCTCGGTTCACCTGAAAGCGACCATGATGAAGGTCTCCGACCCGATCATGTTCGGCCAGATCGTTGCCGAGTTCTATAAAGACGCCCTGACCAAGCACGCTGATGTGCTGACCCAGATCGGCTTCAACCTGAACAACGGTATCGGCGACCTGTACGCGCGCATCAAGGCCCTGCCGGCCGAGCAGCAAGCACAGATCGAAGCCGACATCGCAGCGGTCTACGCCGCGCGTCCGTCGCTGGCGATGGTCAACTCCGACAAGGGCATCACCAACCTGCACGTGCCGAGCGACGTTATCGTCGACGCCTCGATGCCAGCGATGATCCGTGACTCCGGCAAGATGTGGGGCACCGACGGTCAGCTGCACGACACCAAGGCAGTGATCCCGGATCGTTGCTACGCAACCATCTACCAGGCCGTGATCGAAGATTGCAAAGCCAATGGCGCGTTCGATCCGACCACTATGGGCAGCGTGCCAAACGTTGGCCTGATGGCGAAGAAAGCCGAAGAGTACGGCTCGCACGACAAGACCTTCCAGATCAAGGCTGACGGCGTGGTTCGCGTTACCGACAGCAAGGGCAACCTGCTGATGGAACAGGCTGTTGAAGCCGGCGACATCTTCCGCATGTGCCAGACCAAAGACGCGCCGATCCAGGACTGGGTCAAACTGGCCGTCAACCGTGCTCGCGCCAGCAGCACCCCGGCGATCTTCTGGCTGGACCCGATGCGCGCCCACGACGGCGTAGTGATCGAGAAGGTTCAGGCTTACCTGAAGGATCACGACACCAGCGGTCTGGACATCCAGATCATGGCGCCGGTCGATGCCATGAAGTACACCCTGCAGCGCACCCGCGAAGGCAAGGACACCATTTCGGTGACCGGCAACGTACTGCGCGACTACCTGACCGACCTGTTCCCGATCATGGAACTGGGCACCAGCGCCAAGATGCTGTCGATCGTGCCGCTGATGAACGGCGGTGGCCTGTTCGAAACCGGCGCCGGCGGTTCGGCGCCGAAGCACGTGCAGCAACTGGTTGAAGAGAACTTCCTGCGCTGGGATTCGCTGGGCGAATTCCTCGCACTGGCAGCGTCCCTCGAGCATTTGGGTGTGAATTACAACAACCCGAAAGCGCTGGTTCTGTCGAAAACCCTGGATCAGGCCACCGGCCAGTTCCTCGACAACAACAAGTCGCCATCGCGCAAAGCCGGCAACATCGACAACCGCGGCAGCCACTTCTACCTGGCGCTGTACTGGGCTCAGGCCCTGGCCGCCCAGACCGAAGACGCTGCACTGCAAGCGCAGTTCGCGACCCTGGCCAAAACCCTGACCGAGAACGAGGCGACCATCGTTGCCGAACTCAACGCCGTGCAGGGCAAGCCAGTGGACATCGGCGGTTACTACCACGCCGACGCCGAGCTGATCAGCAAGGCCATGCGCCCAAGCGCAACCTTCAACGCGGCGATTGCTGCGCTGGTTTAAGGTTGTAATGCTGCAAAGAAACCCCGGCCCAGTGCCGGGGTTTCTGTTTCGGAATGCAACACAAAACCCTGTGGGAGCTGGCTTGCCAGCGATAGCAGTGGATCAGACACCTTCAATGTTGAATGATAAGCCGCCATCGCTGGCAAGCCAGCTCCCACAGGGAATCGGGTTTAACCTGGATATTGAGGAAGGTTTTATGGAATGGCTCCCCCACATCACCGTCGCCACCATCGTCGAAGACAACGGCCGCTTCCTGATGGTCGAAGAGCACAAGGCCGGGCGTAACGTGCTCAACCAGCCCGCCGGCCACCTGGATCCGAATGAGACCCTGATCGAAGCCGCCATCCGCGAAACCCTTGAGGAAACCGGCTGGGACGTCGAACCCACCGGCGTGATCGGCATTTACCTGTACACCGCGCCGAGCAACGGTGTGACTTACCAGCGCGTATGCTTCAGCGCCAAAGCGGTGAAACACCACCCTGACTATCAACTCGACGACGGCATCGTCGGCGCCAAGTGGTTGACCCGTAGCGAATTAATCGCCCAGCGCGACAACTGGCGCAGTGAGCTGATCATCCGTTGCATCGACGACTATCTGGCCGGTCATCACTTCAGTCTCGAACTGATCCGCCCTTCTCTTTAGCCTTGAGGCCGTGAGCCTGCTAGAATCGCGTCCTTTTTCAAGACACTCATTGAATCCCTATGCGTGATCCAGCCCCTTCTGACACATCCAAGAAGCGCGTCATTGTCGGCATGTCCGGCGGCGTGGACTCTTCCGTTTCCGCTCTCCTGCTGATCGAGCAGGGCGTTGAAGTGGAAGGCCTGTTCATGAAGAACTGGGAAGAAGACGACGGAACGGAATACTGCACCGCCATGGACGACCTGGCGGATGCCCAGGCCGTGTGCGACAAGATCGGCATCAAGCTGCACACCGCCAACTTCGCCGCCGAGTACTGGGATAACGTGTTCGAGCACTTCCTCGCCGAATACAAGGCCGGACGCACGCCGAACCCGGACATCCTGTGCAACCGCGAGATCAAGTTCAAGGCGTTCCTTGACTACGCCATGATGCTCGGTGCCGACCTGATCGCCACCGGTCACTATGTGCGCCGTCGTGACATCGATGGCCGCACCGAACTGCTCAAGGGCCTCGACCCGAACAAGGACCAGAGCTACTTCCTGCACGCTGTCGGCGGCGAGCAGATCGCCAAGACCCTGTTCCCGGTCGGTGAACTGGAAAAGCCCGAAGTTCGCGCCATTGCCGAGAAATACGAGCTGGCGACCGCCAAGAAGAAGGATTCCACCGGGATCTGCTTCATCGGCGAGCGACGTTTCAGCGACTTCCTCAAGCAATACCTGCCGGCGCAACCGGGCGAGATCAAAACCACCGAAGGCGAAGTCATCGGCCGTCACCACGGCTTGATGTACCACACCATCGGTCAGCGTCAGGGCCTGGGCATTGGCGGCCTGAAAGATGCCGGCGACGAGCCGTGGTACGTGCTGCGCAAGGATCTGGACACCAACGAGCTGATCGTCGGCCAGGGCAACAACCATCCGTGGCTGTTCTCCAGCGCCCTGCTCGCTTCGGAAATCTACTGGGTCAACCCGATCGACCTGAGCCAGCCACTGCGCCTCACCGCCAAAGTGCGTTATCGCCAGAGCGATCAGGCCTGCACCCTGGAAAAAACCGCCAGCGGTTACCGCGCCGTGTTCGACGAACCGCAACGCGCGGTAACCCCGGGCCAGTCCGTGGTGTTCTACGACGGTGAAATCTGCCTCGGTGGCGGCGTGATCGAAGTCGCCGAGCCGTGGAGCGGCCAGGCATGAGCCCGACTCAGGAACAACTGACGGCGCTGGGCGGGGTGTTTCTCGCCGCCGTGCTGGTCGACCGCATCGCCAAGTCCGGCCAGACCAGCGAGGCCGGCCTGAGCTGCATGCTCGGCAGCCTGCTGGTACGCGACCCGAAGGACACACTGGATGTGTACGGCGGCGACGACCTCAATCTGCGCGAAGGTTATCGCGCCTTGATCGGCGCCCTCGAACGCGACCCGAGCACCCTGCAGCGCGAGCCGCTGCGCTATGCCCTGTCGATGCTCGGTCTGGAACGTCAATTGGCCAAACGTGACGACATGCTCGACACCATTGGCAAGCGCCTGCCGCAGATCCAGTCGCAGGTCGAACACTTCGGCCCGGCTCACGAAAACGTGATTGCTGCTTGCGGCGCGCTGTATCAGGACACCCTGAGCACCCTGCGCCAGCGGATTCAGGTGCATGGCGACATGCGCAACCTGCAGCAACCGAGCAACGCTTCGAAGATCCGCGCCCTGCTGCTGGCCGGCATCCGTTCGGCACGCCTGTGGCGACAGCTCGGTGGCCACCGTTGGCAGTTGGTGATCAGCCGGCGCAAGCTGCTCAAAGAGCTGTATCCGTTGATGCGCAGCGAATAAATCGTCGCGCAATAAAAGCTTTGTAGTCTGTAGCGCGTAATACGCCGGTCAGTTGGCAACGGACCGGCGGATTTTTTCATGTATGATACGCGCCCCATTTCGTTGCCCGACTGTCCGAGAACACCCCATGCAGCTCTCTTCGCTCACTGCGGTTTCCCCTGTTGACGGCCGCTACGCCGGCAAAACCCAGGCCCTGCGCCCGATTTTCAGCGAGTACGGCCTGATCCGTGCCCGCGTCCTGGTTGAAGTGCGCTGGCTCCAGCGCCTGGCCGCCCACGCCGGTATCCCGGAAGTGCCAGCCTTCTCCGCCGAGGCCAACGCCGTTCTCAATGAACTGGCTGAAAACTTCTCGCTGGAACACGCCGAGCGCGTCAAAGAGATCGAGCGCACCACCAACCACGACGTCAAGGCGATCGAATACCTGCTCAAGGAGCAGGCGGCCAAACTGCCGGAGCTGGCCAAGGTCAGCGAGTTCATCCACTTTGCCTGCACCAGCGAAGACATCAACAACCTGTCCCACGCCCTGATGCTGCGCGAAGGCCGTGACGACGTGATGCTGCCGCTGATGCGTCAGACCGCCAACGCCATCCGTGAACTGGCGATCCGCTTCGCCGACGTGCCGATGCTGTCGCGCACCCACGGTCAACCGGCCTCCCCGACTACTCTGGGCAAAGAGCTGGCGAACGTGGTTTACCGTCTCGAGCGTCAGATCGCTCAAGTCGCTGCCGTGCCGCTGCTGGGCAAGATCAATGGCGCCGTAGGCAACTACAACGCGCACCTGTCGGCCTACCCGCAGATCGACTGGGAAGCCAACGCCCGCGCCTTCATCGAAGACGAGCTGGGCCTGGGCTTCAACCCGTACACCACGCAGATCGAGCCGCACGACTACATCGCCGAGCTGTTCGACGCGATCGCGCGCTTCAACACCATCCTGATCGACTTCGACCGTGACATCTGGGGCTACATCTCCCTGGGTTATTTCAAGCAGCGCACCATCGCCGGCGAAATCGGTTCGTCGACCATGCCGCACAAGGTCAACCCGATCGACTTCGAAAACTCCGAAGGCAACCTGGGCATCGCCAATGCACTGTTCCAGCACCTGGCGAGCAAACTGCCAATTTCCCGCTGGCAGCGCGACCTGACCGACTCCACCGTACTGCGCAACCTCGGCGTGGGCTTCGCTCACAGCGTGATCGCCTACGAAGCCAGCCTCAAAGGCATCAGCAAGCTTGAGCTGAACGCTGACAAGATCGCTGCCGATCTGGACGCTTGCTGGGAAGTCCTGGCCGAGCCGATCCAGACCGTAATGCGCCGCTACAACATCGAAAACCCGTACGAGAAGCTGAAAGAACTGACCCGCGGCAAGGGCATCAGCCCTGAAGCGCTGCAGACTTTCATCGACGGCCTGGACATGCCAGCCGAAGCGAAAGCCGAGCTGAAACAGCTGACTCCGGCCAACTACATCGGCAACGCTGTAGCGCAAGCCAGACGCATCTGATTCACCGATTGACCCGTTTGAGACGCCCGGCCGCGCCGGGCGTTTTTATTCCCGTCTGAAAAATGCTTTTTTTCAATAGGTTACACATGAATCCTGATACTCCTCTTCAACTTCTGGGCGGTCTCACGGCGCGCGAATTCATGCGCGATTACTGGCAGAAAAAGCCACTGCTGATCCGTCAGGCCATCCCTGACTTCGAAAGCCCGATCGACGCCGACGAACTGGCCGGCCTGGCCCTGGAAGAAGAGGTCGAGTCGCGCCTGGTGATCGAGCACGGCGAGCGTCCGTGGGAGCTGCGTCGCGGCCCGTTCGCCGAAGACGAATTCAGCAAACTGCCGGAAAAAGAGTGGACCTTGCTGGTTCAGGCCGTTGATCAATTCGTCCCGGAAGTCAGCGAACTGCTGGAAAACTTCCGCTTCCTGCCGAGCTGGCGCGTCGATGACGTGATGATCAGCTTCGCCGCCCCGGGTGGCAGCGTCGGCCCGCACTTCGACAACTACGACGTGTTCCTGCTGCAAGGCCACGGCCAGCGCAACTGGAAGATCGGCCAGATGTGCGACTCCGAGAGCCCGCTGCTGCAACACGCGGACCTGCGCATCCTCGCCGAATTCCACGAGACCGAAGAGTGGGTGCTGGAGCCGGGCGACATGCTCTACCTGCCGCCGCGTCTGGCCCATTGCGGTGTCGCCGTCGACAACTGCATGACCTACTCGGTCGGCTTCCGTGCCCCGAGCGCTTCGGAAGTGCTGACTCACTTCACCGATTTCCTCAGCCAGTTCCTGACTGACGAAGAGCGCTACACCGATGCCGATGCAAAACCGGTCAGCGATGACCCGCATCAGATCCAGCACGACGCACTCGGCCGCCTGAAAAGCCTGCTCGCCGAACACATGAGCGACGAGCGCCTGCTGCTGACCTGGTTCGGCCAGTACATGACCGAGCCGCGCTACCCGGAACTGGTGGTCGGCCCGGAAGACGTTGAAGAAGACGACTTCCTCAACGCCCTGCAAGACGGCGCGGTGCTGATCCGCAATCCGAGCGCGCGCCTGGCCTGGTCGGAAGTCGATGACGATCTGCTGCTGTTCGCCAGCGGTCAGAGCCGTTACCTGCCGGGCAAGCTGCGCGAGCTGCTGAAGATGATCTGCGCCGCCGATGCGCTGCACGTCGACAACCTCGGCGAGTGGCTGAACGATGAAGACGGTCGCGGCCTGCTGTGCGAGCTGGTCAAGCAGGGCAGCCTGGGATTCGCCGATGAATAAGATTCGCGTACGTGTCGCAGACTGGCAAAAGGACAACGCCGAGATCCGGCGCATTCGTGAAACGGTGTTCATCGCCGAACAATCGGTGCCACCCGAGCTGGAATGGGACGCCGATGACGCGACCGCCGTGCATTTTCTGGCGTTCGAAGGCGACTTTCCGATCGGCACCGCGCGCCTGTTGCCCGACGGGCACATTGGCCGGGTGTCGGTACTGAAGGACTGGCGCGGGATGAAAGTGGGCGACGCGCTGATGCGAGCGGTGATCGCCGAAGCCGAAGCCCGCGGCCTGCAGCAGCAGATGCTCAGCGCCCAGGTACAGGCCACGGCGTTCTATGAGCGCCTGGGCTTCAGCCTGGTCAGCGAGGAATTCCTCGAAGCCGGGATTCCGCATGTCGATATGGTTCGGCATTCGGCTTGATCGGGTGTGATCGCATACCTGTGAAACCCTGTGGCGAGGGAGCTTGCTCCCGCTGGGGCGCGAAGCGGCCCTGAAAATCCGGGGTCTGCTACGCAGCCCAGCGGGAGCAAGCTCCCTCGCCACAAAAAGCGGCAGATGAACACCCTCAAAACGCCCCGCCATTTTCGGATGCCGGGGCGTTTTGCTGTCTACGATTCAACTTGCCCCACCCCGGGCCGACAAACTGGCAATATCAAGCCTTTCGAAAGCGGAGATAACGGACATGTCCCTACGCACCCTGCTCACCACCCTGCTGCTCGGCTGCAGCCTGTCGGTGATGGCAGCCACAGAAATCGTGCCTCTCAAGTACCGCACCAGCGCCGACATGCTGCCGATGGCGCAAGACTTCATCGGCAAGGATGGCCAGGTCAGTGCCTATGGCAATCAACTGATCATCAAGGCCGAGCCGGACAAGATTCAGGAAGTCAAAGCACTGATCACCCAGCTCGATACTGCGCCCAAGCGCCTGCTGATCACGGTCGACACTAACGAAAACAACCAGCAGAACACCGGCGACCAACAAACCCGGATCATCAATTACAGCACCGCCAGCCGTGACGGCGGCATCCAGCAGATTCAGGCCAGCGAGGGCGCGCCGGCGTTGATCCAGGTCGGCCAGAGCGTGCCGATCACCAGCAGCCAGAGCAACTCCTACGGCGATTACAGCAGCCAGACCCAATACCGTAACGTCACCCAGGGCTTTTACGTGACAGCGAGCGTCACCGGCGACATCGTTCATCTGGCAATCAGTACCAACCGTGACCGCATGAGCCAGGAACGTCCCGATGTAGTGAACGTGCAAAGTACCGACACAACGGTCAGCGGACGCTTGGGCGAATGGATCACCCTCGCCGGCATAAACCGTGAAACCCAGGCCGACAAACAGAGCCAAAGCCGCAGCTACTCGACTCAAGGCCGGGATGACATGACTTTACGGGTGAAAGTCGACGCCTTGGACTAAAGCACCGAAAACTGACTGATTAGTCGTATTAGACGAAAGATGTAGTGCTTGAAAAAAAGCACTACAAAACGTTTGACGAGCCAAAAAAGCGAAGGCATGATGGCCTCGCTCCCGCTAATCAGAGGCCCTGGCAAGGGCCTTCGAAGCGATGTTCGCACCTACCCCGCGAACCGCTTCGTGTCTGTACCGCCCACAAGGTGTGTTTGACGAGGTTGCCGACTGGAACGAAGTTGTCCCGAGGGACGGAAGCGTATTTAGGTAACCCGGCTTCACGCTGCAGACCGTATAAAGGCCCACGACGCCCGCATGCGCCCGCAGTCCGCCACTACCTGCTCACTTCCCCTCGAGCCCATCGTTCATCCCGTCGCCTACCCCGCCGAATCCGACTTGACCACCTAAGCTTCTGGTCAGCGAGCGCAGGAATTTTCCACCGCAGAACAACTTTTCATAAAGACGCGACGAGGTTTATCTCCATGGCACTGACACGCGAACAGCAAATTGCAGCCCTTGAAAAAGACTGGGCTGAAAACCCGCGCTGGAAAGGCGTGACTCGCACTTACTCCGCTGCTGACGTCGTCCGTCTGCGTGGCTCGGTTCAACCTGAGCACACCTTTGCGAAAATGGGCGCCGAGAAGCTGTGGAACCTGGTGACCCAGGGTGCCAAGCCGTCCTTCCGCCCAGAGAAAGATTTCGTCAACTGCATGGGCGCCCTGACCGGCGGCCAGGCTGTTCAGCAGGTCAAGGCTGGTATCCAGGCGATCTACCTGTCGGGCTGGCAGGTGGCTGCGGACAACAACTCCGCCGAATCGATGTACCCCGACCAGTCGCTGTACCCGGTGGACTCGGTGCCAACCGTGGTCAAGCGCATCAACAACTCGTTCCGTCGTGCTGACCAGATCCAGTGGAAAGCCGGCAAGAACCCGGGCGACGAAGGCTACATCGACTACTTCGCGACAATCGTGGCTGACGCTGAAGCCGGTTTCGGCGGCGTACTGAACGCCTACGAGCTGATGAAGAGCATGATCGAAGCAGGCGCCGCCGGCGTTCACTTCGAAGACCAGCTGGCTTCTGTTAAGAAATGCGGTCACATGGGCGGCAAGGTACTGGTTCCAACTCAGGAAGCGGTACAGAAGTTGACCGCTGCACGTCTGGCTGCCGACGTTGCCGGTACGCCGACCATCATTCTGGCCCGTACCGACGCCAACGCCGCTGACCTGCTGACTTCGGACTGCGACCCGTACGACCAGCCGTTCGTGACTGGCGAACGTACTCAGGAAGGTTTCTACAAGGTACGTGCCGGTCTGGACCAGGCAATCGCCCGTGGCCTGGCTTACGCGCCATACGCCGACCTGATCTGGTGCGAAACCGCCAAGCCGGATCTGGAAGAAGCCCGTCGCTTCGCTGAAGCGATCAAGAAGGAATACCCGGACCAACTGCTGTCGTACAACTGCTCGCCTTCCTTCAACTGGAAGAAAAACCTGGACGACGCGACCATCGCCAAGTTCCAGCGCGAACTGTCCGCCATGGGTTACAAGCACCAGTTCATCACCCTGGCCGGCATTCACAACATGTGGCACAGCATGTTCAACCTGGCGCACGACTACGCCCGCAACGACATGACTGCCTACGTGAAGCTGCAGGAGCAGGAATTCGCTGACGCCGCCAAGGGTTACACCTTCGTGGCTCACCAGCAGGAAGTGGGCACCGGCTACTTCGACGACATGACCACCGTGATTCAGGGCGGTTCGTCCTCGGTAACCGCGCTGACCGGTTCGACCGAAGAAGAACAGTTCCACTGATTCGACTTCGCTGAGCAAACGGCCCTTGCGGATCGTATAGAGAGCTAACCGCAAAGCCGCAAGACTGACGCCCCGACTGGTTCGGGGCGTTTTTTTGCCCGCAGATTCCCCCGCCCGCCCTGTAGGAGCTGCCGAAGGCTGCGATCTTTTGATCTTAAAATCGAAAATCAAAAGATCGCAGCCTTCGGCAGCTCCTACAGGACCGGTGGGAAGCTACAGGACAAAACATTGATCCAGAGCGGTACACACGTCGGAAAAATCAGCTAAAACTGGCGCCTCCGCTACTTGCAGTAACGGGCATATAAGACAACTTCCTGATTACTGCACCGCTAAACAGTTACAAAACCAGCCCAAACGATATTAATTATCATTTAGCAGCAACTATGTTCGTTACATTTCCTACAAAACATAATTCATTGAAACCCGGCTAATGCCCGCCACGCACGGGTTACAGGGCAGCGGAGGTGCGCTATGTCCTTATTCCAATAAATAATTTCGCTATAGGAATTTTACTTGCCGGGTGTTTAGCCATAAAATCAGCGCGATTGATTGCTGCGACATATCGTCACTGCCTATTTCTTTATCAAGCTCAGAGACCCCTGCTCTCTGTTAAGGATTACCAGCATGCCCGAAGCGACAGGACTCATGGCCCACAACTGGGGCTTTGCCATTTTCCTTCTGGGTGTCGTCGGCCTGTGTGCCTTCATGCTTGGCGTCTCCAGCCTCCTCGGGTCAAAAGCCTGGGGCCGCAGCAAAAACGAACCGTTCGAGTCCGGCATGCTAGCTCCAGGTGGCGCCCGCTTGCGGCTCTCAGCCAAGTT
>NZ_JBIVMY010000053.1:762-13223 GCF_044753325.1 Pseudomonas sp. NPDC088414 | reverse complement strand
AGATGCATGGCGGCCACGACGTTGTCGAAGTTCAACAGCGGTTCGCCCATGCCCATCATCACCACGTTGGTGATGGCGCGGTCGATGGTGGCGGGAACACTGCCGAAGGATTTGTTGGCAATCCACACCTGACCGATGACTTCGGCGGCGGTGAGGTTGCTGTTGAAGCCTTGCTTGCCGGTGGAGCAGAAACTGCAGTCCAGGGCACAGCCTGCCTGGGACGAAACGCACAGAGTGCCGCGCTTGCCCTGGGGAATGTAGACGGTCTCGACACAGCTGCCGGACGCCACGCGCACCACCCACTTGCGGGTGCCGTCGCTGGAAATGTCCTCGCTGACCACTTCGGGACCACGGACCTCAGCAATAGCCTTGAGCTTGTCGCGCAAGGCCTTGCTGACGTTCGTCATGGCGTCGAAATCATCGACGCCAAAGTGGTGAATCCATTTCATTACCTGACCGGCACGGAAACGCTTCTCCCCGATTGAGTCGAAGAATTTTTCCATTTCCGGCTGGGTCAGACCCAGCAGGTTTGTTTTAACAGTCGATGTAGTCATGGATTCACCTTCACTCTTTAAGCAATGCTTAGCGAGTGGTTACTTCAGTAGCTGCGAAGAAGTACGAGATTTCGCGAGCAGCAGCGGCTTCGGAGTCCGAACCGTGAACGGCGTTGGCGTCGATCGACTCGGCGAAGTCAGCACGGATGGTGCCGGCAGCAGCTTCTTTAGGGTTGGTAGCGCCCATCAGCTCACGGTTGCGAGCGATAGCGTTTTCGCCTTCCAGAACCTGAACAACAACAGGACCGGAGATCATGAACGCAACCAGGTCGCCGAAGAAACCGCGCTCTTTGTGCTCAGCGTAGAAGCCTTCAGCTTCGGCTTTGGACAGCTGCTTCATTTTCGAAGCAACCACTTTCAGACCAGCCTTTTCGAAACGGGTAACGATTTCGCCGGCAGCGCCTTTAGCAACGGCGTCAGGCTTGATGATGGAGAAAGTACGTTGAACAGCCATGGTGTAACTCCAGAAACGGTAATTTGCGAAAAATTAAACCCGCGAATTATACGCGGGTTCTTGGGTATTGCCTAACCTGCGAGACGATCAGTCCAATTCTTTGGCCCAGAGCTCCTGAACCGCTTCCAGCACCTTCTCGCCGACACGGCCAGAAGTGCTATCAAAGTCAGGCAGATCCAGGATCATCTGCTGCAGACGGACAAAACCTACAGAGTACGGATCGACGCCGGCGTGGGCCTCAGCCAGTTCTTCTGCAATACGTTGAACATCATTCCAACCGTAGCTCATGACAGTCTTACCAGTCAGTGCGGCGCTTCGGCCGCATGGTTAAGCGAATATTTCGGAATCTCGACGGTGATGTCTTCTTCACCGACGATAGCCTGACAGGCCAGACGCGATTGCGCTTCCAGACCCCAGGCGCGATCGAGGAAGTCTTCTTCCAGCTCGTCCGCCTCTTCCAGCGAGTCGAAACCCTCGCGGATGATGCAGTGGCAAGTGGTGCAGGCGCAGACGCCGCCGCAGGCGCTTTCCATCTCGATATGGTGCTCGTGAGCCAGATCGAGAATCGAAGTGCCGGGTTCGGCCTCGACAACCATGCCTTCAGGGCAGAACTTCTCGTGGGGCAGAAAAATGACCTGCGGCATCAGATATCCTCGATTTCATTCAGATTGCGCCCCGACAGAGCGGCTTTCACCGTCAAATCCATGCGGCGGGCAGCAAAAGCATCGGTCACTTGCGACAGACGCTTGGTCTGCTGCTCGATGGCGTAACCATCGGTGCCTTTCATCAGTTCGGCCAGTTCCTGCATCTGCAGTTCGATGACCATGCGCTCTTCGGCGTCGAGCAAACGCTCGCCATCAGCCTCCAGAGCGCCCTGCACCGCTTCGATCAGGCGCTGGGCATCGACCTGCTGCTCACGCAGAACACGGGCGACCTTGTCGTCATTGGCGTGCTGGAACGAGTCCTTGAGCATCTTGGCGATTTCGCCGTCGGTCAGGCCGTAGGACGGCTTGACCTGAATGCTCGCCTCAACGCCCGAACCCAGTTCACGGGCAGACACGCTGAGCAGACCGTCGGCATCGACCTGGAAGGTCACGCGAATCTTCGCCGCACCGGCCACCATCGCCGGAATGCCGCGCAGTTCGAAGCGCGCCAGGGAGCGGCAGTCGCTGATCAACTCGCGCTCACCCTGCAGCACGTGGATCGCCATGGCCGACTGACCGTCTTTATACGTAGTGAAGTCCTGCGCACGGGCGACAGGGATGGTGGTGTTGCGCGGAATCACCTTCTCCATCAGCCCGCCCATGGTTTCCAGCCCCAGGGACAGAGGAATCACGTCGAGCAGCAGCGGTTCGCCGCCATCGCGCTTGTTGCCAGCCAGCGTATCCGCCTGGATCGCGGCCCCGATGGCCACCACTTGATCCGGGTCGATTTCCGTCAATGGCTGACGACCGAAGGCTTCGGCAACGGCTTCGCGTACACGTGGAACGCGGGTCGAACCACCGACCATGACCACGGCATGCACGTCTTCCAGCTCGATACCGGAATCACGCACGGCGCGGCGGCAGGCTTTCAGGCTGCGAGCAACCATTGGCTCGATCAGCGCATCGAAGGCTTCGCGGCTGAGCTGCGCTTTCCAGTCACCGTAAGCGACTTCAACGCTGACCGCATCGGTCAGGGCTTCTTTGGCCGCGCAGGCGGTTTGCAGCAGATTGCGTTGTGCGCCCGGATCGAGATCGGCGGACAGGCCGGCGCTCTCGATGATCCAGCCGGCAATCGCGTGATCGAAGTCATCGCCGCCCAGTGCGCTGTCGCCGCCAGTGGCCAGCACTTCGAACACACCGCCAGTCAGACGCAGAATCGAAATATCGAAGGTGCCGCCACCCAGGTCGTAGATCGCCACCAGCCCTTCGGCGTGTTGATCCAGACCATACGCCACAGCGGCAGCGGTCGGCTCGTTGAGCAGACGCAGCACGTTCAGACCGGCGAGTTTCGCCGCATCCTTGGTGGCCTGGCGCTGAGCATCGTCGAAATACGCCGGCACGGTGATCACCGCACCGACCAGCTCGCCACCCAGGGTCGCTTCAGCACGCTGACGCAGCACCTTGAGGATATCGGCGGAGACTTCGACCGGGCTTTTCGGGCCTTGTACGGTGTCGATGAACGGCATGTGCGATTCGCCACCGACGAAGCGGTATGGCAGTTGCTCGCCCAATTGCTTGACGTCGGACAGACCACGCCCCATCAGGCGCTTGACCGACAGCACAGTATTCAAGGGATCGGAGGACGCGGCCAGTTTGGCCGACTCGCCAACCTCGACGCGGTCGGCGTGATAACGCACGGCGGACGGCAGGATGACCTGCCCGTCAGCGTCGGCCAGTGGTTCGGAAAGACCACTGCGCAACGCAGCGACCAGCGAATTGGTAGTGCCCAAGTCGATCCCCACAGCCAGACGACGCTGGTGCGGTTGAGGACTTTGGCCGGGTTCGGCGATCTGCAGTAGGGCCATCGTGATCAGGACTTATCTGTATATCAGGCGTGCGACCGGAGCGGCACTGGGTTAATCGTCGAGGCGCTCTTCTAACTGGCGCACTTCGTAGGTGAGCTTGTCGAGGAACTGCATGCGCCGCATCAGGCGTTCGGCCCGTTCGCGCTGCGCTGCATCATCCCAACAGGCTGCGAAGCTTTCGTTGAGTTCTTCCTGAGCCACTTTCAGGCGCCGCTTGAATACCGCGACACCGTCGAGGTCGGCACTGTCCTGAAGGTCTTCGAGCTCTTCGCGCCATTGCATCTGCTGCAAGAGAAACTCGGGATCGTGGACCGTGACTTCCATCGGCACTTCATGCCCGCTGATGGTCAGCAGATAGCGTGCGCGCTGGGCCGGGCTCTTGAGCGTCTGGTACGCGTCGTTGAGCCGTGCAGACTGCTCGAGCGCCGAGCGCTGCTCGCGCTCGGAAGCGTCGGCAAAGCGGTCAGGATGAACGCCGCGCGCCAATTCACGGTAGCGCGTGGCCAACTGCTCGAGATCCAGACGAAAGCTCGGTTGCAGCTCGAATAAAGCGAAATGACAAGGAATACCCACGACAAGCCTCAGATGTTGAAGCTTTCGCCGCAGCCACATTCACCGCGTACGTTGGGGTTGTTGAACTTGAAGCCTTCGTTCAACCCTTCCTTGACGAAATCGAGCTCGGTGCCGTCCAGGTAGGCCAGGCTTTTCGGGTCGATAATCACTTTTTCGCCGTGACTTTCGAACACCTGATCCTCGGCAACCACCTCGTCGACAAACTCCAGCACGTAGGCAAGGCCGGAACAGCCTGTGGTGCGAACACCCAGACGAATCCCTTCACCTTTGCCGCGCCCGTCGAGGGAGCGTCGCACGTGTCGAGCAGCCGCTTCTGTCATGCTGATAGCCATCGTTGACTCCTTACTCGTCGCGCAATGCTTAGATCAAGCCTTTCTTCTGCTTGTAGTCGCGAACAGCCGCTTTGATAGCGTCTTCAGCGAGTACCGAGCAGTGGATTTTCACTGGCGGCAGAGCCAGTTCTTCGGCCAGCTGAGTGTTCTTGATGGTCTCGGCCTCGTCCAGCGTCTTGCCCTTCATCCACTCGGTGGCCAGGGAGCTGGAAGCGATTGCCGAACCGCAGCCGTAGGTCTTGAACTTGGCGTCTTCGATAACGCCCTGATCGTTGACCTTGATCTGCAGACGCATCACGTCGCCGCACGCCGGAGCGCCGACCATGCCGGTGCCGACATCCGGGTCTTCCGCGTTCATCTTGCCGACATTGCGCGGGTTTTCGTAGTGGTCGATGACCTTTTCGCTGTAAGCCATGGTGCTTAATCCTCACTCATCAGAGAGTCGCTCTTTAAGCCCTGCAACCTGGGGTCGCAGGGCCGGTTCGCGGCGACTTGAAATCAGTGTGCCGCCCACTCGATTTTCGAAATGTCGACACCGTCTTTGTACATGTCCCACAGCGGCGACAGAGCGCGCAGCTTGGTAACGGCCTCGCAGACTTTCTGCGCGGCGTAGTCGATTTCTTCTTCGGTGGTGAAACGGCCGAAGGTGAAACGGATCGAGCTGTGCGCCAGTTCGTCATTGCGGCCCAGGGCGCGCAGTACGTACGAAGGCTCCAGGGACGCCGAGGTGCAGGCCGAACCGGACGATACCGCCAGATCCTTGAGCGCCATGATCAGCGACTCGCCCTCAACGTAGTTGAAGCTCAGGTTCAGGTTGTGCGGAACGCGGGCGGTCAGGCTGCCGTTGACGTACAGCTCTTCCAGATGCTCGACCTGCTTGTAGAAGCGGTCGCTCAGGGCTTTGATCCGCACGTTTTCGGCAGCCATGTCTTCCTTGGCTACACGGAACGCTTCGCCCATGCCGACGATCTGGTGGGTCGCCAGGGTGCCGGAACGCATGCCGCGTTCGTGACCGCCGCCGTGCATGGTCGCTTCGATGCGCACACGCGGCTTGCGGCTGACGTACAGCGCGCCGATGCCTTTAGGGCCGTAGGTTTTGTGGGCGGAGAACGACATCATGTCGACTTTCAGCTTCTGCAGGTCGATGTCGACCTTGCCGGTGGACTGAGCCGCGTCAACATGCAGCAGAACGCCCTTGGAGCGGGTCAGTTCGCCGATGGCAGCGATGTCGTTGATGGTGCCGATTTCGTTGTTCACGTGCATCACCGACACCAGGATGGTGTCTTCGCGCAGTGCCGCTTCAATCATCGCCGGGGTGATGAGACCGTCTTCGGTCGGCTCGAGGTAGGTGACTTCGAAACCTTCACGCTCCAGTTGGCGCATGGTGTCGAGGACAGCCTTGTGCTCGATCTTGCTGGTGATCAGGTGCTTGCCCTTGGAGCCATAGAAATGCGCCGCACCCTTGATTGCCAGGTTGTCGGACTCGGTGGCACCGGAGGTCCAGACGATTTCGCGCGGGTCGGCGTTGACCAGATCGGCCACCTGACGACGGGCGTTTTCGACGGACTCTTCAGCTTTCCAGCCGAACACGTGGGAACGGGAGGCCGGGTTACCGAAGTTTCCGTCGACCAGCAGGCATTCACTCATCTTTTGCGCAACGCGCGGATCGACCGGGGTGGTCGCAGAGTAATCAAGGTAAATCGGCAATTTCATGGACTATCTCCTAAATCAGGGCTGGCGTTCCGCTAGCTCTTCGGCTGTCATTCGACGGCGGACGCTTCAATCTTGTCCAGGCGTGGCGCCTTGCTGTTGCAACGGCGCTGGTCCTGACGCTGGGCTACTTCCTGCACCTCACGGCGAGTTACAAGATCAGCCAAGCTGATACCACTTAGAAATTCGTGAATCTGCAGGCTCAGGTCGCACCACAGGTGGTGAGTCAGGCAGGTATCGCCGGAATGGCAATCGCCCTGGCCCTGGCACTTGGTAGCATCGACCGATTCGTTGACCGCATCGATCACCTGAGCGACCTGGATGCCCTGCATGTCGCGGGACAACTGGTAGCCACCACCCGGACCGCGAACACTGGAAACCAGGTTGCTGCGGCGCAGCTTGGCGAAAAGCTGTTCGAGATAGGACAGGGAGATGCCTTGGCGCTCGGAGATATCGGCCAGGGACACCGGCCCGTGCTGCGCGTGCAACGCCAGGTCAAGCATGGCGGTCACGGCGTATCGGCCTTTTGTAGTCAGTCGCATGGACAGTTACCACGGAGTTCGGAATGGGCGGGAGTATGCAATTCCCGAGCATTTAAGTCAACTATAAGACCTAGTGCTTTAGTCGGGTTTACCCGCAAAAGAGCGCGCGAATGATAGCAGGGTCTGCGGCTTAATGGCACACCACCCTGCCGATGGAGCCTGTAGGAGCTGCCGAAGGCTGCGATCTTTTGCTTTTGCTTTAAATAAGATCAAAAGATCGCAGCCTGCGGCAGCGCCTACAAAGCCTGTCAGCCGGCTTTGGATTCGTCTTTGCCTTTGACGCAGGCAAAATCTTCTTCACGCAGCTCAGGCAGATCTTTCGCACAGTAATTACTGCCCAGATCCTTCAGCGCGCCGCACATCCCCTCCAGCCGTCCGTCCACCGCTTGCAGGTGATCGAGCAACTGACCGATGGCGCGAGCCACCGGGTCAGGCATGTCCTCGCTGACGCCATAAGCATCGAAACCGATCTTCTCGGCCATCGCCTTGCGCTTGGCGTCCTGTTCTTCATCAGACTTGACGATGATCCGCCCCGGAATTCCCACCACCGTGGCGCCCGGCGGTACTTCCTTAGTCACGACGGCATTGGAACCGACTTTCGCCCCAGCCCCCACCGTGAACGGCCCAAGCACTTTGGCCCCGGCACCCACGACAACGCCGTCACCCAATGTCGGGTGGCGCTTGCCCTTGTTCCAACTGGTGCCACCCAGAGTCACACCCTGATAAATGGTCACGTCATCGCCAATCTCGGCGGTTTCACCAATGACGATGCCCATGCCGTGGTCGATGAAGAAGCGCCGACCAACCTTGGCACCCGGATGAATCTCGATCCCGGTCAGCCAGCGACCGAAGTTGGACACCAGGCGCGCCAGCCATTTCAGCTCGTTGCGCCACAGCATCCCGGCCAGACGATGAATCCAGATCGCATGCATGCCGGGGTAGCAGGTCAGGACTTCAAAAGCGTTACGCGCAGCCGGGTCCCGATGGAATACGCTCTGGATATCTTCACGCAAACGCTCAAACATCATTCAGTCCTTCCGCTTAAGAAGCTCACCACGGGCCGCTTTCTGGGTTTCCGTGAGGATGCCACGCAAAATATTCATTTCCGCCCGGCTGACCGAGCTGCGTCCGTACAACCGGCGCAGGCGCGCCATCAAGTGCCGTGGCTTTTCCGGATCAAGAAATTCGATGGCGACCAGCGTCTGCTCCAGATGCTCGTAGAAGCGCTCCAGCTCATCCATGGTCGCGAGCTCGGCGCTTTTCACCGAGGCCACTTCTTCTTTCTCGATCTTGGTCGGCTGCCCTTGTGCGGCCAGCCAGGCCATGCGCACTTCATAGCTCAACACCTGCACCGCCGCCCCGAGGTTCAGCGAGCTGAATTCAGGATCGGAGGGAATGTGCACGTGAAAGTGACATCGCTGCAGCTCCTCGTTGGTCAGGCCGGAGTCTTCACGACCGAACACCAACGCGATTTGTGCGCCCTGCCCCGCCTCCTCGACCACTTTGCTCCCGCATTCGCGCGGATCGAGCAGCGGCCAGGGAATGCGGCGGTCACGGGCGCTGGTGCCGAGCACCAGATTGCAGCCGACCAAAGCGTCTTCCAGGGTGGCGACGACTTGTGCGTTTTCAAGGATATCCCCGGCACCGGAAGCTCGCGCATCGGCTTCGTGATGCGGAAACAGGCGCGGCTCGACCAGCACCAGCCGCGACAGACCCATGTTTTTCATGGCGCGCGCGGCCCCGCCGATGTTGCCGGGGTGGCTGGTATTGACCAGGACGACACGAATGTTCTGCAGCAAGGGAGGCGCTCTCGGACACAGGAAAGGGGTGCAAATCTTACAGAACAGCCTACCGTTAAGCTATGAAAGCGAACAGCGACCTTCACCTGAAGAAAAGTTCTGATAGAATGCGCGGCTTTCTTTAACAACCTTAGGTGACACATCCATGCAGCCCATGCTGAATATCGCGCTGCGCGCCGCCCGCAGCGCAAGTGAACTTATCTTCCGCTCCATCGAGCGCCTGGATACCATCAAGGTCGACGAAAAAGACGCCAAGGATTATGTATCCGAGGTCGATCGCGCCGCCGAACAGAAAATCATCGACGCTCTGCGCAAGGCATACCCGAATCACTCGATCCAGGGTGAAGAGACCGGCATGCATGTCGGTAACGGCATCGAAGGCGAAGAGTACCTGTGGATCATCGATCCACTGGACGGCACCACCAACTTCCTGCGCGGCATTCCTCACTTTGCTGTCAGCATTGCCTGCAAATACCGTGGTCGCCTGGAACACGCAGTGGTTCTGGATCCGGTTCGCCAGGAAGAATTCACCGCCAGCCGTGGTCGCGGCGCGCAACTGAACGGTCGCCGTCTGCGCGTCAGCGGTCGCACCAGCCTCGAAGGCGCGTTGCTGGGCACTGGCTTCCCGTTCCGTGACGACCAGATGGACAACCTCGACAACTACCTGGGCATGTTCCGCGCCCTGGTTGGCCAGACCGCCGGCATCCGCCGCGCCGGTTCCGCCAGCCTGGACCTGGCTTACGTGGCTGCCGGTCGTTTCGACGCATTCTGGGAATCGGGCCTGTCCGAGTGGGACATGGCTGCTGGCGCCCTGCTGATCCAGGAAGCAGGCGGTCTGGTGAGCGACTTCACCGGCGGTCACGACTTCCTTGAAAAAGGCCACATCGTTGCCGGCAACACCAAATGCTTCAAGGCAGTCCTGACGGCGATCCAGCCGCACCTGCCGGCTTCGCTGAAGCGCTAAGCTTCCCGCGAAACGCAAAAAGCACCCTTCGGGGTGCTTTTTTTATGCCTGGAGAAATACCACCGGCCCAGTGTAGGAGTGAGCCTGCTCGCGATGGCGGTGTATCAGCCGGCATTAATGTTGACTGATGCACCGCCATCGCGAGCAGGCTCACTCCTACAGGGGATTTGTGGTGGGGCTTGAATCGCGGGCACAAAAAAGCACCCCGCAGGGTGCTTCTTGTTAAAACAGTCGGACTGTTACTGACCCGGCTGATTCTGCGACAGAATCAACTTGCCTTCCTTGTCCACCGGAATCTGGTTGCCCGGATCGCGATCCATCCGCACTTTGCCTTCCTTGCCATCGAGCGAGTAACGCACGTCGTAACCGACGACCTTGTCACTGATGTCATTCACGGTGTTACAGCGAGTCTGAGTAGTGGTGTAGGTATCGCGGTTCTGCATGCCTTCCTGCACCTTGTTACCGGCATAACCGCCACCGACCGCGCCAGCGACCGTGGCAATCTTCTTGCCGGTACCGCCGCCGATCTGGTTACCCAGCAAACCACCCGCTACCGCACCAATTGCGGTACCGAGGATCTGGTGTTGATCCTTGACCGGCGCCTGGCGGGTTACAGCAACATCCTTGCACACTTCACGTGGAGTCTTGATCTGTGTTTTGACCGGTTCAACGGCCAGCACTTGCGCATACTCAGGGCCGCTTTTAACCAGGCTGTAGGTGGCAACAGCACCCCCGGCAGTCACACCGACAGCACCCAATACCGCACCAACCAGCAACGACTTGTTCACATGAACCTCCTGACCATCACATGCGGGACGCGCCCGCGCTTCTCCCAGCCTTGGAGCATAAAAAAAGGCGCGAGTTCAACTCGCGCCTTTTTCGGGCTGACAGCCGGAGAAACGATGGCCGTTATGGACGGTCGTCGACTTCTTTCTCGGTGTTGGCCGGAGGAATCAGATCCTCAGTGCTCAAGTTCAGCCAGATCAGCACCACGTTGGCGATGTAGATCGACGAGTAGGTACCCGCCAGAACACCGATGAACAGCGCGATGGAGAAGCCGAACAGGTTGTCGCCACCGAAGAACAGCAGCGCCGCGATCGCCAGCAAGGTCGAGATCGACGTCGCCATGGTCCGCAGCAGGGTCTGGGTGGTCGAGATGTTGATGTTCTCGATCAGCGAAGCCTTGCGCAGCACACGGAAGTTCTCACGAACCCGGTCGAACACGACGATGGTGTCGTTCAGCGAGTAGCCGATGATCGCCAGTACCGCCGCCAGCACCGTCAGGTCGAAGGTGATCTGGAAGAACGACAGGATACCGACAGTCACGATCACGTCGTGAATCAGCGAAACGATGGCGCCGACCGCGAATTTCCACTGAAAGCGGAAAGCCAGGTAGATCAGGATGCCGCCGAGCGCCAGGAGCATGCCGAGGCCGCCCTGGTCGCGCAGTTCTTCACCGACCTGCGGGCCGACGAACTCGACACGCTTGACCGTCGCCGGGTTATCGCCGCCGACTTTCTGCAGCGCGTCTGCTACCTGATGGCCCAACTGCGGGTCTTCACCCGGCATGCGCACCAGCAGGTCGGTGGTTGCACCGAAGTTCTGCACCACGGCCTCGTGGTAACCGGACGTCACCAGTTGCTCACGCACTTTGGTGACGTCGGCCGGACGCTCGTAGGTCAGCTCGATGAGCGTACCGCCGGTGAAGTCCAGGCCCCAGTTCATGCCCTTGTGGAAAACACTGAACAAGGCCAGAACGGTGAGAAACACAGTGACGCCGAACGCAAAGTTGCGAACGCCCATGAAGTTGATTGTACGTAACATGGCAGCCCCTTAAATCCACAACTTCTTGAAGTCACGTCCGCCGAAGATCAGGTTGACCATTGCGCGGGTCACCATGATGGCCGTGAACATCGAGGTAAAGATCCCGAGGGACATGGTCACTGCGAAGCCCTTCACCGGGCCGGTGCCCATGGCGAAGAGGATGCCGCCGACCAGCAGAGTGGTCAGGTTGGCGTCGAGAATCGCGGTGAATGCCCGGCCGAAGCCTTCGTTGATTGCACGCTGCACGGTCATGCCGGCGGCGATCTCTTCACGGATCCGCGAGAAGATCAGCACGTTGGCGTCGACCGCCATACCCATGGTCAAGACGATACCGGCGATACCCGGCAGGGTCAGCGTTGCACCCAGCAGCGACATCAGCGCCAGCAGCAGCACCATGTTCACCGCCAGTGCGACCGTGGCGATCACACCAAAGAAGCGGTAGATGGCGATGATGAACAGCGAGACGAACAGCATGCCCCACAGCGATGCATCGATACCCTTGGTGATGTTGTCAGCACCCAGGCTCGGACCGATTGTGCGCTCTTCAGCGAAGTACATCGGAGCGGCCAGACCACCGGCACGCAGCAGCAGCGCCAGTTCGGACGATTCGCCCTGGCCGTTCAGGCCGGTGATACGGAACTGCGCACCCAGCGGCGACTGAATGGTCGCCAGGCTGATGATCTTCTTCTCTTCCTTGAAGGTCTGCACCGGCACGTCTTTCTCGACGCCGTCGACAACCTGCTTGACGTAGGTGGTCACTGGACGCTGTTCGATGAAGATCACCGCCATGCTGCGACCGACGTTCGAACGGGTTGCGCGGCTCATCAGCTCGCCACCGTGACCATCCAGGCGGATGTTCACTTCAGGCGTACCGTGCTGAGAATCAAAACCGGCCTTGGCGTCAGTCACCTGGTCACCGGTGATGATCAGGCCACGTTCGATCTGTGCAGGAGGACGCTTGCCTTCACGGAACTCGAAGGTTTCGGAAGTGGCTTTCGAAGCACCCGGCTCTGCAGCCAGACGGAACTCAAGGTTGGCCGTCTTGCCGAGAATACGCTTGGCTTCGGCAGTGTCCTGCACGCCCGGCAGCTCAACCACGATGCGGTTGGCGCCCTGACGCTGAACGATCGGTTCGGCAACACCCAGCTCGTTGACGCGGTTACGTACCGTGGTCAAGTTCTGCTTGTTGGTGTAGTCACG
>NZ_JBIVMY010000053.1:0-752 GCF_044753325.1 Pseudomonas sp. NPDC088414 | reverse complement strand
CCGGTTCACCGTTGAGGTCGGCCGGAACAATGTCGAAATCGTTGAAGTTCTTGCGGATCAGCGCACGGGCCTGTTCACGGGAGTCAGCATCGCTGAAGCCCAGCTGAATGGCGCCATTGAGTTGCGGCAGGCTGCGATAGCGCAGCTTCTCTTTGCGCAGCAGGCTCTTGACGTCGCCTTCGTAGACTTTCAGGCGGGCGTCGAGGGCTTTGTCCATGTCCACTTCCAGCAGGAAGTGCACACCACCGGACAAGTCCAGACCCAGCTTCATCGGGTGCGCGCCCAAATTGCGCAGCCATTGTGGGGTGGTCTGTGCCAGGTTCAGTGCGACGACGTAGTCATCACCCAATGCCTTGCGCACAACGTCCTTGGCCGGCAGCTGGTCTTCAGCCTTGGTCAGACGGATCAGACCGCCCTTGCCGTTGGCGGCCAGCGAGGCTGCCTTGACGTTGATCCCGGACTCACGCAGCGCGGTGCTGACGCGATCCAGATCGGCCTGATTGACCTGCAGTGCCGTGCTGGCGCCGCTGATCTGAATGGCCGGGTCATCGGGGTATAGATTGGGAGCGGAATAAATCAGACCGACCGCCAGCACCGCCAGGATCAGAATGTATTTCCACAGAGGATATTTGTTCAGCATCACGCCGCCCGTTATGAACGCGGGGCGCCTTGCGCGCCCCGTCGATTGAGTAGAAGTTGGAAACTTAGATCGCTTTCAGCGTGCCTTTTGGCAGCGTGGAGGCCATGGCGCC
>NZ_JBIVMY010000052.1:0-13489 GCF_044753325.1 Pseudomonas sp. NPDC088414 | reverse complement strand
CCCCAAGTCGCCCCACACTCTACACGGCCACATCGAAAACCAAAGCACTACACGCAACCCCGGCCGCCCCCTGCCGTCCTCCCCGTATTGTTTATCGCCTCCGGGCACGCCGAGTCCTTCTCTATCTCTGATATTCGCGTCAACGGCCTCCAGCGGGTCTCCGCGGGTAGCGTCTTTGGTGCCTTGCCGTTGAACGTCGGCGAGCAGGCGGATGATCGTCGCCTGGTGGAATCCACTCGTGCGTTGTTCAAAACCGGTTTCTTTCAAGATATCCAGCTGGGCCGCGAAGGCAACGTTCTGGTGATCACGGTCGTCGAACGTCCGTCGGTCGCGAGTATCGAGATCGAAGGCAACAAGGCGATCTCTACCGAAGACCTGATGAAAGGCCTGAAGCAGTCCGGTCTGTCCGAAGGCGAGATTTTCCAGCGCGCCACCCTCGAGGGTGTCCGTAACGAACTGCAACGTCAGTACGTTGCCCAGGGCCGTTACTCGGCGACCGTCGATACCGAAGTGGTTTCGCAGCCGCGTAACCGTGTGGCGCTGAAAGTGAAGATCAACGAAGGCACCGTGGCTGCCATCCAGCACATCAACGTGGTGGGTAACACGGTCTTCCCTGATGACGATCTGATCGACCTGTTCGAGCTGAAAACCACCAACTGGCTGTCGTTCTTCAAGAACGACGACAAGTACGCCCGTGAAAAACTCTCCGGTGACCTGGAGCGTCTGCGTTCCTACTACCTGGACCGTGGCTACATCAACATGGATATCGCTTCGACCCAGGTGTCCATCACCCCGGACAAGAAACACGTCTACATCACCGTCAACATCACCGAAGGCGAGAAGTACACCGTTCGTGACGTCAAGCTCAGCGGTGACCTGAAGGTGCCTGAAGACCAGGTCAAATCGCTGTTGCTGGTGCAGAAAGGCCAGGTGTTCTCGCGCAAGCTGATGACCACCACCTCCGAACTGATCACTCGCCGTCTGGGTAACGAGGGTTACACCTTCGCCAACGTCAACGGCATACCTCAGCCGCATGACGATGATCACACCGTGGACATTCTGTTCGCCGTCGATCCGGGCAAGCGCGCCTACGTCAACCGCATCAACTTCCGTGGCAACACCAAGTCCGAGGACGAAGTGCTGCGCCGTGAAATGCGCCAGATGGAAGGTGGCTGGGCTTCGACCTACCTGATCGACCAGTCCAAGACCCGTCTGGAGCGTCTGGGCTTCTTTAAAGAAGTGAACGTCGAGACACCGGCTGTTCCGGGTGTCGACGACCAGGTTGACGTGAACTACGCCGTTGAAGAACAAGCCTCCGGTTCGATCACCGCCAGTGTCGGTTTCGCCCAGAGCGCCGGTCTGATCCTCGGTGGTTCGATCACTCAGAACAACTTCCTGGGTACTGGTAACCGTGTGAGCGTGGGCCTGACCCGCAGCGAATACCAGAGCCGCTACAACTTCGGCTATGTTGACCCGTACTGGACCGCCGATGGCGTGAGCCTGGGTTACAACGCGTTCTATCGCACCACCGACTACAAAGACCTCGACGTCGACGTAGCGAGCTATGCGGTAGACAGCCTGGGTGCCGGCGTCAACGTTGGCTACCCGATCAGCGAGACTTCGCGTCTGACCTTCGGTCTGTCCGCGCAGCAGGACAAGATCAAGACCGGTCAGTACACCGTTGACGAAATCTTCGACTTCGTTAACAAGGAAGGCGACAACTACCTGAACTTCAAGGCTTCGGCCGGCTGGTCCGAGTCGACCCTGAACAAGGGCGTACTGCCGACCCGTGGCCGTTCCCAGAGCCTGACGCTGGAAACCACGATTCCAGGCAGCGACCTGTCGTTCTACAAACTCGACTACCGTGGCCAGTTGTTCCAGCCGATCACCGAGAACTACACCCTGCGTCTGCACACCGAGCTGGGTTATGGCGACGGGTATGGTTCGACCGACGGCTTGCCGTTCTATGAAAACTACTATGCTGGTGGTTTCAACTCGGTTCGTGGCTTCAAGGATAGTACTTTGGGTCCTCGTAGTACCCCAAGTCGTGGTACTAACCCGGGCACTTCGGTCGACCCGGACCAGGATCCGCTGCCGTTCGGTGGCAACGTATTGATCCAGGGCGGTGTCGAGGTTCTGTTCCCGCTGCCGTTCGTCAAGGATCAACGCTCCCTGCGTACCTCGGTATTCTGGGATGTGGGTAACGTTTTCGATTCGCAGTGCAAGGACACCACCAACGCGAATGGCTCGACGTCCAACACCAAGTGTAACGACATCAGCCTGAGCAACATGGCCAGTTCCGTTGGTGTGGGTGTGACCTGGGTCACCGCACTGGGTCCTCTGAGTTTTGCTCTGGCGATGCCGGTCAAGAAACCGGATAACGCTGAAACTCAAGTGTTCCAATTCTCCCTCGGCCAGACGTTCTAAGCGTCTGACCCAAGATAACGACAATGGATTTTGTAGGAGTGCATCGTGCGTAAGTTGACTCAATTGGTTCTCCTGGCCTCCGTACTGGTGGCAGGCCCGGCGTTCGCCGACATGAAAATCGCCGTTCTGAACTATCAGATGGCATTGCTGGAATCCGATGCGGCCAAGAAATACGCCGTGGATGCCGAAAAGAAGTTCGGTCCGCAACTGACCAAGCTCAAGACCCTGGAAAGCAGCGCCAAGGGCATTCAGGATCGCCTGATGGCCGGTGGCGACAAGATGCAGCAGGGCGAGCGTGAGCGTCTGGAGCTTGAATTCAAGCAAAAGGCCCGTGACTTCCAGTTCCAGTCCAAGGAGCTGAACGAAGCCAAGGCTGTTGCCGATCGCGAAATGCTCAAGCAACTGAAGCCGAAACTGGATAGCGCAGTGGAAGAAGTCATCAAGAAATGTGGTTTTGACCTGGTGTTCGAGCGTGGCGCAGTGATCGATGTCAAACCTCAGTACGACATCACGCGCCAGGTTATCGAGCGCATGAATCAGCTGAAGTAACCCATGACCGTGACTATCAAGCTCGGCCAGTTGGCCGAGTTCCTCGGCGCCACCCTGCGTGGCGACCCCGAGAAGCAAATTACTGGGCTAGCCACCTTGCAGGAGGCTGGCCCAGCTCAGTTGAGCTTTCTGGCAAATCCTCAATATCGCAAATACCTGGCAAGTTCCCAGGCGGCTGCGCTATTGCTCAAGGAAGCCGATGCCGAAGGTTTTGCCGGTAACGCGCTGGTGGTGCCGGATCCTTATCTGGCTTACGCCCGTATCTCTCACCTGTTCGATCCCAAACCGAAAGCCGCTGCGGGTGTTCATCCCACGGCGGTGATTGCGCCGGATGCGCTGGTTGATCCAAGCGCCAGCATTGGCCCGTTCGTGGTGATCGAGGCCGGTGCGCGCATCGGTGCGCAGGTCACTCTGGGCGCCCATTGCGTCATCGGTGCCCGCAGTGAAATCGGCGAGGGCGGCTGGCTCGCCCCGCGGGTCACGCTGTACCACGACGTGCGCATCGGCAAGCGGGTGGTGATCCAGTCCGGTGCCGTGCTCGGCGGTGAAGGCTTCGGTTTTGCCAACGAGAAAGGTATCTGGCAGAAGATCGCCCAGATCGGCGGCGTGACCATCGGCGACGATGTCGAGATCGGCGTCAATACCGCCATCGACCGTGGCGCGCTGGCAGATACCGTGATCGGCAACGGCGTGAAACTCGACAATCAGATCCAGATCGCGCACAACGTTCAGGTCGGTGATCACACCGCGATGGCGGCGTGTGTCGGTATCTCCGGCAGCACCAAAATCGGCAAGCATTGCATGCTCGCCGGTGGTGTCGGCCTGGTTGGGCACATCGATATCTGCGACAACGTTTTCCTGACCGGGATGACCATGGTGACCCACTCGATTACCGAGCCAGGCGCCTATTCTTCCGGCACAGCCATGCAACCGGCGGCCGAATGGCGCAAAAGCGCGGCCCGCATCCGTCAGCTCGATGACCTCGCGCGACGTTTGAAGCAGCTGGAAAAGCGCGTCGGGGAAGTGACCCCCGGCAGCAATGCTTCATCTGATGGCTGATACCATTTCCATATCAAGTGTGCACAGCCTCTAGACTGCCTCCTTGATTTGCTAGAGGAGTGCGCGTCAGTCGCGCTCCCAATCTTTACATAGGCTTCCCCCCGAAATGATGGACATCAACGAGATTCGCGAATACCTGCCTCACCGTTACCCGTTCCTGCTGGTGGATCGGGTGGTGGAACTGGACACTGAAGGCAAGCGCATTCGCGCCTACAAGAATGTCAGCATCAATGAGCCATTCTTCAACGGCCACTTTCCGGCGCACCCGATCATGCCGGGCGTACTGATCATCGAAGCGATGGCCCAGGCTGCCGGGATCCTCGGTTTCAAAATGCTCGACGTGAAACCGGCCGATGGCACCCTTTACTACTTCGTCGGTTCCGACAAACTGCGTTTCCGCCAGCCAGTGCTGCCGGGCGACCAGTTGATCCTGGAAGCCAAGTTCATCAGCTGCAAGCGTCAGATCTGGAAATTCGAATGCCAGGCTTCGGTCGATGGCAAGCCGGTCTGCTCGGCTGAAATCATCTGTGCGGAACGCAAGCTATGAGTTTGATTGACCCTCGCGCAATCA
Organism: Pseudomonas sp. NPDC088414; assembly: GCF_044753325.1. Classification (NCBI taxonomy): domain Bacteria; kingdom Pseudomonadati; phylum Pseudomonadota; class Gammaproteobacteria; order Pseudomonadales; family Pseudomonadaceae; genus Pseudomonas; species Pseudomonas sp. NPDC088414. The sequence goes on along the minus strand of NZ_JBIVMY010000052.1, from coordinate 8,883 downwards.
TCGATCCGTCGGCCGTTGTGGCTGACGGCGTCGAGGTCGGCCCGTGGTCGATCATCGGCGCAGGTGTGGAAATCGGCGAGGGTACTGTGATCGGACCGCATGTGGTCCTCAAAGGCCCGACCCGCATCGGCAAGCACAATCGCATCTACCAGTTTTCCTCGGTCGGTGAAGACACCCCTGACCTGAAGTACAAGGGTGAGGAAACCCGTCTGGTGATCGGTGACCACAACGTCATTCGCGAAGGCGTGACGATTCACCGGGGCACCGTTCAGGATCGTTCGGAAACCACCCTTGGCGATCACAACCTGATCATGGCCTATGCCCACATCGGACATGACAGCGTCATCGGCAACCACTGCATTCTGGTCAACAACACCGCGTTGGCCGGGCATGTACATGTTGACGACTGGGCGATCCTTTCCGGTTTCACCCTGGTGCATCAGTACTGCCACATCGGCGCCCACAGCTTTTCCGGCATGGGCACTGCCATCGGCAAGGACGTTCCGGCGTTCGTGACCGTGTTCGGCAACCCGGCCGAAGCGCGCAGCATGAACTTCGAAGGCATGCGTCGTCGGGGTTTCAGCGAAGACGCGATTCATGCGCTGCGTCGCGCTTACAAAACCGTGTATCGCCAGGGCCTGACCGTGGAGCAAGCGTTGGCCGAACTGGCCGAGCCTGCTGCGCAGTTCCCGGAAGTTGCGCTGTTTCGTGACTCGATCCAGTCGTCGACTCGCGGCATCACCCGCTGATCATGGCCAGTCTGCGTATTGCGCTGGTGGCGGGAGAGGCTTCCGGTGACATTCTGGGCGCCGGCCTCATGCGCGCCCTCAAGGCTCAACACCCGGCGGTCGAGTTCATCGGTGTCGGCGGTCCGTTGATGCAGGCCGAGGGCCTGACGTCTTACTTCCCCATGGAACGTCTGTCGGTGATGGGCCTGGTGGAAGTGCTCGGGCGGCTGCGCGAGTTGCTCAAGCGCCGCAAGGACCTGATCGCCACGTTGATCGCCGAGAAACCTGACGTGTTCATCGGCATCGACGCTCCCGATTTCAACCTCAACATCGAACTCAAGCTGCGTCAGGCCGGGATCAAGACCGTGCATTACGTCAGCCCTTCGGTGTGGGCGTGGCGCCAGAAGCGTGTGCTGAAGATTCGCGAAGGCTGCGATCTGATGCTCACCCTGTTGCCGTTTGAAGCAAAATTCTACGAAGAGAAGGGCGTGCCGGTGCGGTTCGTCGGTCATACGCTGGCCGATACCATTCCGTTGCAGGCCGATCGCGCCGCAGCGCGTGCCGAACTCGGCCTGCCTGACGGGCCGCTGGTGGCGTTGATGCCAGGCAGTCGCGGTGGCGAAGTTGGCCGTCTCGGTGCGCTGTTCCTGGATACAGCCGAGCGTTTGCGAGCCATGCGGCCGGGGCTGCGCTTCGTCATCCCGTGCGCCAATGCCGAGCGTCGCGCTCAGCTAGAAGAGTTGCTGGTTGGCCGCGACTTGCCGGTCACCCTGCTCGACGGCAAATCGCATCTGGCCCTGGCAGCGTGCAACGCAGTGCTGATCGCCTCCGGCACGGCGACGCTTGAAGCCTTGCTGTACAAGCGACCAATGGTTGTTGCGTATCGCCTGGCGCCGCTGACGTTCTGGATTTTAAAGCGCATGGTCAAGAGCCCGTACGTGTCACTGCCGAATCTGTTGGCCCAACGGCTGTTGGTGCCGGAACTGTTGCAGGATGATGCGACGGTGGAGGCATTGGCCCAGACCCTGGCGCCGCTGATCGAAGGCGGCGAAGAGCAGACCCGAGGCTTCGACGAGATCCACCGCACACTGCGGCTGGATGCTTCCAATCAGGCGGCGGATGCCGTCCTCAACCTGATCGGGCAGAAACCATGAGCAAAACAATGCAGATGGGCCTGAATTTCACCCTGGTCGCCGAAGTCGAAGAGCTGGTGGCCGGTGTCGACGAAGTCGGTCGCGGCCCGTTGTGCGGCGCGGTGGTGACGGCGGCGGTGATCCTCGATCCGAACCGGCCGATCCTCGGCCTCAACGACTCGAAGAAACTCACCGAAGCCAGGCGCGAGAAGCTCTACGACGAGATCATCGAAAAGTCCCTGAGCTGGTGCATCGCCCGCGCCGAAGTCGAGGAAATCGACGAGCTGAACATCCTCCATGCGACCATGCTCGCCATGCAGCGCGCGGTGGCCGGGCTGCATATTCAGCCGAAACTGGCGATGATCGACGGCAACCGCTGCCCGAAACTGCCGATGCGCGCCGAAGCGGTGGTGCAGGGCGACGGCAAGGTGCCAGCCATTGCTGCCGCGTCGATTCTGGCCAAAGTCAGTCGCGATCGGGAAATGGCCGCGTTCGAATTGATCTACCCGGGTTATGGCATCGGCGGTCACAAAGGCTACCCGACGCCCGTTCATCTGGAAGCGCTGGCACGGCTGGGGCCGACGCCGATTCACCGGCGCTCGTTCGCCCCGGTGCGTCAGGCCTACGAGGCGCTTGAAGGTCTGATGCAGGTTTAGTCGCAAGGCTGATGTTTTGTTCGAGGCCCGGTACAATCCGGGCCTTGTTGTCTCTATGTAACTGGACAGGATCACTATGCCGGCTTCATTCGTTCATCTACGCCTGCACACTGAATACTCCCTGGTCGACGGGCTGGTGCGGATCAAGCCACTGGTCAAGGCGCTGACCGGCATGAACATGCCGGCGGTGGCGGTCACCGATCAGAACAACATGTGTTCCTTGGTCAAGTTCTATAAAAACACCATGGGCGCCGGCATCAAGCCGATCTGCGGCGCCGACCTGTGGCTGTCGAACAAGGATCCGGACGGGCCATTGAGCCGGATCAGCCTGTTGGTGATGAACGCCAAGGGTTATCGCAATCTCACCGAGTTGATCTCGCGCGGCTTCATCGATGGTCAGCGCAACGGCATGATCATCATCGAGCGCGAATGGGTCGCTGAAGCCAACGAAGGCCTGATCATGCTGTCCGCCGCCAAGGAAGGCGAGATCGGCATGGCCATGATCAGTGGCAACCCGGACGAAGCCGAGACGTTGGCGCGCGAATGGATGGCGGTGTTTCCGGATCGTTTCTATCTGGAAATCCAGCGCACCAATCGCCCCAACGATGAAGAGCAGTTGCACGGTGCCGTGGCCCTGGCCGACAAGCTCGGCGCGCCGCTGGTGGCGACCAACGATGTGCGTTTCATCAAGCAGGAAGACTTCGCTGCCCACGAAACCCGCGTGTGCATCGGTGAGGGGCGGGCCCTCGACGATCCGCGGCGTTCGAAGAATTACAGCGACCAGCAATACCTCAAAAGCGCCGAGGAAATGGCCGAGCTGTTCAGCGACATTCCCGACGCCATCGAAAACACTGTCGAGATCGCCAAGCGCTGCAACATTGAAGTGAAGCTGGGCACGCACTTCCTGCCCAACTTCCCGATCCCCGATGGCATGACCATCGACGAATATTTCCGCAAGGTGTCCTTCGAAGGTCTCGAAGAACGCCTCGCGGTGCTGCTGCCCAAGGACACCACCGAAGATTACGAAGCCAAGCGTCAGGTCTACGTCGATCGCTTGAATTTCGAGCTGGATATCATCATCCAGATGGGCTTCCCCGGTTACTTCCTGATCGTGATGGACTTTATCCAGTGGGCCAAGAATAACGGCGTGCCGGTAGGTCCTGGCCGGGGGTCGGGTGCCGGCTCGCTGGTGGCTTACGTGCAGAAGATCACTGACCTTGATCCGCTGGAATACGACCTGCTGTTCGAACGTTTCCTTAACCCGGAACGGGTCTCGATGCCCGACTTCGACGTCGACTTCTGCATGGACGGTCGCGACCGGGTGATCGACTACGTGGCCGAGAAATACGGCCGCAACGCGGTAAGCCAGATCATCACGTTCGGTTCCATGGCCGCCAAGGCTGTGGTGCGCGACGTGGCGCGGGTGCAGGGCAAGTCCTACGGCCTGGCGGATCGTCTGTCGAAGATGATTCCGTTCGAAGTCGGCATGACCCTGGAAAAAGCCTACGAGCAGGAAGAGATCCTGCGCGACTTCATCAAGGTCGATGAAGAAGCGGCGGAAATCTGGGAGATGGCGCGCAAGCTTGAGGGCGTGGTGCGTAACGTCGGCAAGCACGCCGGTGGTGTGGTAATCGCGCCGACCAAGCTGACCGACTTCTCGCCGATCTATTGCGACGAGGCCGGTGACGGTCTGGTAACCCAGTTCGACAAGGACGACGTGGAGGCCGCCGGTCTGGTGAAGTTCGACTTCCTCGGCCTGCGCACCCTGACGATCATCGACTGGGCGCTGAAAACCATCAACCGCGACCGCGCCAAGGTCGGCGAAGAGCCGCTGGACATCGCGTTCATTCCGCTGGACGACAAACCGACGTACAACCTGCTGCAGAAAGCTGAAACCACCGCGGTGTTCCAGCTTGAATCGCGCGGCATGAAAGAGCTGATCAAAAAGCTCAAGCCCGACTGCCTGGAAGACCTGATCGCACTGGTGGCACTGTTCCGTCCGGGCCCGCTGCAATCCGGCATGGTGGACGATTTCATCAACCGTAAGCACGGGCGCGCCGAACTGGCGTACCCGCACTCGGACTACCAGTACGAAGGTCTCAAGCCGGTACTGGCGCCGACCTACGGCATCATCCTGTATCAGGAACAGGTGATGCAGATCGCTCAGGTCATGGCCGGTTACACCCTTGGTGGTGCGGACATGCTGCGGCGAGCCATGGGTAAGAAAAAACCCGAGGAAATGGCCAAGCAGCGCGGCGGCTTCATTGAAGGTTGCGCGACCAACAACATCGACGCCGACCTCGCCGGTAACATTTTCGACCTGGTGGAAAAATTCGCCGGTTACGGCTTCAACAAATCCCACTCCGCCGCCTACGGCCTGGTGTCTTACCAGACTGCCTGGCTGAAAGCGCACTACCCGGCGCCGTTCATGGCCGCGGTACTCTCGGCGGATATGCACAACACCGACAAGGTCGTGACCTTGATCGAGGAAGTGCGCACCATGAAACTGCGCCTCGACGCGCCGGACGTGAACACTTCCGAGTTCAAGTTCACGGTGAACGACGACGGCCGCATCGTCTATGGCCTCGGCGCGATCAAGGGCGTCGGCGAAGGTCCGGTGGAAGCGATCACCGAGGCCCGTCAGGATGGTCCGTTCAAGGATCTGTTCGACTTCTGCGCCCGGGTCGACCTCAAACGCATCAACAAGCGCACGCTCGACGGTCTGATCCGCAGCGGCGCGCTGGATCGCCTCGGCCCCTACTTCCACGATGAGCAAAAGGCTTATCAGGCCAACATCGACCGCAACCGCGCGGTGCTGCTGGCGGCGATGGAGGAGGCGATCAAGGCCGCCGAACAGACTGCCCGCACCCACGACAGTGGTCATGCCGACCTGTTTGGCGGGCTGTTCGTCGAAGAAGATGCCGACGTCTACGCGACGCACCGCAAGGCCAAGGAACTGACCCTCAAGGAACGCCTCAAGGGTGAGAAAGACACCTTGGGCCTGTACCTGACCGGGCACCCGATCGACGAGTACGAGGGCGAGATTCGCCGTTTCGCCCGGCAGCGCATCATCGACCTGAAACCGGCTCGCGACACGCAAACCGTGGCCGGGATGATCATTGCCCTGCGGGTGATGAAGAACAAGAAGGGCGACAAGATGGGCTTCATCACCCTCGATGACCGCTCGGGGCGGATCGAAGCGTCGCTGTTCGCCGATGCGTTCCACTCCGCGCAGTCGCTGTTGCAGACCGACGCGATGGTGGTGGTCGAGGGCGAAGTCAGCAACGACGACTTCTCCGGCGGCCTGCGCCTGCGGGTCAAGCGGGTGATGAGCATGGAAGATGCGCGGACCAATCTGGCCGAAAGCCTGCGCCTGAAGCTGCACACTCAGGACTTGAAAGGCGATCAGCTACGCTGGTTGGGTGAGCTGCTCAAGCGTCACCGCGGGGCGTGCCCGATCACCATGGAGTACACCAGTCCCGATGCGAAGACCTTGCTGCAGTTTGGCGAGACCTGGCGAATCGACCCGGCGGATGCGTTGATTCAAGCCCTGCGTGACCAGTTCGGGCGAGACAACGTCTTCCTCCAATACCGTTGACCGGCAAGTGCCATGATTGCGCTTGCCCGCAACCTGAATTTTTAATCTCGACCTCAGCGCGCCTCTCCCTTAAGGTAGGGCGCGAATAGACAACCGGCCGGCCCAAGCTCATTTGGGACACGACCCAAGACGGACGCCTATGAACCCGAATTTTCTAGATTTCGAACAGCCGATCGCCGACCTGCAAGCCAAGATCGAAGAGTTGCGCTTGGTCGGTAATGACAATTCGCTGAATATCGGCGATGAGATCTCCCGCCTGCAGGACAAGAGCCGCACGCTGACCGAAGACATTTTCGGCAAGCTGACCAGCTGGCAGATCGCACGCCTGGCGCGTCACCCGAAACGCCCGTACACCCTGGACTACATCGAGCACATTTTCACCGAGTTCGACGAACTGCACGGTGACCGTCACTTCTCCGACGACGCGGCCATTGTGGGCGGCGTGGCACGTCTGGAAGACCAGCCGGTGATGATCATCGGCCACCAGAAGGGCCGTGAAGTGCGTGAGAAGGTACGCCGCAACTTCGGCATGCCGCGTCCGGAAGGCTACCGCAAGGCTTGCCGTCTGATGGAAATGGCCGAGCGCTTCAAGATGCCGATCCTGACCTTCATCGACACCCCGGGTGCCTACCCGGGCATTGACGCTGAAGAGCGCAACCAGAGCGAGGCTATCGCCTGGAACCTGCGCGTGATGTCGCGTCTGAAGACCCCGATCATCGCCACCGTTATCGGGGAAGGTGGTTCCGGCGGTGCCCTGGCGATCGGTGTCTGCGATCAGCTGAACATGCTGCAATATTCGACCTACGCGGTGATCTCGCCGGAAGGTTGCGCTTCGATTCTGTGGAAAACCGCCGAAAAAGCGCCGGATGCCGCTGAAGCCATGGGCATCACCGCCGAGCGCCTGAAAGGCCTGGGCATTGTCGACAAGGTGATCGGCGAGCCACTGGGCGGCGCTCACCGTGATCCGGCCGCTGCCGCTGCCTCGATCCGTGCCGAACTGAGCTCGCAACTGGCGATGCTGAAGAAGTTCGACAACGAAGCGCTGCTCAAGCGTCGTTACGATCGTCTGATGAGCTACGGTCTCTAAGTCGACTGCGCAGTACCCCTGTAGGAGCTGCCGCAGGCTGCGATCTTTTGATTTTGCTGTATCAAGATCAAAAGATCGCAGCCTGCGGCAGCTCCTACAGGGTTCTTTATGAAGCGACCCTCTCTATGAATCCTTCGAAGAGTGATTTGCCATCTCGGCTTATGTCGAGCCTTGAGCCCTGGCGCAACGCCGCTCAGTGGCGCATCGCCTTCTCCGGTGGTCTGGATTCCACCGTCCTCCTGCATCTGCTAGCCCATCTCGCTAAACACCATTCCCTGCCAGCGCTCAGCGCCATCCATATCCATCACGGTCTTCAGGCTGCGGCCGATGCGTGGCCGGAACATTGTCAGTCGGTCTGCGATGCGCTGGGCGTTTCTTTGCAAGTGATTCGGGTGTCAGTACAACCCGGCGCCAGTCTGGAGCGGGCAGCGCGGGAGGCGCGCTATGCGGCGTTCACCTCGCTGACCGAGGCGGATGAGGTGCTGCTGACCGGGCAACACCGTGATGATCAGGCCGAAACCCTGTTGTTTCGCTTGATGCGCGGTGCCGGTGTTCGCGGACTGTCGGCGATGCCGACGCAGCGACCGTTGGGGCAGGGCACGCTGCTGCGGCCATTGCTCGACACCACGCGCGCCGAGCTTGAGGCGTACGCCCGCGCGCATCAGTTGCGCTGGATCGAAGACCCGTCAAACGAAGATCGGCAGTTCTCGCGCAACTATCTGCGCCATCAGGTACTGCCGTTGCTTACCGCACGCTGGCCGCAGGCGCAGGCAAGCATGGCCCGCAGCGCGGCGCATCTGCGCGAGGCGCAAGGTTTGCTTGATGAGCTGGCGCAGCTCGATCTGGCGCAAGCCTCCACGCCGAGCGAGTTTCCATGGCTGGGCCTGCCATCGCTGGAGCTGACGCCGCTGGCGAATTTGTCCGCTGCTCGTCAGCGCAACGCACTCAGCCACTGGCTGGAACCGCTGACTCGGCTGCCCGACACTGACCATTGGTCGGGTTGGGACAACCTGTGCGGTGCTGCCAACGATGCTTCGCCGATCTGGCGTCTGGCCGACGGTGAGCTGCATCGCAGCGCCGGCCGGGTATGGTGGTTGAGCGGCAACTGGCTGCGCGCGCCGGCGGGCAGTTGTGAGTGGCCTGACCCGTCGACAACGCTACGCTTGGCGAATAACGGACGTGTCATGTTCAGCGGGCAGACTCCCGACGGGCCATTACGGATTGCCTATCGGCAGGGTGGCGAGGTGATGCACCTGGCGGAGCGCGGCCATCGCGATCTCAAGCGCCTGCTCAATGAACGCGTGGTGCCGGCCTTCGTCCGTGGCAGATTGCCGCTGCTGTTTCGTGGTGCAGAATTGCTCGCCGTGGCGAACCTGCCGGGCCTTGACGGGCAGGGGCCGGACGGCTGGAAATTGCATTGGCAGCCAACAGACGAAGATCAAGGTTTGAGATGAAAGGGGCATTCCGGTAGACTACGCTCCCTTCTTGATACAACTTCTGTGGATTCGCCTGAATTGCAGGAGTTGCCGATTACCAAGCAGTCTTTGCTGGGCGATTCCAAAAAATGTGTAGCGAGCAACGTACCGGTGTTTCATCTGCCGGTCTGTCCCAACGCGGCGGTTTTTTTGAAAGGTGCACTGTGATTAATGCAGGTGATCGGGGGCTTCGGCCTTCCTTCGCT
>NZ_JBIVMY010000051.1:1938-17493 GCF_044753325.1 Pseudomonas sp. NPDC088414 | reverse complement strand
CCTCGATCACCATGTGGTGCCTACCGCTGGGATCGTCGGTGTCACCTCTGTACATACCGGGTCGTGTGCGTACGGCTTCCAGGCCTTTCATCACTTTAATGCTCGTTGAGTCGTACGTATTTTCTTCGCTCAATGCCTTCACTCCCGATGGTCGTGGGTCTGGGTGATACGGCCCTGTTCCACGTGGAACAGAGCGACTGGCGTTTCCGTCTGCCAGCCTTCCCTCAATAATTCGTGATCTACACAGGTGATGAACACCTGGCAGCGTAAGTCTTCCAGCAAGCGGCACAGCGCGCGACGGTGGCTCTCGTCCAGCTCGGACGGCAAGTCATCCACCAGATAAATACACTGGCCGCGTCGGGCCTGGCTCACCAGATGCCCCTGGGCAATTCGCAAGGCACAGACCACCAGTTTCTGCTGACCCCGGGACAAGATGTCCGCGGCATTGTGTGCGCCCAATCTAAGACGCAAGTCAGCCCGTTGCGGTCCGGCCTGGGTATGACCCATTTGCTGGTCCCGGTGCACGGAGCCAGCCAATACGGCACTCAATTCCCGGTCCTTGTCCCAGCCTCGGTAATAGCTGAGCGTCAAACCTTCGAGCTCAACCAGTTCACTCAAGGTTTGTTCAAAGACTGGTTTCAAGGCTTTGATGTAAGCGCGGCGGTATTCATCGATTTCAGCGCTGGCCTGGCACAGTTCCCTGTCCCAAACCGCTTGCGAAACGGCGTCAAGTGTACCATGCCGCAGCCAGGAGTTTCTCTGGCGCAAGGCCTTCTGCAAACGCTGCCAGGTCGCCATGAAACGCGGTTCGACGTGGAACACACCCCAATCGAGAAACTGCCGGCGAATCTTCGGCGCGCCTTCGAGCAGGCGGAAGCTGTCAGGGTTGATCAGCTGCAACGGCAGGATCTCGGCCAGTTGCGCAGCGCTGCGGGCGTTCTGCCCGTCGATGCGGATCTGGAACTCACCCTGACGGTCGCGAGATATCCCCAACGCGCTGTGGCCACCCTCGGCCAATTCGACCTGACCGAACACGGTGCACGCAAGTTGCTCGTACTGGATCACCGGCAACAGCCGCGTGCTACGAAACGAACGGGCAAGCCCCAGCAGATGAATGGCTTCCAGAACACTGGTTTTGCCGCTGCCGTTGGCGCCGTAAAGGATGTTGATGCGGGGGGAGGGAGAGAAGGTCACCGGGTGCAGATTGCGCACCGCGGTGACCGAAACACGACTTAAGGACATCCAGGATCAGCTGATTACAGACGCATCGGCATGACAACATAAGCCGAGTCGTCATTGTCGGACTCTTGCACCAGCGCACTGCTGTTGGAGTCGGACAGGATCAGGCGCACCTGTTCGGTGGTCATCACGCCCAGCACGTCGAGCAGGTAGCTCACGTTGAAGCCGATTTCCAGCGAACCGCCGTTGTATTCAACGCCCACTTCTTCTTCCGCTTCTTCCTGCTCCGGGTTGTTGGCCTGAATCTTCAACTGACCGTTAGCCAGTTGCAGACGGATGCCGCGGTACTTCTCGTTGGACAGAATCGCGGTACGGCTGAACGCTTCACGCAGGGCCTGACGATCGCCCAGTACCAGCTTGTCGCCGCCCTTCGGCAGAACGCGCTCGTAGTCCGGGAACTTGCCGTCGACCAGCTTCGAGGTGAAGGTGAATTCGCCGGTGGTGGCGCGGATGTGGTGCTGACCCAGAACGATGCTGACGTTGCCATCCGGTTCGGTGAGCAGACGCGCCAGTTCCAGAATGCCTTTGCGCGGCACGATCACCTGGTGACGATCCGGCTGACCGATATCGGCCTGCATCGAGCACATCGCCAGACGGTGACCGTCGGTGGCCACGGCGCGGATCACACCTGCCGAGACTTCCAGCAGCATACCGTTGAGGTAGTAGCGCACGTCCTGCTGGGCCATGGCGAAGCTGGTGCGTTCAATCAGACGACGCAGTTTGCTCTGCTCCAGGCTGCAGGTCAGCGAGCCCGGGCCTTCTTCAACCGTCGGGAAATCGTTGGCCGGCAGGGTCGACAGGGTGAAACGGCTACGGCCGGCCTTTACGACCAGCTTCTGCTCGTCGACCTTGATGTCGATCAGCGCGTCGTTGGGCAGGCTCTTGCAGATGTCCATCAGCTTGCGCGCAGGCACGGTGATGGAACCGGTTTCGGCCGGCTCTTCGAGTTGCACGCGACCCACCAGCTCGACTTCCAGGTCGGTACCGGTCAGCGACAGTTGCTGGCCATCGACGACCAGCAGCACGTTGGACAGTACCGGCAAGGTCTGTCGGCGCTCGACTACGCCTGCGACCAGTTGCAGGGGTTTCAACAGGGCTTCGCGTTGAATGGTGAAATGCATGGTCTAGTCCCTTGCCTTAATAAGCTGCGCTGGTGTTCATCAAGTGGTCAGTGTACGCAGCAGGTTCTTGTAGTCCTCGCGGATGTCCGCGTCGGATTCCTTAAGTTCGTTGATCTTGCGGCAGGCGTGCAACACCGTGGTGTGGTCGCGACCACCAAACACATCGCCGATTTCCGGCAGGCTGTGGTTGGTCAGTTCCTTGGACAATGCCATGGCCACCTGACGCGGACGTGCCACCGAGCGCGAACGGCGCTTGGACAGCAGATCGGAGATCTTGATCTTGTAGTACTCGGCGACGGTGCGCTGAATGTTATCCACAGAGACCAGTTTGTCTTGCAATGCCAACAAGTCTTTCAGGGATTCGCGAATCAACTCGATGGTGATGTCGCGACCCATGAAGTGCGAGTGGGCGATCACGCGTTTCAGCGCGCCTTCCAGCTCACGGACGTTGGAACGAATGCGCTGGGCAATGAAGAACGCGGCGTCGTGCGGCAACTCGACTTTGGCCTGGTCGGCTTTCTTCATCAAGATCGCCACGCGGGTTTCCAGCTCCGGCGGCTCGACGGCAACCGTCAGGCCCCAGCCGAAGCGGGATTTGAGCCGTTCTTCCAGGCCTTCGATTTCTTTCGGGTAGCGGTCACTGGTGAGAATGACCTGCTGGCCACCTTCAAGCAGGGCGTTGAAGGTGTGGAAAAACTCTTCCTGGGAACGCTCTTTACGGGCGAAGAACTGAATATCGTCGATCAGCAGCGCGTCCACCGAGCGGTAGAAACGCTTGAACTCGTTGATCGCGTTCAGTTGCAGCGCCTTGACCATGTCGGCCACGAAACGCTCGGAATGCAGGTAAACGACCTTGGCATTCGGGTTCTTCTTTAATAGGTGGTTACCCACTGCGTGCATCAAGTGGGTTTTACCCAGGCCGACGCCGCCATAAAGGAACAGCGGGTTGTAACCGTGCTTGGGATTGTCCGCCACCTGCCAGGCCGCCGCGCGGGCGAGCTGGTTGGACTTGCCTTCGACGAAGTTCTCGAAGGTGAAGGTGCGGTTCAGGTAACTGGTGTGCTTGAGCGCGCCTTCGACCTGCACCGTGCGCTGTTCGGCACGAACCGGGGCCTGTTGCGAGGCCGCACCGGCCATCGGGTCAAAGCTGTCGCGGGACGGCTCTTCACTGACTTCTTCGGTTTTCTGCGTCGAGCGCTTGGCCGGCGCACTTGGGGCTGGCGCTGGCGTACTGGCCGGCGCGGTATTGGCCTGAGCCTGGGACACCTGCGCAGCGGCCAACGGCGCATTCGGCGCGGCACGCGGTGCCGAACTGCGTTTGCTGCCTATTAATAAGGAAAGCGCTGGCGCCATGCCGTTGCCGTGCTCATCCAGCAGTTCAAGGACGCGACCGAGGTACTTTTCGTTGACCCAGTCCAGCACAAAACGGTTCGGTGCGTAGACGCGCAACTCGTCGCCTTCGGCTTCGACCTGTAGTGGACGGATCCAGGTGTTGAATTGTTGGGCAGGCAGCTCCTCGCGCAAAAGCTCCACGCACTGCTGCCAAAGTTCCACTGACACGGATATCCCCTAAGTTGAAAGCCGGTGAGGCAAAAACAAGCGGCCATTGTAGCGGCGAGCTGTCCACTTATCCACATGCAGGTTGTGTGGTGACCATGATTAATCAATGCGTTAACCGGTAAAAAGGCGACCAACGGCGTGTGCATAAGCTCTGTGGATAACCGCCTCTGAGGGCACTGGACAACTGGGGGTGGAACTCGGTGGATAACCAGCCTGTGGATAACAGGCCATTCCACACACAGGTTTTCCGACAGCGCAGCACAGGCTGAACACGGTTTTCCACTGTAGTTGTCATTCTCTGTACATCATGCTGTACAAGGGCTGAAGATGGTTATCCACAGAAGAGGGCGGCCCTAGCTTTTACAAGCTTTACAGAAAAGCTTTAAATAATTCCCTTCTTTATTTTTATGTCTGGCAAACAGGTTTTCGCTTCCGCAAGCTCCAGAGATCTATTTATAAGGAAACGCTGGTTGGAAATTGACCTGAAGGCTTGCTTTCTCTAGAATCCCCGGTCTCTTAAAACGGGGGCCATTCCGGCCCGTTGTGGACGAACCAGGTAACACGACATGAAACGTACTTTCCAACCAAGCACTATCAAACGCGCTCGTACCCACGGTTTCCGTGCTCGCATGGCTACCAAGAACGGTCGCGCTGTCCTGTCGCGTCGTCGCGCCAAAGGTCGTGCGCGTCTGGCAGTTTGATAATCCGGTACTGGAGGTGAGTCAGGACTTCAGTCGGGAAAAGCGTCTGCTTACCCCCCGGCATTTCAAGGCAGTCTTTGACTCCCCTACCGGCAAGGTTCCGGGGAAAAATCTCCTGCTCCTTGCGCGCAACAACGATCTTGATCACCCCCGTCTCGGGCTGGTTATCGGGAAAAAGAGCGTAAAGCTCTCCGTCGAGCGCAATCGCCTCAAACGTCTGATGCGCGAATCGTTCCGTCTGCACCAGGATTCTCTGGTGGGCTGGGACATCGTTATCGTCGCGCGCAAAGGTTTGGGCGACGTAGAAAACCCCGAATTGATTCAGCATTTCGGCAAGCTCTGGAAGCGTCTGGCCCGTAACAAGCCAGTTCCAGCAGTCAAAACCGAAACTGTAGGGGTAGACAGTCCAGATGCGTAAACTGGCACTCGTTCCGATCCAGTTTTATCGCTACGCCATTAGTCCTTTGATGGCCAGTCACTGTCGTTTCTACCCCAGTTGTTCTTGCTACGCGTATGAAGCCATCGAAAATCATGGCCTTCTGCGCGGTGGCTGGCTGGCCTTTCGTCGTTTAGGTCGCTGTCATCCGTGGAATCCCGGTGGTTATGACCCGGTTCCACCTGTCCCTACCTCCCGTTCTTCTTCGATGGCCGAGTAATCATGGATATCAAACGCACGATCCTGATCGTCGCCCTGGCAATCGTGTCCTACGTTATGGTTCTTAAATGGAACCAGGACTATGGCCAGGCTGCCCTGCCGACTCAGAATGTTGCTTCCAGTACGACTGCATCCGGTTTGCCGGACACCGTTCCTGGCAATAACGCTTCCGCCAGTGACGACATTCCGCGTGCCGCAAGCGATACCAGCGCACCTGTGGAAACTCCGGTCGCTGCCAGCAAGGATCTGATCCAGGTCAAAACCGACGTGCTCGATCTGGCGATCGATCCACAGGGCGGTGACGTTGCTCAACTGACTTTGCCACTGTATCCACGTCGTCAGGACCGTCCTGATGTGCCGTTTCAGCTGTTCGACAACGGCGGCGAGCGTACTTATCTGGCACAAAGCGGCCTGATCGGCACCAACGGTCCGGACGCAAGCCCGGCCGGTCGTCCGGTTTACGCCTCGGAGAAGAAAAGTTATCAACTGGCTGACGGTCAGGACCAACTGGTCGTCGACCTGAAGTTCAGCAAGGACGGCGTCAACTACATCAAGCGTTTCACCCTGAAACGTGGCCTGTATGACGTGACCGTGACCTACCTTGTGGATAACCAGAGCGCTCAGCCTTGGTCGGGTTCGATGTTCGCCCAACTGAAGCGTGACGCCAGTGCCGATCCTTCGTCGACCACTGCCACCGGCACCGCGACTTACCTGGGCGCTGCCCTGTGGACAAGTTCCGAGCCGTACAAGAAAGTGTCCATGAAAGACATGGACAAAGGTCAGCTCAAGGAAACCGTCACCGGTGGCTGGGTAGCCTGGCTGCAACACTACTTCGTGACTGCATGGGTTGCGCCGAAGGGCGAAAACAACATCGTTCAGACGCGTAAGGACAGCAAAGGCAACTACATCATCGGTTACACCGGTCCTTCGCTGACCGCTGCACCGGGCGCGAAAGTTGAAACCAGCGCCATTCTGTACGCCGGTCCGAAAAGCCAGGCCGTACTGAAACAGTTGTCCCCAGGTCTGGAACTGACCGTCGACTACGGCATTCTGTGGTTCATCGCCCAGCCAATCTTCTGGTTGCTGCAACACATCCACGCGATTGTGGGTAACTGGGGCTGGTCGATCATCTTCCTGACCATGCTGATCAAAGGGATCTTCTTCCCGCTGTCGGCTGCCAGCTACAAATCCATGGCGCGCATGCGTGCCGTTGCGCCGAAACTGGCTGCACTGAAAGAGCAACATGGCGATGACCGGCAGAAAATGTCGCAAGCCATGATGGAGCTGTACAAGAAAGAGAAGATCAACCCGCTGGGCGGCTGCTTGCCGATTCTCGTGCAGATGCCGGTTTTCCTTTCGCTGTACTGGGTTCTGCTGGAAAGCGTGGAAATGCGCCAGGCGCCGTTCATGCTGTGGATCACCGACCTGTCGATCAAGGATCCATTCTTCATCCTGCCGATCATCATGGGCGCGACCATGTTCATCCAGCAGCGTCTGAACCCGACTCCACCGGATCCGATGCAGGCGAAGGTCATGAAAATGATGCCAATCATCTTCACCTTCTTCTTCCTCTGGTTCCCTGCAGGTCTGGTGCTGTACTGGGTTGTGAACAACTGCCTGTCGATTGCCCAACAGTGGTACATCACGCGTAAGATCGAAGCGGCGACGAAAAAAGCCGAGGCGTAACTTACTCTGTGGATAACACCACTCAAAACGCCCCCTAGTGGGGCGTTTTGCTATCTGCCACTTTTGTCTGGATTCCGGTTTATGAGCGCACCTCGTGAAACCATCGCCGCTGTCGCCACCGCTCAAGGTCGCGGCGGTGTCGGTATCGTCCGTATTTCCGGGCCGTTGGCCAGCGCTGCGGCCAAAGCCATCAGCGGCCGTGAACTGAAACCGCGTTACGCGCATTACGGTCCGTTTTTCAGTGCTGATCAGCAGGTACTGGACGAAGGTCTGGCACTGTATTTCCCGGGGCCGAACTCGTTTACCGGCGAAGACGTGCTTGAACTGCAGGGGCACGGTGGCCCGATCGTTCTCGATATGCTGCTCAAGCGTTGCCTGGAACTGGGTTGCCGTCTGGCTCGCCCGGGTGAATTCAGCGAGCGCGCGTTCCTCAACGACAAACTGGACCTGGCTCAGGCCGAGGCAATCGCCGACCTGATCGAGGCCAGTTCTGCACAGGCTGCACGCAATGCTCTGCGCTCCTTGCAAGGCGCGTTTTCCCAGCGTGTGCATAATCTCACCGAACAACTGATCGGCCTGCGCATCTACGTCGAAGCCGCCATCGACTTCCCGGAAGAGGAAATCGACTTCCTCGCCGATGGCCACGTGCTGAGCATGCTCGACAAGGTACGTGAGGAGTTATCCACCGTGCTGCGTGAAGCCGGGCAGGGCGCGTTGTTGCGAGATGGCATGACGGTGGTGATCGCCGGTCGTCCAAATGCCGGCAAGTCCAGCCTGTTGAATGCCCTGGCTGGCCGCGAAGCCGCGATCGTGACCGAAATTGCCGGCACCACCCGGGATATCCTGCGCGAACATATCCACATCGACGGCATGCCGTTGCACGTGGTGGATACCGCCGGTCTTCGCGACACCGACGATCATGTGGAAAAGATCGGCGTCGAACGTGCATTGAAAGCGATCACTGAAGCGGATCGGGTGCTGCTGGTAGTCGATGCCACCGCGCCGGAAGCTGCAGATCCGTTTGCCCTATGGCCGGAATTCCTCGAGACCCGTCCGGATCCGGCGAAAGTTACCTTGATCCGCAACAAGGCGGACCTGACAGGTGAAGCGATTGCCCTGGAAGTCAGCGACGATGGTCACGTGACCATCAGCCTCAGTGCCAAAGCCGCCGGCGATGGTCTGGAGTTGCTGCGCGAACACCTCAAGGCCTGCATGGGCTATGAGCACACCTCGGAAAGCAGCTTCAGTGCCCGTCGGCGTCATCTGGAGGCTCTGCGCCATGCCAGTGCAGCGCTGGAACATGGTCGCGCACAGCTGACGTTGGCCGGTGCCGGTGAGCTGCTGGCCGAAGATTTGCGTCAGGCGCAGCACTCTCTTGGGGAAATCACCGGGGCATTCAGCTCCGATGATCTGCTTGGCCGGATCTTTTCCAGCTTCTGCATCGGTAAATGACTAGAGGGGCTGTGGACATTTATCCACAGCCCCTTTTCGTTTCACCAGTTGTAAGACACCGTACCGAGCAAAGTGCGATCTTCGCCCCAGTAGCAACGCCCAGCATCGTTGCATCCCGACACATATTCCTTGTCGAACAGGTTCTTGGCATTCAGGTCGACACTCCAGTGCGAATCGATTTGATAGCCGATCGCCGCATCTACCAACGTGACGTCGCCGGCATCCAGCTTCCCGTACAGCGAAGGCGAGGTGTAGGCGAAGGCACTGTCGAAGTAACGCACGCCACCACCCACGTACAAACCTTTCAAATCGCCATCGAGGAAACGGTACTTGGCCCAGACCGACGCCTGATTACGAGGCACGCCGGTCATCTGGTGGCCTTTGACCAACGAGGTCGCCGCGTCCTTGGTAATCCGCGCGTCGGTGTAGGTGTACGCCGCTGTCACATTGAGGTTCTGGGTCAGATCGCTGTTGAGTTCCAGCTCCACACCTTTGGAACGGCTTTCGCCGACCTGGCGATAGGTCGACGTGGTCGAGTCGAAGTAGGTGTCGTCCTTTTTGCGCAGGTCATATACCGACGCGGTGAACGCGGTATCCCAGCCGATCGGTTCGTACTTGAGGCCCACTTCGTATTGGCTGCTGGTGATCGGATCGAGCGGCGCGCCGGCATTGGATATCTGCTGCACCGGCACGAACGACGTGGAATAGCTGACATACGGCGTCATGCCGTTGTCGAACTGGTACATCACGCCGCCCTGGTAGGTGAACTTCTTGTCCTCGGAACTGATGTTGCTGCCCTTGGCCACCTTGTCGCGGAAGTCACTGTCGACCCAGTCCTGACGACCGCCAAGCAGGAACAGCCAGTGGTCATACTTGCTCTGGAGCTGTGCATAAACACCTTTCATCTGCTGCTCAAGCAAGGTGTTCTGCACCGCAATCGGTGTAGTCGGATCGCGCAAGTAAACCGGGTTGTAGATATCGATCGGCCCGACGATGCCGGCATTCCAGTCCTGATTGAACGAAGTGCGGTCGTAGCTGGCGCCGAACAGCACGGTGTTTTCCAGCTCGCCGACCTGGAATTTGCCTTCCAGTTGGTTATCCAGCGAATACACCATGGATTTGTTGAAGCGATCGTATGCTGTCATGTTCAGGCGCGTGCCGAAGCCTGCGTTATTGAGGTTGCCCGGCCACGTTTCATGGCGGGTGATGCGCGACTGCAGGTAGCGCGAGTTCTGCCGGAACTGCCAGTCATCGTTGAAGGAATGGCTGAACTCATAACCGGTGCTCCAGGTTTCCCGTTCGAAAGTGTTCCAGTCCGGATCGCCGAGCATGGTGCCTTTGGATAGCTTGCCGTTGGGATTGCTCAGCAAGGTGCCGGCCGCCGGCAGACCCAGTTCCATATTGGTGTGATCTTTCTGGTAGTTGGCCAACAGGGTCAGGGTGTTGAAGTCGTCGAAATTCAGCGTCAGCGACGGGGCGATGTAAATGCGGTCATCCGGTACGTGATCGGTCTGGGTGTCTGACTTGCGTCCGAGCATCACCACTCGCCCCAACACATTGCCGCTGTCGTTGAGTGGCCCGGACACGTCGACGCCAATCTGCCGGCGATTATTCGAGCCATAACCCAGTTGCACTTCGCCACGAGGAACTGCGGTCGGCCGTTTACTCACCAGATTCACCAGGCCGCCCGGGGCGTTTTCCCCATAGAGCAAGGACGATGGTCCGCGGAAAATTTCCACGCGCTCCAAACCGTAAGGTTCGGTGCTGGTGTCATAAACGGTTGCCCTGTACACGCAGTCCATCGCGCAACAGGCCGTAGCCGTAATCGGTGGCGTTGAAACCACGAATGAAAAACAGATCGCCGGCCAGGCTGTCGCCCGCTGCAAACGGTGGGGCGAAGATGCCGGGAACGTAGCCGAGTACCTCGGTGAGCGTCTGAGATTTCTGATCTTTCATGCGCTGGGCGGTCACCACCGATACCGAACGCGGCGTTTCCGACAACGGCGTGCTGGTTTTCGTACCGATCCGGCTGTTCTGCACCTTGTAGCCGACGTCGGCGGCGTAATCCAGATCCATCGGATTGGCCAATTGCCCGTTGATGTTGGTCGGGGCCAGCTCCAGCAAATCATCATTGGGCATCGCCTGCAGAATGTAGCTACCCGGCGCTTGCGGTACGGCTTGCAAACCTGAGCCTTGCAGCAGTTGGGCGAATCCCTGTTCGACGGTGAAGTTGCCGTTCAGTCCGGTACTGCGTAAACGGCTGGTCTGCTGCGGCGAGAACGACAGAATCACGTTTGCAGTGGAGGCGAATTGGCTCAAAGCACTGTCCAGCGGGCCGGCAGCAATGGTGTAGCGCTGCGCGACCGTTGCCGCGAAGGCGTCATGGGTCATTACCAGGCAGGACGCGGCACTGGTCATCAGTAGGCTGTAGGCAATGCAGTGGTGGGAAAAACGCTGACGGAACGTGGGAAGACGCATGTGTGGATAAGCCCTGAAGGTGGCGAAGAGCCGCGTTTATCGCGATTACCTGTAGGGCCGGGTCAGGACAAAAAAAGATAACCCTGCTTTCGATTTTTTTCCCCAGGAAATTTTCAATCAGACGCTATGACTGATCGAGACCCAGTAACGGGTGAAGTAGCGGACGTTGATCGGTAACGAGGCCTGAAGATTGGCCAGCACGGCATCACTGGAATCGAGCCGAAAGGTGCCGGATACACGTAGATCCCGGGCACGAATATCGCAGTGCAGAACACCGCTGCGATAACGCCCCAGCTCTTCGATTACCTCGCCCAGCCGCGCATCCAGCACAATCAGCTGGCCGTTGGTCCAGGCCACTGCCGAGGATTTAAAGGGGTAAAGGACCCCGATATGCCGACTATCGAAATCCGCACCTTCGCCTGCTTTCAAGATCATCGCGCTCGTTGATTGATCAGCGGGTTGCACGCTGACCCGATCTTCCAGCACGCCGACCCGCGTTGAGCCAGACAACTTATGCACAGAAAAACGGGTACCCAACGCTTGAATCCGACCGTCCCAGGTTTCGACCAAAAACGGCCGCTGATCGCCGAGCTTGCCGGTCTGAATGAGGATTTCGCCCGAGCGCAGACGAATCAGCCGTTGCGTTGCATCGAAAGACACATCGATGGCCGTATCGGTATTGAGCTGGATCTGGCTGCCATCCGCCAATGAGATGTTGCGACGCTGGCCAACGCCGGTTTTGTAATCAGCCCAGGCATTTCCAAGGGAGGTATGTTGCTGGGCGTTCCAGCCAAGAATCCCCGTCCCTGTCGCGAGCAGCAACAATTTCAGGATCTGGCGCCTTTGTTGGCCGGTATTCAGTGCGCGACGTTTCAAATCCAGCGGCAAAGTGCCGAGCTGACGCTGCAGTTGTTCCATCTGGTTCCAGGCTGCCAGATGCGCTGGATCGCTATCTATCCACAGCTGCCAGGCTTTTTGATCGGCGAGGGTCGGCGGATCGGCCTGAAACTGCACGTACCAACTGGCAGCCGCTTCGAAAACCTTGCGGTTCGGTGCAGTGGCCATCAACGCTGCGCCATGATCAGGGCACATTCCGTCAGGGCGCGGATCATGTGCTTCTTTACTGTGGTCAGGGAAACCTGCAACTGCGCAGCGATCTGTTGATAGGTCAGACCGTCGATCTGCGAAAGCATGAAGATCTTCTGGGTTCGCGCGCCCAGACCGGCCAAGGCTTTATCCACAGCAATCAGGGTTTCGATGATCAGCGCCTTGTCTTCTTCGCTGATGGCGGTGGCTTCTGGTCGAGCAGCCAAGGTCTGCAAGTAGGCAACTTCGATGGCCTGTCTTCGATAGCGATCAATGACGAGGCCGCGTGCAATGGTCGCCAGATAATCCCGTGGTTCGCGAATCTGCGACGCATTACGTGCCGCGAGGATCCGCACGAAAGTGTCATGCGCGACATCGGCAGCATCGCAGGCGTCGTGCAGCTTGCCTTTCAGCCATCCATACAGCCACGAATGGTGTTGCTCGTAGATTTGCTCGATCGAAGCATGATGGGCGGGTAGGGACATGGGAGAAACTGACGAGTTAATGATAATGGCTATTATTAGCCTCTGTTACGTTCTCTCACAATAGCCCTGTCACCTCCCTCTATCGGCTTCCTGCTCGTCATCGATCTCTCGGGGGGCGTTTTATTGCGTCCTGAAAAAACCGTTTGGTTGAATTTCTGTGGATTAAGCCCTGTGAATAACCGCCTCTGAGGTCAGTTGATAACAGGGCCTGAAAACTGGATATAACTGCCTCTGTGGATAACCATCCCATTCATCCACAGGCTTAAACCGGTTATCCAAGGGCCTCCTGACCACCTGATAACAGGGTTTTGAAACTCTGTACACACTGAATAATAAGGCCTGTAGCAATCTATCCACAGAAAGGTCGGTCAGTAAGAATAAGCATTAAAACAAAGGTTTTATAAATTTCTCTCTTTTTTATTCTTTTAACCTCGAGTTCTCCACAGCTGGTTAAATTTTGTGCAAAGGGTTCTTTAGGAAGGGCGAAGTCCCTATACTTGTCGACCAGGTCCAGAAACCTGATCTCAAACTATTCCTGAATACCTACTTAAGCAGGCACGAGGTGCGTGGTGGATTTCCCTTCCCGTTTTGAAGTGATCGTCATCGGCGGCGGTCATGCCGGTACCGAGGCAGCACTGGCCTCAGCACGTATGGGGGCAAAAACCCTGTTGCTGACGCATAACGTGGAAACCCTCGGTGCCATGAGCTGCAACCCGGCCATCGGTGGCATTGGCAAAAGCCATCTGGTCAAGGAAATCGACGCCCTCGGCGGTGCGATGGCCATGGCTACCGATCTGGGCGGTATCCAGTTTCGCGTGTTGAACAGCCGCAAAGGTCCAGCCGTACGAGCAACTCGTGCGCAAGCCGACCGTATTCTGTACAAGGCCGCTGTCCGCGAGATTCTGGAAAACCAGCCGAACCTGTGGATATTTCAACAGGCCGCTGACGACCTTATCGTCGAGCAAGAGCAGGTACGTGGTGTTGTCACGCAAATGGGTCTGCGGTTCTTCGCCGATTCCGTGGTGTTGACCACTGGTACCTTCCTCGGTGGACTTATCCACATCGGTTTGCAGAATTTTTCCGGTGGTCGCGCCGGTGATCCGCCATCGATTGCCCTGGCACATCGTCTGCGTGAACTGCCACTGCGTGTCGGTCGCCTGAAAACCGGTACGCCACCGCGCATCGACGGCAAGTCTGTGGATTTCTCGGTCATGACCGAGCAGCCAGGCGATACGCCGATCCCGGTCATGTCGTTCATGGGCAACAAGGAACAGCATCCACGCCAGGTCAGTTGCTGGATTACCCACACCAACGCCCGCACCCACGAAATCATCGCGGCGAACCTCGACCGTTCGCCGATGTATTCCGCTGCCGGCGAAATCGAGGGCATTGGTCCGCGTTATTGCCCGTCGATCGAAGACAAGATTCACCGCTTTGCCGACAAGGAAAGCCATCAGGTGTTCATCGAGCCGGAAGGCCTGACCACTCATGAGCTGTACCCGAACGGGATATCCACAAGCTTGCCGTTCGATGTGCAATTGCAGATCGTGCAATCGATCCGCGGTATGGAAAATGCGCACATCGTGCGTCCGGGTTATGCGATCGAGTACGACTACTTCGACCCGCGCGATTTGAAATACAGCCTGGAAACCAAGGTGATTGGCGGTCTGTTCTTCGCTGGCCAGATCAACGGCACCACCGGTTACGAAGAAGCCGGTGCGCAAGGTTTGCTCGCCGGGGCCAACGCCGCATTGCGTGCGAAGGGCAAAGAAGCCTGGTGCCCGCGTCGCGATGAGGCGTACATCGGCGTACTGGTCGACGACCTGATCACCCTCGGTACCCAAGAGCCGTACCGCATGTTCACTTCCCGTGCCGAGTACCGCCTGATCCTGCGTGAGGACAACGCGGACCTGCGTCTGACCGAAAAAGGTCGCGAACTGGGTCTGGTCAATGACACGCGTTGGGCGGCGTTCTGCAAGAAACGCGAAAGCATTGAGCTCGAAGAGCAGCGCCTGAAAAGCACCTGGGTTCGCCCGGGCACTCAGCAAGGCGATGCGATTGCCGAGAAATTCGGCACGCCGCTGACCCACGAATACAACTTGCTCAACCTCTTGAGCCGTCCGGAAATCGACTACGCTGGTCTGGTCGAAGTGACCGGGCAGGGCGCCGAAGATCCACAGGTCGCCGAACAGGTTGAAATCAAGACCAAATACGCCGGTTACATCGACCGTCAACAGGACGAAATCGCCCGTCTGCGCGCCAGTGAAGACACGAAACTGCCTGTGGATATCGATTACACCAACATTTCCGGTCTCTCCAAGGAGATCCAGAGCAAGCTCGGTGCGACGCGTCCGGAGACGCTCGGCCAGGCTTCGCGGATCCCGGGCGTGACCCCGGCAGCGATTTCGCTGTTGATGATTCATTTGAAAAAACGCGGCGCGGGCCGTCAGTTGGAGCAAAGCGCTTGAGTTCTAAGGTCACTTCGCAACACGCCGAAGAGTTATCCACAGGAGCCCGAGCGCTCGGGGTCAATCTCACTGAAACCCAGCACGAATTGCTGCTGGGTTACCTGGCCCTGTTGATCAAATGGAACCAGGCCTACAACCTGACTGCAGTGCGCGATCCTGATGAAATGGTTTCGCGGCATCTGCTCGATAGCTTGAGCGTGATGTCGTTCATCGAAAACGGCCGTTGGCTCGACGTTGGCAGTGGCGGCGGCATGCCCGGCATTCCGCTGGCGATCCTGTATCCGGACTCGCAAGTCACCTGTCTGGACAGCAACGGCAAGAAAACCCGCTTCCTGACTCAGGTCAAACTCGAACTCAAACTGGATAACCTGCAAGTTATCCACAGCCGCGTCGAAGCGTTCCAGCCTGCCCAGCCATTCAACGGGATCATTTCCCGGGCGTTCAGCAGCATGGAGAACTTCACCAACTGGACTCGCCACCTCGGCGATGCCGACACGCGCTGGCTGGCAATGAAGGGCGTTCATCCGGCCGATGAGCTGGTAGCATTACCGGCAGACTTCAAACTCGATAGCGAACACGCCCTGGCGGTACCCGGTTGGCAAGGCCAACGCCAGCTGGTGTTAC
>NZ_JBIVMY010000051.1:0-1928 GCF_044753325.1 Pseudomonas sp. NPDC088414 | reverse complement strand
ACACGCAAGAATGGCTAAGGTATTCGCGATAGCGAACCAGAAGGGTGGTGTGGGCACGACCACCACCTGCATCAACCTCGCAGCATCCCTGGTCGCGACCAAGCGCCGGGTGCTGTTGATCGATCTCGATCCACAGGGCAACGCCACCATGGGTAGCGGTGTGGATAAACATGGCCTGGAAAACTCGGTCTACGACCTGCTGATCGGCGAATGCGATCTGGCACAGGCCATGCACTACTCCGAGCACGGCGGTTATCAATTGCTACCGGCCAACCGCGACCTGACCGCGGCCGAAGTGGTGCTGCTGGAAATGCAGATGAAGGAAAGCCGGCTGCGCAGCGCACTGGCGCCGATCCGTGAAAACTACGATTACATTCTGATCGACTGCCCGCCGTCGCTGTCGATGCTCACATTGAACGCACTGGTCGCCGCTGACGGGGTGATTATCCCCATGCAGTGCGAGTACTTTGCGCTCGAAGGCTTGAGCGACCTTGTGGATAACATCAAGCGCATTGCCGAACTGCTGAACCCGAACCTCAAGGTCGAAGGTTTGCTGCGCACCATGTACGACCCGCGTCTGAGCCTGATGAACGATGTCTCGGCGCAGCTCAAGGAACACTTCGGTGAGCAGCTGTACGACACGGTGATCCCGCGCAACATCCGCCTGGCCGAAGCGCCGAGCTACGGTATGCCGGCACTGGCCTACGACAAGCAATCGCGCGGCGCGCTGGCCTATCTGGCCCTGGCGGGCGAGATGGTTCGCCGTCAGCGCAAAAATTCACGCATCGCCGCTGCCCAGCCAACTTAAGGAATCCCCATGGCCGTCAAGAAACGAGGTCTCGGACGTGGACTGGATGCACTGCTGAGTGGTCCGACCGTCAGCGCGCTGGAAGAACAAGCGGCGCAGGCCGATACCCGTGAACTGCAACACCTGCCGCTGGATCTGCTGCAGCGTGGCAAATACCAGCCACGCCGTGACATGGATCCACAGGCGCTGGAAGAGCTGGCGCAGTCGATCAAGGCGCAAGGCGTGATGCAGCCGATCGTGGTGCGCCCGATTGGCGGTGGCCGCTTCGAAATCATCGCCGGTGAACGCCGCTGGCGCGCCAGCCAGCAGGCCGGCCAGGAAACCATCCCGGCGATGGTCCGGGATGTGCCGGATGAGACTGCGATCGCCATTGCGCTGATCGAGAACATTCAGCGTGAAGACCTGAACCCGATCGAAGAAGCCGTCGCCCTGCAGCGTCTGCAGCAGGAATTCCAGCTCACCCAACAGCAGGTGGCCGAGGCTGTGGGTAAGTCCCGGGTGACTGTGGCTAACCTGTTGCGACTTATTGCACTGCCGGAAGTCATCAAGACCATGCTGTCCCACGGCGACCTGGAAATGGGTCATGCCCGTGCTTTGCTCGGTCTGCCGGACAATCAGCAGGTGGAAGGGGCGCGACATGTTGTCGCACGCGGCCTGACTGTGCGCCAAACCGAGGCACTGGTTCGTCAGTGGTTGAGTGGCAAACCGGAGCCTGTGGAAGCGGCCAAACCCGACCCGGACATCGCCCGGCTTGAACAGCGTCTGGCCGAGCGCCTAGGCTCTGCGGTGCAGATTCGCCACGGCAAGAAGGGAAAAGGTCAGCTGGTGATCGGTTACAACTCCCTCGATGAGCTTCAAGGTGTGCTCGCACACATCCGCTGAAACATTTCCTCATGTAGCGCGCAGTCGGAAATCACTACCTGACAGTTGAATAGGGGCAGAACCGCCCCTATACTCTGCGCGCATTTTGTCGGCACAAATTATGCCAAGTTATTGAATTCTGGCAGCCGACCATTGGAGAGCAAACGTGATGGAAACCCGCAAGCCAAACCGCCTGCCGTTCCATCGCCTGGCGGTTTTTCCGGTGTTGATGGCTCAATTTGTCATTTTGCTCATTGCC
>NZ_JBIVMY010000050.1:0-21714 GCF_044753325.1 Pseudomonas sp. NPDC088414 | reverse complement strand
ACCGCCACCGCATCCGCCGGCCCGACCCACCTCGCCGTCGCCGCGGCCATGGGCATGTACTGGCTGTACCTGGCCTGGACCGGCTACAAGGCGGTGGATGACACGGTCTGGGCACGCAAGCTGTTCGTGTTCTCGATCTTCACCATCACCGCCCTGAGCGTCATGATGTCCCTGGACTTCAAGGTGCCGGCCGAGCTGCTGCTGACGTACGCGCCGTAAGGCTGGATGGCTTCACGAAAAACCCCGCACATTGAGAGATGTGCGGGGTTTTTTGTTGGCTGGCTTTCGGTGATCGAGGCGTCGGCAATCGCGAGCAGAGGCCACTTCGACGCGATACATTTGTAGGAGCTGCGGCACGCTGCGATCTTTTGATCCTGATCTTTAAAAATACAATCAAAATCAAAAGATCGCAGCGTGCCGCAGCTCCTACAGGGTTTAGTTGCGATATCGACGTAAACCCCCTAGATTTGGATCCAACCATAACGGTGATAGCCCCATGCCACTTCGCAGGGACACTGTTATTCATGCATCAATCGAGAGGCTGGGCGAAATGACTGAGAGGATGACCTGCGACGAACGCTTCATTGCCCTGGCACAAGAGCTGAACTACGACATCTATGGCGAGAACACCGCCGGCGGCAATTACGCGCCGCTGATCCGTCATCGCGATGAGTTGTACATCAGCGGTATGGTGCCGCGTACCCACGGCAAGATTCAGTATCCGGGTCGGGTGGGGCTGGAGTTGAGCCTCAAGGATGCCCAGGCTGCCGCGAGCATCAGTGCCATGCGCTGCCTGGCGCTGATCGTCGATGCGGTGGGTTCGCTGGACAAGATCCGGGCGTTGTTGCGGGTCACGGTGTATGTGAAGTCCACTCCGGACTTCGTTGACCTGAGCGAGGTGGCCAACGGTGCATCGGACGTGTTCAGCCATGTGCTCGGTGATGCCGGCCGGCATACTCGCACCACGGTCGGTGTCTATCAGTTGCCGAAGAACGCCGCGATTGAAGTCGACATGGTCGCGGCGGTGCAGCCGGAAGTCTGACCGTCACGCCGCTCAACAAAAAGCCCCGCCTGAATCTCAGTGCGGGGCTTTTTCGTCGGCGCCGGATTTACTGCGCGGCGATGCTGTAACCATCGAACGCGGCCTGCTGTTGCAGGGCGGTGATGATGTTCTTGCGGTTGATCGCGTGTTCGGTGCCGGCGTTGTCGACGAAGGTTTCGCCTTCCAGCTCGGCTTCTTCACCTTCACCGACGAAGGTGAAACCGAGGAACTCCAGCGCTTCACGGTCAACGTTCATACGCGAACGCGGCGTGCGCAGCGGCAGGGTCACGCTGTTGCCGTCCTTGCTGATGGTGAAGATTTCCAGTTCTTTCTTCTTGGCGGCCTTGCTCTTGCCGCCGCTCGGGTTGCTGATCGCCTGATGGGTCTGGTTCAGCACTTTGAGCGCGAGGCCGTAGACGATTTCCTGAAACGCCGGATCGTCCTTGAAGCAGGACAGAATGCGACCGATCGAGAATTTGCTGCTCAGGTCTTCAAGGGCGGCGAGGTCGGCGGCTTCGGCGTCTTTCAGCGCCTTGAGCTGGCCCATCAGCTCGTAGGCCTTGTCGTCATCGAAGCTGTCGTGCGCTTGGCGGATCGCGGCGCGCAGTTCGCGGATCTGGTCGCTTTCGCGGGTCGACTGGAACGCGTCCAGCACCATCTCGCTGATG
Organism: Pseudomonas sp. NPDC088414; assembly: GCF_044753325.1. Lineage (NCBI taxonomy): Bacteria > Pseudomonadati > Pseudomonadota > Gammaproteobacteria > Pseudomonadales > Pseudomonadaceae > Pseudomonas > Pseudomonas sp. NPDC088414. Next base: position 20,004 of record NZ_JBIVMY010000050.1, on the reverse strand, counting down.
ATTTTGGCTTGTGGAAGGTGTTGTGAAAGATTGATGGAGTTTTCGTATTCCGCTTTGGACGATTCGGTGACTACGGATTCAGCGGTGTTGAAATCGGACATTGAAATTTCACTACTTTTTTAACTTGAGTTGAGACGAGAAAGCACGAGGTCTTTTTCAGGCCGGTTAATTTAGGGGAGCGGGGCGGCGTTGTCACGGAACAACAGTCCGGTGGTGCGGATTATTTGCCCGGCGTGTTCAGGTTCATCGAGCGCACCATCCACTGTTCGGCGGTTTGCTGATCGGTTGGCAGCGTGAAGCGAAAAGTCGCGCCGCGCCCGGCGACATCGATCAACTGAATCTCACGCCCGTGCAGTTGCAGGATACGGTGGACGATGCGCAGCCCCAATCCACCGTCACGTCGCGCCCCACCAATATTGAACGGACGCAGGAACAGGCCTTCGCGCAACTCGGGAGCGATGCCGGGGCCGGTGTCGCTGACCGTGACTTCGACCAAGGCGCCCAGGGGTTTCAAATCCAGCTCGATTTCACCGCCCGCAGGCGTGTGGCGCAAGGCATTGTCCACCAGGTTGGTCAGTACCCTTTCGATCAAGCCAAGGTCGGCGCAGACCGTCGGCAGGTTCGGCCCGAAGCTGGCCTTGAGTTCAACGTGGCGAGCTTCGGCGGCCAGTTCGAATTTCTGGAAGATGTCCTGCAGCAGATCGATCAGCGAGAAGCGCTCCAGTACCGGCTGCACGAAACCGTGCTCCAGACGTACCAGCTCCAGCAGCGATTGCGCCAACCCGCCGACCTTGCGGCTTTGATCGAGGGCAATGCCCAGATAACGCCGGCGTTCTTCGGCGGTGAGTGTGGCGTCCTTGAGTGACAGGGTTTCCAGATAACCGTGCAACGAGGCCAGCGGTGTGCGCAGGTCGTGGGAGATATTCGCCACCAGTTCACGGCGCTCCTGATCCTGGCGGGTCAACGAGCGCCACTGTTCGCCCAATCGGTTTTGCATCTGCCGGAAGGCACCGTCGAGTACGGCGATTTCATCCGGGTCAGCGCTTTTATCCACAGCCACTGAAGGTGCCGGCAGAGGTTGCGGCGCGCCATCAATGTCGAAACGGCTGACGGTGTCGGTCAATCGCCGCAATGGCCGGGTAATCAGGTTGAACGCCGTGAGACCGGCAATCAGGCACAACAGCGCCACCAGCCCGATCGACAGCAACGCCGTATTGAGTGCAGCACTGGTCGCGCCACGTTCGGCGAATCGATCGTGTTCTTCGCTGAGCAACACCACGTACAGATAGCCGGCCGGTTTGCCATTGACCTTCAATGGCGCGGCGCTGAACACCTTGCGCCCGTCGACGCTGCGCGGGTCATCGCCGAGGATCGGCAGCGGCTGATCGGCAAGCAGACGCTGCACCGGAACCAGATCGACCTTCTCCCGCCGCAAGTGGCCTTCGGGGGCAGCATTACCGACAATCCGCCCCTCGGTATCAAGCAGGTACACCTCGACACTCGGGTTGACCAGCATCAGTTTGCTGAACAGTTCGCGCACGGCGCCGGGCATCAGGCCATTGCTGTCCATCAGCACCGTGTCATGAGCGATGTGCTGTGCCAGATCCCGCGACAGGCCTTGCACCACTTCCAGTTCATGCATCTTGCTGGAGCGCACCTGCAGCCATGCCGAGGTGCCGCAGCACACCAGCAGCAACACGGCGAACACGACGGACAGGCGCTGCGACAGGGTCAGTTTCATGGTTGTTCCGTACCGAATTTATAGCCTCGGCCCCACACGGTGAGGATGCGGGTCGGTTGCGCCGGATCGCTTTCGATTTTCGCCCGCAAGCGATTGATGTGGGTGTTGACCGTGTGCTCGTAGCCTTCGTGGCTGTAGCCCCACACCGCGTTGAGCAGGTCCATGCGCGAGAACACTTTGCCCGGTTGGCGGGCGAAGAAATACAGCAAGTCGAACTCTCGCGGAGTGAGGTCCAGGCGTGCGCCATTGAGGGCGACGTCGCGGGTGATCGGGTCGATGCTCAGGCCGTCGAGGCTGAGGCTGCCGGCGTCCATCTTCAGATTGCGCGCCATGGCGTCGACCCGGCGCAGCAAGGCTTTGACCCTTGCCACCAGTTCCAGCATCGAGAATGGTTTGGCGAGGTAATCGTCGGCACCCAGTTCCAGACCCAGAATGCGGTGCAATTCGCTGGAGCGCGCGCTGGTAATGATGATCGGCGTATAGCGCGCCATCGCCCGGGCGCGGCGGCAGATTTCCAGGCCGTCGACCCCCGGCAACATCAGGTCGAGGATCAGCGCATCCCATTGTCCCTGTTGCAAAAGGCGCATGCCTTCGTCGCCGTCGGCGCAGTGCACGACGTCGTAATGCTCATCGCGCAGGTGCAGGCAAATCAAATCGGCGATGTGTTGGTCATCCTCGACCACGAGGATGCGTCTGGTTAATTCCATCAAGCTCAATCCTTCGGCGCAGTGAGCGCATTGTGCGGGTTTTCCTCGGGGCGAGTTATCACGAATTCGTTAACTTCCTGTGAGGATTTGGCGATCAACCCAAGCCTAGGCTGTGTTCCATGACAGGCACCTGGAATTTTAGGAGACGGCCATGTTTTCACGGCGACAGATTCTCGTAGCGAGCGGCGGGCTGGGGGTTGCAGCCTTGGTGGCGGGTGTATTGCCAAAATTGTCCCCGGGCACCGCACTGATCGAACAAGCCCATGCCGATGAGGTTTTCGAGGTGAGCCACAGCGACAGTGAATGGCACTCGCTACTCTCTGATGAGCACTACGCCATCCTGCGCGAGGAAGGCACTGAACGGGCCTATACCAGCCCGCTCAACGACGAGCATCGCAACGGCACATTCGCCTGCGCGGGTTGCGACCTGGCGCTGTTTGCGTCGGCGACCAAGTTCGACAGCCATACCGGCTGGCCGAGTTTCTGGGCACCGCTGGAACACGCGGTGGCTACGCGTCAGGACCGCTCCTTCGGCATGTCGCGCAATGAAGTCCATTGCCGGAGGTGCGGCGGGCATCTGGGGCATGTTTTCGACGATGGCCCGAAACCCACCGGCCTGCGCTATTGCATGAATGGTCTGGCGATGACGTTCAAACCCGTGGCGGCATGAGCCATGGCCCGAATTCGATTTTCACTTTCTACAGGACGACACCATGTGGCTCTTGGTTCTCGCTTATCTGGGCGGTGTGCTGACGATCGTCAGTCCGTGCATCCTGCCTGTTCTGCCTTTTGTCTTCGCTCGCACCGGGCAGCCGTTTATCAAGAGTGGCTTGCCGCTATTGGCCGGGATGGCGCTGACCTTCGCCCTCGTCGCCACACTGGCGGCGGTGGGCGGCGGTTGGGTGGTGCAAGTCAATCAGTACGGTCGCTGGCTCGCGTTGCTGTTCGTTGCACTGTTCGGGTTGACGCTGCTGCTGCCGCGTCTTGCCGAGCGCCTGATGCGGCCGCTGGTGTCGGCCGGCAGTCGGCTGTCCGAAGCCGCGGGCCAGGACAATCGTCCGCGTCCCGGCGCCTCGTTTCTGATCGGCGTCGCCACGGGGCTGCTGTGGGCGCCGTGCGCCGGGCCCATCCTCGGTTTGATTCTGACCGGCGCCGCGCTGCAAGGGGCAAGCATCGCCACCACGCTGTTGTTGCTCGCCTACGCGGCGGGCGCCGCGACTTCACTGGCGGCGGCACTGCTGCTGGGCGGTAAGGTCTTTGCCTTGATGAAGCGCTCGATCGGCACCGGTGAGTGGATCCGCCGCGGCCTGGGGGCAGCGATGCTCGCCGGTGTCGCAGCGATTGCCCTGGGCCTCGATACCGGGTTGCTGGCGCGGTTGTCGACGGCATCCACTGGCGGGATTGAGCAGGCCTTGGTGGGCAAGCTTTCCGGCAAATCCCCGGCGGGCAACGGCACGATGATGGCGCAGATTCCTGCTGCCAGCGGGGCGATGAAAGTTGCCGACGAAATGGCACCGGGAACACTGCCGGTCGAAGGCCAGTTGCCGCCGCTCACTGGCGCCGTGCAATGGCTCAATTCGCCAGCGCTGGACGCCCAGGCACTCAAGGGCAAAGTGGTGCTGGTGGATTTCTGGACCTACTCCTGCATCAACTGCCTGCGCACCCTGCCGTATGTCAAAGCCTGGGCCGAAAAGTACCGCGATCAGGGCCTGGTGGTGATCGGCGTGCACGCCCCGGAATTCGCCTTCGAACGTGATGTAGGCAACGTTACCAAAGCCATGAAGGAACTGGGCATCAACTACCCGGTGGCCATCGATAACGACTACAGGATCTGGCGCGCTTTCAACAACGAATACTGGCCGGCGCATTATTTTGCCGACGCGCAGGGGCGGATTCGTTACCACCATTTTGGCGAAGGGGACTACGCCGAATCGGAACGGGTCATTCAGCAGCTGCTGCGTGAAGCCGGGGCGAAAATCGTGGCTGACGGCCTGATCAACGCCGATGCCCAAGGCGTGCAACTGGCCCCGGACATGAATCAGGTGCTGTCACCGGAAACCTACGTCGGCTACCAGCGTGCGGAACATTTCGTACCGGAAACCAGCCTGGTGCCTGACAAGGTCGCGACCTATAACCCACCCGCCAACCTGACCCTGAATGACTGGAGCCTCGGCGGCCAGTGGGCCGTCGGTGCCGAGCGCGCCACCGCCAGTGCGCCGGCCAGTCGCATCGTCTACCGCTTCCATGCCCGCGATCTGCATCTGGTGCTGGGCCCGGGCGCGGATGGCAAACCGGTGCGTTTCAAAGTGTCGATTGACGGTCAGGCGCCGGGTGAAGCCCACGGCGTGGATGTCGCCCCGGACGGCAGCGGCCTCGTGACCGAGCAGCGCCTGTATCAACTGGTGCGGCAAACCGATGCGGTGAAGGATCGCACCTTCACCATCGAATTTCTTGACCCGGGCGTATCGGCCTACGCCTTTACCTTCGGCTGATAGGGAGTGCATAGCATGAAAACTCAAAACAACTGGCGCCGTGTGTTGCTCGGCGTTGCCATGGCAGGTGTGATCGGTCAGTGCTCGGCGTTCTCCTTCGGTGCCGAAGACGCAGTGGTCATCCCGCCACCGACTCTCGACGAAAACACTCAGGCCCACAGTGAAACCGCGGTATTCGCCGGGGGTTGCTTCTGGGGCGTACAAGGGGTTTTCCAGCACGTCAAAGGTGTGCAGAAAGCTGTCTCCGGTTATGCCGGCGGCGCGGCGAACACGGCGCACTATGAGCGGGTCAGCGAAGGCGATACCGGTCATGCCGAGTCAGTGCAAGTCACCTTCGATCCGACGCAAGTCAGCTACGGCAGCCTGCTGCAGATCTACTTCTCGGTGGCCCATAACCCGACCGAACTCAACCGCCAAGGCCCCGACAGCGGCACGCAATATCGTTCAGCACTGTTCCCGACCAACGCCGATCAACAACGGGTGGCCCAGGCCTATATCGCCCAGCTGGACGCGGCGCATGCCTACAACAAACCGATCGTTACGAAACTGGAAACCTACAATGGCTTCTACCCGGCGGAGGACTATCACCAGGATTTCCTCACCGAACATCCGAGCTATCCGTACATCGTGATCAACGACATGCCGAAGGTTGCGCAGTTGAAGCAGTTGTTCGCGCAGCGTTATCAGGAGAAACCGGTGTTGGTGAAAAGCGGGAGTTGATTCTCACGTGTTACTTGAGCCTTGGGCGCTCCATGGCAATCACCGATGTTTCAAACCCCAAACTGGCAAAAAATGCCTCAGCACCTTCGCGCCCGGCGCGCAGTACCCAAGTGATCTCGGGGTTGTCCCCCATGACATGCTCGACCAGTGCGCGCCCGACACCGGCGCGCCGATGCTGGTCATCGACCACGACCATCGACAGATAGCCGTTGGACAAACCATCGGTGATGCCTCGAGCGAAACCGATGATCTGCTCGCCGCTCAGCGCGAGCGCAGTGCGTTGCGAGTTTTCGATGAGTTGAGCAAAGTAGTCGCTTGAGCCTGTTCGGTGTCCCCAGCCATTTTGGCCGAGAAACACCCGGACCGGCTCCACTTCGTCGGGGAACAGGTTGCGTACGGTGAGGTTGGTTTTCATCAGATGACAGCATCCTTGTTGGCAATCACCGGAGCGTAGTCGATAGCTACCGAGTCAGGATCTGCCCCAGGTTTGCATTGCGAATTCGACGAAGCGCCGTAGCTTGGGCAAACGATAACGGTCCGGGGCGTAGAGCAAATGCAAAGGTCGGCTCGGCGGCTGGTAATCGGGGATCACCGTTACCAGTTTGCCGTCGCGCAGGTCCTGTTCCACCAGAGCGTCCGGCAGCATGACGATGCCCATCCCGGTGCGCGCTGCCTGATGCAGACCGGCTGAGGTGTTCATCAGCATCGGGCCGCTGACATCAACCAGAATCTCGCCGTCCGGGCCGCTGAGGCGCCAGCGTTTTTCCACCGATTGCCAGTCGTCGCCGGCAGGGTAGGCGAACGAAAGGCAGTCGTGTTGCTGCAGGTCTTGCGGAGTGATCGGCATGCCGCGCCGGGCGACGTAGGCCGGCGAGGCGCACACGGTGAGGGTGTAGTCGATCAGCGGTCGGGCGATCAGGTTCGACTGCTCGAAATGCCCGAGCCTGAATGCCACGTCGAGACCGCTTTCCAGCAGATCCGGACGGCGGTTGGTCAGCACCACATCCATTTTCACCTGCGGGTATTGCAGGGAAAACTCGCTGAGCGCCGGGGCCAGGCGTTCGACGCCAAAAGTCAGTGGCGCGGTGATACGCAGCAAGCCGCGCGGCTCGTCGAGGGCCTGTTCGGCGAGGCGTTCGGAGTCGGCCACCAGGCCCAAAACATCCAGACAGCGCTGGTAGTAGACACTGCCAAATTCGGTCAGCCGCTGGCGGCGGGTGGTGCGCTGCAACAATTGCACGCCGAGCCGTTGCTCCAGTGCGCGCAGGTGATTTCCGACCATGGTCGTGGACATTTCGCACTGCAACGCAGCGGCCGTCATGCTCCCGGCTTCCACGACTTTCACGTAGACGCTCATCGCCTGCAACAGGTCCATTATCAAGCTCGGGTTTTAAATGAAAGAAGTTTTGCCGAGTTTATCCAGTTTCGGTGGCTAACCATACTGCCAGCACACCGACCTTCACTGGAGTTTGAAGTCATGACCGCCGCCCTGATGAACACCTACCAACCGTTGGCCCTGAGCTTCACCAAAGGCCTGGGCACGCGCCTGTGGGATCAGGCCGGTCGTGAATACCTGGATGCTGTTGCGGGCGTCGCGGTGACCAATGTTGGGCACTCGCACCCACGGATCGTCGCGGCCATCAGTGAGCAGGCCGGAATGCTGCTGCACACCTCCAACCTGTACAGCATCGACTGGCAACAACAGCTGGCGCAGAAACTCACGCAGTTGTCGGGAATGGAGCGGGCGTTCTTCAACAACTCCGGCGCCGAGGCCAATGAAACTGCACTGAAACTTGCGCGCTTGTACGGCTGGAGCAAAGGTATCGAACAGCCGCTGGTGGTGGTCATGGCCAACGCATTTCATGGCCGCACGCTGGGCACGTTGTCGGCCAGTGATGGCCCGGCGGTGCGGCTGGGCTTCAATGATCTGCCAGGGGATTTCGTCAAAGTACCTTTCGGTGATCTGGCGGCGCTGGATCAGCTGCAGCAAAAACATGGCGCGCGCATCGTGGCGATTCTGGTCGAGCCGATCCAGGGCGAAAGCGGTGTGCAACTGGCGCCGCCCGGCTACCTCAAAGCCCTGCGCGAACTGTGCAATCGCCACGCCTGGCTGTTGATGCTCGACGAGATCCAGACCGGCATCGGCCGCACCGGCCAGTGGTTCGCGTTCCAGCATGAAGGCATCGTGCCGGACGTCATGACCCTGGCCAAAGGCCTCGGCAACGGCGTGCCGATCGGCGCTTGTCTGGCGCGGGGCAGGGCGGCGGACCTGTTCACCCCCGGCAGCCATGGCAGCACCTTCGGCGGCAACCCGCTGGCCTGCCGGGTCGGCTGCACGGTGCTGGAAATCATCGAAGAGCAAGGCTTGCTGGAAAATGTCCGGGTGCAGGGTGAACGCCTGTTGACCCGCCTGCGCGCCGAGCTGGCAGACAACCCCAATGTGCTGGCGATTCGTGGGCAGGGCTTGATGATCGGCATCGAGCTGAAACAGCCAATCCGCGATCTGACGCTGATTGCGGCGCGGGATCATGGATTGTTGATCAACGTGACGCGCGGCAAGACGATACGGCTGCTGCCACCGCTGACGATTGATGAGCGGGAGGTGGGGATGATCGTCAGAGGAGTTGGACGGATTGTTTCCGCGAATTAATGGATATCCGATAACCCTGTGGGAGCGAGCTTGCTCGCGAAGGCGTCGTCACAGTCGACATTAATGTTGAATGCTCGACCGCATTCGCGAGCAAGCTCGCTCCCACACGGGAAGCCTCTAGTCCGGATAATCCCCCAACTCCGGCGCCAGCATCCGCGTCTTCACCGCCCCGTTCGAATTGTGCTGAATGATCTCGCTCGGCTGCCCCTGCGCATTGAAAAACACTTGCCCGATCCCCGCCGAATTCCACAGCCGCTCACCCGCTTCGGCATGTTCCGGGGTGTACGGCACGATGCGCATGCGTCGGCGTTTGGTAAACCAGTTCAACGGTGAGCGCGGCGAGTAGAGCCAGCGATTGAGGCGGTCGAACCATTCCAGCAGGGTTTGCGGGAACTCGTTCTTGATCCCGCTGCTGGTGATCTGCCAGATCCGTGGCCCGGCCTTGCGGTGTCGGATAAGCACTTCGTAGACGAAGGAGTAATGCACATCGCCCGACAGCACCACGTAGTTTCCGGGTGTGCGGGTGTGTCGGAAAATGTTCAGGATCACCTGCGCGGCGCCGCGATGGGCCATCCAGTTTTCCGCGTCGACCAGCAGCGGATAACCGCACCAGCTGAAAACCTTCTGCACGGTTTCGATCAACTTCACCCCGAAGATCGGCGCCGGGGAAACGATGATCGCTGACGGATGATCGAGCAGTTCCTGCTGCAGTTCGCTCAGCGCCTCCCAATCCAGCAAACCGGAGGGTTGCTTGAGCGCCATCTCGCTGCGCCAGCGCCGGGTGCGGGTGTCGAGCACCACCAGCGCCGGGCTGCTCGGCAGCACGAAATGCCAATGCTGAAAGCGCAACAACTCATCGATCAGAGCGTCCTGCACCGGGCTGTCGAGATATTGATCGTCACCGCTGGCGCTCAGGCGGCGGGTGTTCTCCAGCAGATCCTTGAACGCATCCGGATTGTTGCCCCAGCCCTGGCACAACATATAGGCGATCAGCGCGTTGCCGATGATGCGTTTGGAGAACGGGTGGCCGTAGGCGGTTTCCTCCCATTGCGCGGAAAGATTCCAGTCATCGGTGATGTCGTGATCATCGAAAATCATCAGGCTCGGCAGATGCGCCAAGGCTCGGGCGACGTTGCCCAAACCGGCCTTGAAGCCATCAATGCGGGTTTGCTCCAGGGCGTAGCGCTTCAAGCGTTCAGGCGTCAGTGACGGAATAACAGGATTGATCAGCGTCCAGGCAACCGGCGACCACACCAGCAAATACATCGCCATCACTTCGGCAAACGTGACCAGATGGTTGTCAGCGCTGCTGCTGGTGAAAATCGGCTTGCGCGCGCCGCCGAAAAATCGCTCGCGCAAGGTCTCGTTGCTCTCCAGCGCCGGTAACAGGTCCGCGCGGTGGTAGTAGCTGGCCGGATGTGTGTAGAGCTTGGCGCTGTCGCTGACCACGGCACCTTCGAGGTGTTCGTCGAACAGGCCGAGGCGCGCGATCAAGCTGTGTATTGCCCGCAGCATCGGGCCGGCGACGTCGTCGGCGTAGATTTGGTCGCCGCTCATCATCAACAGGGCCGGGCGTTGTTGCGGGTCGGTTTCTGTCGCCAGCAACTGATCGACGCAGAGCAGACCGTCTGCCGCCGGATGATGGGGCTTGCGGCAGGAGCCGTGCAGCAACTGATCAATCCGTGAGCGCACGACAAGGTTCGGGCAGTGGGCATTGCCGTACAGCAGGTGCGGCGCCCATTCGGCGATGGGCGTCTGGCCGTCGATCAGCAGGTCATAGTCGATACGCGTGTCGCAGGGCAGGGCGCTGTCGAGCGCAACGTCAATCAAATGGACGAACGCATGACGGCCTACAGGAATGACCGTGCATTTCCCGGCATCGAGAGGAATGTCTCCTACACCCTGCAAGCGCAGGCTCAGCGACAGTTCGCGGGTGCCGACCAGCCACAGCACCACGCGCGTCGGTTCCAGACGGCGCAGCAGTGGGCCGGCCAGGACGGGAGGCAGCGGGTTCAGGTCAGCAGGTATCGGGGACATTCAGGGGCGAAGCTCAAGACGCACAGGCTGGCGATGATAGCGCAGCCGGCGCCTTGAACCCTTAAACGAGGCTTAAGAGGCAGCTTTCTGCAGCTTCAGCGCCAGCAGTCGCCATTCGGCGGACGCGGGTTGCTCCTGCACCGAGCACTCGAAGTTATAAGTGACGTCATCACCGTTCATGTTGCGCGCGGTGACCTTGTTGCTGAGGGTGTAGACCTGATCCTTGAAGCGCTTGGTGACAATGGCAGAACTGTCGGCGAAGCGCTCCGACGCCGGGAAGCGCAGCGTACTGGTGACCAGCGTGCCGCACATGACATACGCGAGCATCGATTTATCGCTGTCGGCATTTTGCCCAAGCTTGTCGCGCAGCGCGGCGAGCGCTTTACGACCCTGCGCGTCGCTCTGATCGAGGACGGTTTTTTCCGATATCGATTTCGGTGCCCGGCTGGCGTAATTCGGCAGCAGTGCGGAATCCGGCGGAGAAGGTTGGTTGTCCGGCTCGATCGCGGCAAAGCCCGGCGCGTTTTCCAGCACCGCGGACGTCGAATCCGACTCGGCTTCCGGCGACAGACTGGTGGTGACATCGCTCTGTGTGATCACGTCTTCGATTGGCGCCTTTTCGGATTTATGCGCCGACGGGAACAGTGACAGGAGGATCGACAGCACCACCAGACCGACGATAAAACCACCCGCCGCGCCAACGATGTTGCCGTAAAACAGATTCCAGCTGCCGCGGTTTTTCACCACCCAGCGCCACATCAAACCCCAGGCGGCGATAAATGCCAGAAAACTCAGAAACGCCATTCGATCCTTTCCTTAAACCTGCAAGAACGTTCAAGCCAGCATGCTTCGAGCCCGCTGAAATATGGGCAGCAAGATAGCAGAATAGAAGCGCTGCGCTTCTTGCTCATCTAGCCGATCAGCTACCGGTCAGTTCGAAGCGCAGATCCAGCAACTTCCAGTCGTCAAAACCTTCGTTCATGGTTGGCAACGCCTGCAGAGTGCATTCGAAACGATAGGTCAGATAATTTTGCGCAGCGTCGTGGATCTTCATCAGACTTGTGCTGGTATAGATCTGATCTTTGTAACGCTGGGTCGAGAGAGCCTTGTCGTCGGCGAACAAGGCCAGTTCCGGCTGACGCAGAACGCTGCGTATAAACGGCTCGCACATCTGGAATGCGATCAGTCTTTTGTTGGGATCCGGCCTGCCAACGAGCCCTTTTCGCAACTGCGCATGAGCCAGAGTCTGTTGCGCACTCATCCCTTGAACCGTCGCCAGTTCAGAACGGGTTGTCGGTATTTCATTGAGATAGTTTTCCACCAGGCCGGACTTGAGCGGTTCTGGCGTAGCAGCAGGCGCATCGGCGACATACTCGGGCAATGCTTCCACGGACGACGTGTTGGCAGAACCCGCAGGGCCTGATTTTCCTTGCATGGTCAACTCCAGCAGGCGCCATTGGTCATCCTTGATCCCGTTGCCGGACACGAACTGCACGGCGCAGTCATAGCCGAGACTGACCATCGTGCCTTCCATGTTTTCGCCACTAATCCTGCTCGTGACGAGGTAGGTCTGGGATTTGTAAGTGTCGAATCGAACGTCCTCAGTCTCGTCGAAGGAGGCGGAGTCCGGAATGCGCAGCGTGGACTTTGCCGCTGACCGACAAATCAGCCCCGCCATGCTTCCGTTGACCCCGTTGACCATATCTGCGCTGGCTCGCCATTGCGCGTATTGGCTTCTCCACTGTGGATCGAGACTGGCGGAAAGCAGCGGAGTAGATAGCCGTGGATAGCGCGGGCTGTCGGTTGGCAGCAACGGCGACGTCGGAGCGGATGCGCGACTGGCCGGAGTGCGTGGGACAAAGGTTCTGAGCTGGCTTTCGTTGGCGATTTGCGGCTGAGTGCCGCTGGATGTCGCGGGCGTGGATTTTTCGGGCAGAAGTCCGTTGACGATAACGAACATTACGACTGCCACGATAAACCCGGCAATCACACCGGCGAAGTGGCCGAAGAATACCGGCCAGGTTCCACGATTCTTGACGACCCAGAGCCACATCCCTGCCCAGACCAGCAAAAACATCACGATCAACGATGTTTCCATTCCATCCATTTCCTTTCTTTAACTCGTGTCAGCTCACTGAGTAGATCCGCCGTTGCGGGCGGCAAGATAGCAAAACAATTACGTGTTCGTTTACACGTTGGGGAAATAATTCACAGCAAGAACCAGCAAGGTCACCAAGCCGGCAGCAAAGCCACATACCCCACCCAGTAACTGACGTGCAATCGGATGTTCGGGTTGATGGCGATTGGCAATCCACAACCACACCCCCGCCAGAACACCCGCGCTTGTGGTGAACACCACCAGACTGCGATCCAGGTTAGGTGTCGCCATCGATGTACCAATGACTGCGTTGTAAATCAGCGTGAACACAATGCCAGTGACCACGCTACTTCCTGCGCCAGCAAGGTTGCCAAGTAGCAAGTTCCACTCACCCCGTTGCTTGACCACCCACAACCAGGTTCCGGCCATTACTGACAAGCACAACAAAGCATCCATTGGTTTATTCCCGAGTGCGCGATAACAGAGGCAGTGACAGGCCTCCAGCGAAAGTGGACGGCAAGATATCAAAATAGTAGCTTCACGCCACTTTCTTCAAACACGTAACGGACTACACATGCCGATTGTTTCTTTTACACCGCGCGCGCTTGGCGCTTTCCTTCTCGCCATCGTGATGACCCCGGCGCTTGCCGACTGGGATGAAACCCCGGAGGTCGCCTGGAAGGAGTACCTCGCCGATTGTGGGAGTTTTCAGCAAGTGGTGAGCAACGTTCAAAACGGGGTCATGGCTACCAGGCAAGCGATGAACCGCGTCGACAGCTTGAATCGCACTGTTCATGTCCATCGCGATCACCTCTCCCAGGAACGCCTCACCTCTCCCGAATATGCCCGCTGCGAAAACGTCGTTGCTCAAGCGTTCGTGATCCGGAACAAGGAAGAGGAGGTCCTGGTCGCGGAGCTTCAACAGCAATACTTCAAGGCTCAGGCCGAGCACGAGAAGTCCCCGGAATACAAGCGCGCCCTCGATCTGGGCTTTAGCGACGTTGGCGGACTTGGCAAGCTCAAGGAGCTCGCCGAGGATTCGGAAACGGATGGCGAAGCGTATCTGAAGACGTTGATGATCACGGTCGATTGGGGCTGCGGCCGACATTTCCGCGCCGTGAGATACGTCAAACCCTATGTGATCTACACCGCCCATCCCGATGAGGGCAACTGCGCCGTCTATAAAGAGGTCGCGGTGCTTGGCGGAGAGATGGTGGAGAGGGGCGAGACCATCGATCAGGACGCGATTTTTCAATACGTGGGATGGAAAAAACTGGAAGGGCCAGGTGGGTTTCCCGTCGACATTCGAGTAGTAAAAGTGCGGCAGTAATCCAAAGGGCTGTTTCTACAGATTGCGCATCTGATTACAGAATGTCCTTCAAATAACCCTTGAGCGCGAGGAGCGGCTGATCAAGCTGCTCCAGCGACTGCGCCTGCCGGAAATCGGCTGACAACTTGTGCAGCTCACGCCCCAGCGGTTTCTCGACACCGCCCAAGGCGTCCATTGCCAAACCCAGGCACTCGTTCATCTTGAACTGAATCGTCTCGACATCCCCGCGGCGCACCAGCAATTCGAACACGTCTTTCTGGTAATCACCCATGACCATGTCATCCCGCAGAATCGGGCTCAGTCCTTCTTCCTCGTAAGCGAGTTTGAGGGAGAACAGGGCGACGGTTTCCAGTGACGTTTCCATGGTTGGCCTTGGAGGTCCTTGAGCATGAGTCTTGAAATTCTGTACGACCAGCGATAGCCGCAACGGGGCGGCAGACCAGCTGTGGGCGGGCGTGATTATACTGAGTGGACGCATCAGATGCAGTCCCGAGGCAAAACAGGTTGCACGGACAGCGCCGGAATATTCAATGACCTAAGCAACAGAGCGGGTTTCTCAGGACGGTCGATGAGTATGAGGTGCCACACAAACTCGACGTTGATTCAGACACATGAGCGGAGCGACGATCATGGAATACGATGAAAAGTTGATTGAAGAGGCTGTGCTTGCCCTGTTGGCCGCGTTCAGTTCCGACGACGGCAATGCATGGAAAGGCTTCGATTTTGAAGTTATGAACCGATTGCATGAGCAGGGTCTCATCAGTAATCCGGTAAACAGGAACAAATCGATCTGGTTGACGGAGGAGGGCTGGGAACGAGGTCGTCAGATAGCTGAGCGTTTGTTTGGGGGAGGTGTTCAAACCGAGCGTGCGTCTGACTCGGATATCTGAGGTTCTGGTTTGGCTAATCAATTGATTTGGGCCACACCAGTGCAACGCAACTGGAGGAGTTTTTCCGTTGGAGCATTTTCTGACTGAGCCACAACTGACAAAAGTGAGAACTGCTCTTTCTGAGCCATTCAACGATTTTCCCGTGGAATATGACTATGTGGCGAATCAGGTAAGAGGCGTCACCCCTGAAACCCTTTACGAAATTCTTTATTCAGAGGTTGCGCCGGTGTGCTTTACCAATCTCGTTGCAGCTGTGCCTCCGATTTGGACTGGGTTCGACCCCGACAAACTCAGCCAGTCGATAGAAGAAAGGCTGGCAGCTAGAGAGCGCAACTGGTTTCGTAGGCAGTTCGATAAAGTGCTGGTTCGTTGGCTGAAATACAACTACGCCTACATCTGGAAGGAAATCGCCAGTAGGCTTTGAGCCCAAGCGTTCAATGGACCAGGTGACCATGAAAAGGACTCAGTTGTGGCACAACCTGCAGCACGTTCAACCGATTCGGCCAGTCGCCCATTGCCACGGCATGGCGCCAAAGTCATAGCTGCAGATTCTCTTGCATATTGCTGTGATTAATCGCCCATCGTTTAGCCCACGTTTCTCGTAGCACGGTTACGCAAAAGTAATTGCCCAACTTTTCAGCAGACGAAAAAAAAGGCCTTGCTAAGCAAGACCTTTCTTAATTTTGGTGCCCCGAGGGAGACTGTAATACTCCATTAAACCCAAGGCCTCCAGCGAGGTTTGCTTTCTAGGGATACATGTAGGGATACATGCTCGCCATTGCTGGTGGCAGTATGAAGACTTTCAGCGATTCCAAGCAATCCATTCAGTCCCCCCCCTTTGAGCCCTGCGGCATTGGCTTCGCATGGGGCAAAGCTTTCTGAGGTACAACACGGAATACGGCGCCCTTAGGAAAAGCATCTCGTGAAGCTACTAATTGCCTGCTTGTAAATTTTTCTCTATGGCGCGTCCTTGTCGAACGAGCGAAAAGTTAATCATGCGTCCCTTCCTCTCCGCTGCCATACGGGTAAACCCTTCCTGATTGGTAACCCGTTCTCCATCCATCGCAATGATCATGTCGCCGGGGAGGATATCCGCTCTGTAAGCCGGGCTGTCATTGACGATTGTCGTTACCACCACGCCTTGATTCGTCTGTAGTAACTGCCGCTCGAGGTCATTTAGGTTGCGGACGAATGCGCCGATTCGAAAACGACCTTTCACAAAGTAAATCGCGCCGTAATCAGAACGGTTAACTGTAATGGGAATGTACGTCGTGTTGCTCCCATATGTCGTTGTCGTCGCGTTACCGTAAGCCGAGATAGGGCCGCTCGGTCCATATGCGGTGGCATTAGCTGTGGTGTAGGAAGTATTCGTCGTTGGTGTTGTGATCGGCACGCTGGAGGTCACTGATCCGGTGTATTGCGGCACAAATACTAGAACCAAATCTGCTCCTACCGCTTGACCTTGTTTCAAGGCGTCGTCATCTGAAACGCGTTCGCCGGTGTTAAAGCTGGACTCACCAATTACCAAGTATCCTCGTTTTCCATACTCTGCCAGGAGCTCGTCTGTATTGCCAAACGGTGCGCGCTCGATAGCAGGTAGTGGCGGCGGCGCTGATGCCCGAGTGGAGAATATAGCTTCAGGAGTCGCACCTGCTGCGGGAGTGTAAAACTCTCTGTATCCATTAGCGCAGCCAGCGGCGCTCAGCAACGCGCCAACCCCCAGCAACGTACACACCAATTTCATCTTCATTCGATCCCTCCCCAGCTAGAAACGATGCCTGCCTACAATTGAGTATGGCGTAACGCCGCTACAAGACCTAGATCCATAATCTGCTACGCACACCCGACAACCGGTGAAGGGCAATGAACTACCATCGAAAGTCTGAACGCGATAGAAGTCGCTGGGGACCCTGGGAGTCCATGAGCTAGCGGAGGGCGCGTGATGACCAACCTATTCGCAACTCAAGCGACCGCCCAGGAAATCAAGCCCGGCGAGTTCATGTGTCCGATACCGATTACTGTGAATGATCGAGCGGCGACGCGTGAAGCGATCATCAAGAAGGTCCGTTCACTGAACACGACGTTTGTAGAGCGATCCTCGTGGGGAGCGGTGAAGGGTAAGCCGGACATGGTAATGGATTGGGATTACACCATGATCGCCCTGCATCACGCTGGGAGAAGCCATAGCTGTACGCCTGGTGCGGAGCAGATGCAGGAGATCCAGAAAGGGCACCTTAGCCAGAAGTACGACGATATCGGCTATCACTTCGGTATTGATTGCACTGGTCAAGTTTACGAGGGGCGAGACATTCGCCTTCAGGGTTCGAGTGTCTTGAAATTCAATACAGGCTTGATCGGCATTGTGTTGCTGGAGAACCCCACGACTCCAGAAGAGGGCGGGGATTGGGTCGCCAAAGGCCGGGTTGCGCTCGACAGCCTCGGATACAGCACGACCAATGTGATACCTGCTGCTCAGATCACCGCGTTGATGCATCTGATCGACGCGCTTAAGAGTGTGTTTGTGATCAAGCATTTTGGCGGTCACCGGGAATACCCAGGTCAAGCATCTGAAGGCAAGATCTGTCCCGGAAATATCGGCATGGAGTTGGTCAGGAATCTCAGAGCGAAAACTCAACTACTCCCACCTCCGGCGCCGCAACAATGAAGAAACTGATTGCCCTGATAGTTCTGGTTCTGGTGACAGTGCTTTACGTTGGGTATTACGAAGCGCTTGAGGATGGGGACATCGAAACGATCCTGTTCATCAAGAAGCATCCGACTTTTCAGATGAAGTTTTACAATATCCACGCCAATGACGGGGAGATTCGTCAAGTCGAACGACTCACGGAGCAGGAGCGTAAGTGGATCATTGATTACTGCAGGTATCGGCTCGGCATCGAGACGGATCTGAAAACCCAAAACGACGTTGAGATTTGCAGGAAAAAATAGCTGGGTGAAACAAAGAAAAAGGCCTCGGTGGAGGCCTTTTCTCATTACGTATTATTTGACGTTCCCAGCTTTCTACATCGTCGGCTTGAACCTCTTCGCGGCAGCTTTCCCGTCTCATGGGTGTGAAAAAATATTTGCCCCACTTTCCAGCAGACGAAAAAAAAGGCCTTGCTAAGCAAGACCTTTCTTGATTTTGGTGCCCCGAGGGAGACTCGAACTCCCACTCCTTTCGAAAACGGATTTTGAATCCGCCGCGTCTACCAATTCCGCCATCAGGGCTCAATGGCGGCGAAGTATAGAGAGGTGATTACCGTTGGTCAATCACGTTTCATGGTCAATTTTTGATAATTCCGCTAGACTTTCCGGCCCTGCTAGACGAACCCCATCATGCGCGTTGCTGACTTTACCTTCGAGCTTCCTGATTCGCTGATCGCCCGCCACCCGTTGGCCGAGCGTCGCGGTAGTCGCCTGCTGACCCTTGATGGGCCGAGCGGCGCCCTTGCACACCGTCAATTCACTGATTTGCTTGAGCATTTGCGCCCGGGCGATTTGATGGTATTCAACAATACCCGGGTGATTCCGGCGCGGTTGTTCGGGCAGAAAGCCTCGGGCGGCAAGCTGGAAATCCTCATCGAACGCGTGCTCGATACGCATCGCGTGCTGGCCCATGTGCGCTCCAGCAAGTCGCCGAAGCCGGGTTCGAAGATCCTCATCGACGGCGGTGGCGAAGCCGAGATGCTCGCGCGTCACGACGCGCTGTTCGAGCTGGGCTTTGCTGAAGAAGTGCTGCCGCTGCTCGATCGCGTCGGGCACATGCCGTTGCCTCCTTATATAGACCGCCCGGACGAGGGCTCGGATCGCGAGCGTTATCAGACCGTGTACGCCCAGCGTCTTGGTGCGGTGGCGGCGCCGACGGCGGGGTTGCATTTCGATCAGCCGCTGATGGAGGCGATTGCCGCCAAGGGCGTCGAGACTGCGTTCGTCACGCTGCACGTCGGTGCGGGGACGTTCCAGCCGGTGCGCGTCGACAAGATCGAAGATCACCACATGCACAGCGAGTGGCTGGAAGTCGGCCAGGATGTGGTCGACGCCGTTGCCGCGTGCCGCGCGCGTGGTGGACGGGTGATTGCCGTGGGCACCACCAGCGTGCGTTCGCTGGAAAGCGCGGCGCGCGATGGCGTGCTTAAGCCATTCAGTGGCGACACCGACATCTTTATCTACCCGGGCCGGCCGTTCCATGTGGTCGATGCTCTGGTTACCAATTTCCATTTGCCGGAATCCACGCTGTTGATGCTGGTTTCGGCGTTCGCCGGTTATCCCGAAACCATGGCCGCCTACAAGGCCGCCGTCGACAACGGTTACCGCTTTTTCAGCTACGGTGATGCGATGTTCATCACCCGTAATCCCGCCCCGACTGCCCCTGAACACACAGGCCCAGAGGAAACAGAATGAGTCGCGAATGTCGCATGTCCTTTGAACTTCTGGCCACCGATGGCAAGGCCCGTCGTGGTCGGCTGACCTTCCCGCGTGGCACCGTCGAGACCCCGGCCTTCATGCCGGTGGGCACCTACGGCACGGTCAAGGGCATGTTGCCGCGTGACATCGTCGCCACCGGCGCGGAAATCATTCTGGGCAACACCTTTCACCTGTGGCTGCGTCCGGGCACGGAGGTGATCAAGGAGCACGGCGACCTGCACGATTTCATGCAGTGGAAAGGCCCGATCCTCACCGACTCCGGCGGTTTCCAGGTGTTCAGCCTTGGTGCGATGCGCAAGATCAAGGAGGAGGGCGTGACCTTCGCCTCCCCGGTCGACGGCTCGAAAGTGTTCATGGGCCCGGAAGAGTCGATGCAGGTGCAGCGCGATCTCGGTTCTGACATCGTGATGATCTTCGACGAATGCACGCCGTACCCGGCTGACGAAGACGTCGCCCGCGTATCCATGGAGCTGTCGCTGCGTTGGGCCCAGCGCTCGAAAAACGCCCACGGCGACAACACGGCGGCGTTGTTCGGCATCGTTCAGGGCGGCATGCACCAGGACCTGCGCATGCGCTCGCTGGAAGGCCTCGACAAGATCGGCTTCGATGGCCTGGCCATCGGTGGTCTGTCGGTGGGCGAGCCGAAGCACGAGATGATCAAGGTGCTGGATTATCTGCCGGGCATGATGCCGGCTGACAAACCTCGTTACCTTATGGGCGTTGGCAAACCGGAAGATCTGGTTGAGGGTGTGCGCCGCGGTGTGGACATGTTCGATTGCGTGATGCCAACCCGTAATGCCCGCAATGGGCATCTGTTCATTGATACAGGCGTGCTGAAGATCCGTAACGCGTTCCATCGCCATGATGATTCGCCGCTGGATCCGACCTGCGATTGCTCTACCTGCCAGAACTTC
>NZ_JBIVMY010000049.1:0-23035 GCF_044753325.1 Pseudomonas sp. NPDC088414 | reverse complement strand
GGTTTCCCCATGTGAGAGTAGGTCATCGTCAAGATTAAATTCCGAAACCCCAATTGCGAAAGCAGTTGGGGTTTTGTTTTGCCCGCAGGAAAGTGCTTCTCTCGTCAGAGTCAGACGGCACGAGAGTTCCAACCGTCGCCGGGACTGCCATTAGGGAAAATCCTTCTGAAGTGACCACTCGGTTTTTGGTATGGTGCAGCTCGTTTTTTACCGGACTGATGTCATGCCCACGGATCGGCACTCAATTTATGTCAAAGAGTTGCTGTAGAAATGCCTGAACCCATCCCGATCAAGGATCACGAAAAAGAGACGCGCCTGGTCAACAAGCGGTTGATCGCGTGCGCTCTGTTCGTCTTCGCCATCAGTTGCGCGTTGGTGGTACGCCTGTACATCCTCCAAGTGGTTGAATACGACTACCACTCGACCATTTCTGAAAATAACCGCGTCCACGTCTTGCCGATCCCGCCGACAAGAGGCCTGATTTATGACCGCAATGGCGTGCTGCTCGCCGATAACCGTCCCAGTTACAATCTGATCATCACTCGTGAACGCGCCACTGATGTCAATCAGGAGCTGGACGAGGTGATCAATCTGCTGCATTTGCCCGCCGAAGATCGCACGGTTTTCGACAAGGCCATGAAGCAGTCTCGTCATCCATTTACTCCAGTGACGCTGTTCTATGAACTGACCGAAGAACAGATCGCCGTGTTAGCGGTCAACGAATTTCGTTTGCCGGGCCTGGATGTCGAGCCACAATTCGTTCGTCACTACCCGCTGGGTACGCACTTCGCGCATTCGATCGGCTATGTTGGCCGGATCAACGAAAAAGAGTCCAAGACCCTTGATTCGGTGGAGTACCGTGGCACGCAGTCCATCGGTAAAACCGGTATCGAACGCTTCTACGAAGCGCAACTGCACGGTCATGTTGGCTATGAAGAAGTTGAGACCAACGCTCAGGGCCGAGTATTGCGGGTGCTCAAGCACACCGATCCGGTCCCAGGCAAAAACATCGTTCTAAGTCTCGACGTCAAACTGCAGGAGGCTGCGGAAGCCGCACTGGGCGACCGTCGTGGCTCGGTGGTGGCTCTCGACCCGTCCACCGGCGAAGTGTTGGCCATGGTCAGCAATCCGAGTTTCGACCCGAACCTGTTCGTCACTGGCATCAGCTCCAAGGAATACTCGGCGCTACGCGATTCCATCGACCGGCCGCTGTTCAACCGTGTGCTGCGCGGCCTGTACGCGCCAGGCTCAACCATCAAGCCAGAAGTGGCGATTGCCGGCCTCGATGCCGGTGTCGTGACGCCGCAGACCCGCGTCTTTGACCCAGGCTACTACCAACTCCCGGATTTCGATCACAAATACCGCAACTGGAACCACAGTGGCGATGGCTGGGTGGACATGGACGCGGCAATCATGCGCTCCAACGACACCTACTTCTACGACCTGGCACACAAGCTCGGCATCGATCGCCTGCACGATTACATGGCGATGTTCGGCCTCGGCGAAAAGGTCTCGCTGGATATGTTCGAAGAGTCGCCCGGTTTGATGCCATCTCAAGCCTGGAAACGCGCCACGCGCCGTCAGGCCTGGTTCCCAGGGGAAACGGTGATCCTCGGCATTGGGCAGGGCTACATGCAGGTCACGCCGCTACAACTGGCTCAGGCCACCGCACTGATCGCCAACAAGGGCGTATGGAACCGTCCGCACCTGGCGAAGACGGTGGATGGCGTGGCGCCGGTCGACGAGCATCCGATGCCGAACATTCTGCTGAAGAATCCGCGTGACTGGGATCAGGTCAACCACGGGATGCAGATGGTGATGCACGATGCCCGAGGTATCGCGCGCGCCGCAGCGGCCGGTGCGCAGTACCGCATCGCCGGCAAGAGTGGTACGGCGCAGGTGGTGGCGATCAAGCAGGGCGAGCGCTACAACCGTGAAAAAACCCTGGAACGCCATCGCGACAACGCCTTGTTTGTCGGTTTCGCTCCGGCGGAGCACCCGAAGATCGCCATCTCGGTGATGATCGAAAATGGCGAGGCCGGTGGTCGGGTTGCCGGTCCCGTGGTGCGGCAGATCATGGACGCCTGGCTACTGGATCAGGACGGCCACCTCAAGCCGCAATACGCGGCGCCGGCCAAGCCGCCGGGTGATCCGCACGTGTAACCTGGATCAGCTTCACAGCGTCGGCTCACATCGGCTGCGCAGTGAAGCTGTCGAGACAGACGTTTTGGCAACTGACTATTTGCAGCTGTAACCCTCGGGCATCGTGACGCTGTAGTTGCGTTGCAGGCGGTCCTGAAAATTCAGGTTCTGCAGGCCTTGCTCGACCAGAAATGCTTCGACCTTGGCGGCCTGACAGTCCTCGTTATAAGACGACGCCCGCAGCAGATACACCGTGCGTTTGCTCGCCTCATCGCGGGCGGTGGCAATGAACGTACTGAGAGTGGTGTAGCCGATACGCTCTGAAGTTCCCACCGGACCATAGGTCGTGTTGGGCTTACTGGTGCAGGTCAGTCGGTCATCTTTCTTCTTGGTGTTCTTGCACACGGTCGTCGTGCTGGTTGGCACTTGCCCATAGTCGGTGGCGGTGTAGCGGTAAGACACTTGCCGGCTGCCAATATCTAGACTGATGGTCATTTTGATCGGTGCATGATTCCTGGGCAGGCTGGCGTCGGTATAAACCTCCTGAAAGCCTCTGTCTTTCAGTGCGTTGACCATGTCGCGAAGATAATAGCGGGCATTCAGTGCGTTCTCATCGGCGCTGTTGGTCGAGGTCACCAGCACGGTTGCCTTTCGGTCGAACTGATAGTCCGGATCAGGTATTGCATTGAGCGCTACGTCAAATTGTGTGGCGCAGCCGCTGAGTGATGCTGTCAGCAATAACAGCGCGCATAACAAATAACGGGACATGACAAAGCCGCCTTGAAACTAAGGATTGAATAAGAGTTAAACGATTGGGACTTGCGATAAACAACTCGCCGTCAGGCGGGAAGTCTCAGTCTTTCCGGTATTCCAGCAGATCGCCCGGTTGGCAATCGAGCGCAGCGCAGAGCTTGTCCAGAGTTGCCATCTTCACACCTTTGACTTTGCCGTTTTTCAGCAATGACAGATTGGCCTCGGTGATCCCGAGCAGGGCGGCCAACTCTTTCGAGCGAATTTTTTGCGTGGCCATGACAACGTCAAGGCGGACGATAATGGTCATTATGTTGTTCTATATGTATTGACTTTGCTCATCGCTGAGTACTTTTGCATCGCGCATGATAATTGAAAACGAACAGAGCAATACGCCTTTGATTATCTCGTAGGCAGAAGAGGAAGACAGGCCGATCGAGAACTGAAAAATGCGCTCCCCCGGCGGCAGATCGATCGATAAAGCCAGACCTTGCAAAGTCTCTACCAGCGGGTAAGCCGCCGGAGAAACGATGCACAGCACCCCCACTCGCCACAGGACGCCGATATTGCGATCGGTCCAGGTTTCGCCGCGTGACAAGCGCAAGAAAAACAACCCGGTCAGCCATAACGCGTAAGCCGACAGGACAACGGGCAGAAAATCCAGAAAAACGATCAGCGCAGTGACCATTGACGACAGCCAGGTGTCGGGATCAAGCAGCGCGCCTTCGACAAACGGGTCGAGCAGTTGCGGCGAGCCTTCTGCAAAGGCATAGAGCAGGCCCGCCAGCATTTCATCCTTTTTGAAGAACCAGACCGTCGCGTTGCCGCCGACCTCCGTCACACCCAGAACCCAGACGAGAATTGCTGCCAGCAGCCCGATCCAATGCATGCGCTGCGGCGCCAATCCGTTGATGTGAGTACTCATGAAAATTCCTGGTTGTTGCAATTTGGTAGCGAATTCTCGATTAAAAATTATCTGATTACAATAATTAATTTTGATTCGCTTGCTGCGGCATCCTCCTATGCTGCGGTTCCGAGCAATTACTCGTAATGGTGCGGGGAGTCGGCTTGCTGGCGAGCGCGCCGAAGGTGCTCCAAGTGTGAAATCAACAAACTATCGGCAAGACCGAAACCACTACAAAATCAGGCCCCGGGTACCGGGCAACTCATGTCACCCTCCTGGCACTTCAAATATTGCTTCAGCGCCTCGACTCGCACCTTGGTCACACCGGTCAGGCAATTGCTGTAGATCAACGGATAAACACTTCCGCCTTCGACCCCGGATGCGGAAAACTTGCACTCGGCATCGCGAAACCCGATCCATGCTCGCTGCGCACCCATTAGCAGCTTCTTGCTGTCAGGGTTGTCCTTCAAACGACCGGTGATCTGTTGATACACCGCGTTCAATTCCTTGTCCGCTGCCTTGAATTCCTGCCCGGCACACTGATTCATGGTGGCCTGATCGCTGGCGTTGGCACAGTCGACGGCGGCGTGGGCGAGAGGCGTGAACAGGACGGGTGTCAGGGCCAGGAGCAGGCGTGGGAGCATGGTTAATCTCACTGTGTCGGATGAAGGTGCAGAGCAGTTTACCGGCTATATGGTGTTTCTATTCAGGAACGCGCAGTCGGGAGGCTTCGAGCAGGCGATCCGCAGTGGCTGCTATCTCCTCGCCGTCATGGAGCATTTCCAGCCAGTGGGCAGGAATCGCCCGAACGCCGTAATAGGCGCCGGCCACTTGTCCCACGATAGCGGCCGTGGTGTCGGCGTCATCGCCCAGGTTGGCCGCTTGCAGAATCGCTGTGGCGAAACTGTCGGTGTGATGAAAACACCACAGTGCCGCTTCCAGAGACTCGACGCAGTAGCCGCTACCACGGATTTTGTCCGCCGACTTTGTGAGGTAATCACCCCGGGCGATGGCTGCGACTTTTGCTTGAACGAAGGTTGAGTCTGACAGTTTGCGCAATTCTGACTTGGACGCGCCAAGCAAGGCTTTGTTGATCACCTCGGCAAGCAACTGACAGC
Source organism: Pseudomonas sp. NPDC088414 (assembly GCF_044753325.1). Taxonomy (NCBI): domain Bacteria; kingdom Pseudomonadati; phylum Pseudomonadota; class Gammaproteobacteria; order Pseudomonadales; family Pseudomonadaceae; genus Pseudomonas; species Pseudomonas sp. NPDC088414. The sequence continues at coordinate 18,121 of NZ_JBIVMY010000049.1, read as the reverse complement.
ATTCGATGGCCTCGGGCGCTGCGTGGGTTGTCCGCGAACTGTCGCTGGCGAACTGGTGGATCTGACGGGCATCAGGGAAGTAAAACAGCACCACGGGTGCCAGACGCATCAGCGAGCCGTTGCCGGCGGTGAACGCGTCGGTGGACCCCGCGAAGGGCTGGCCGGTTTGCTGATACTGCGACAGCGCCTGGCTGACCGTCATGCCGATATCGAAACACTCACCTGTGGAACTGAGATAGCCCCATTTCCACCAGTTGAGATAGCGCCCCATCTGGTCTGCCGCATCAAATCTGTTTTTGCTCAGCAGACTTTCCGCCAGGCACAGCGCCATCGAGGTGTCATCCGTCCATTGCCCTGGCTTCAAGCGGAAGGGACCGCCACCGACCATGTCGGTCAGTGGCTGGAATGAGCCCCGTGGCTTGAACTCCACCGTGGTGCCCACAGCATCACCACAGGCGAGGCCGAGCAGGGCGCCGCGATAACGTTCGGATAGAGATGGCTGCATGCTTCGTCCTTGTCCGTGTCCATTTCGCAGGAAAAGGTAACAGGTTCATCGGATGAGGGCGCTCGATTCAACGATCGGAAATGCCGCCGAATGTTTCCCTGGTGCTGCGCAGGTGAACGGCTTTGATACAACTTCAGGTTGGACATGTGGTCATACAAGCCTACTGTTCAGAACAGGAGGTGACTTATGAAACCGGTACCCAATAGTTTCGAACGCAAAATCACGCTGAAGGCGCCGCGTTCTTATGTCTGGCGCGCATTGGTCGATGCCGAGGCGTTTGGCCAGTGGTTTGGTGTGGCGCTGGAGGGCAGGCGATTCATCGCCGGAGAATGGACGCAGGGGCAGGTCACCTATCCCGGTTATGAACACGTGTTGTGGAACGTGCTGGTCGAGCGGGTCGAACCGCAGCAATTGTTTTCGTTTCGCTGGCACCCGTACGCGGTCAATCCGACGATCGATTATTCCCAGGAGCCAACGACGCTGGTCAAGTTCGAACTGCAGGATTACGAGGGCGGCACTTTGCTCAAAGTGTCCGAGTCCGGCTTCGCGCACATTCCCGACGTGCGGCAGAAGGAGGCGTATTACATGGACAGCCGTGGCTGGGAGGAACAGCTGAGTCGACTTGAACAGTTTCTCGCCGAAAGCGCCAAGACCCGCGAGCGTGACGGTGACTGACTGCGCAATCTTCGAATCCTGGTTGCAACGCTGGGCGCTGGTGCCGGACGGTGAGCCGATCATCACCCCCGGCAGCCGCCTGTTGCCGGTGCGTTTTGGCGACACGCCGGCCATGCTCAAGGTTGCGCTGGATACCGACGAGCAATTCGGCAATCGACTGATGAGTTGGTGGGACGGTGAGGGCGCAGCGCGGGTGCTTGCCCATCACGAGGAAGGTTTGTTGCTGGAACGGGCCATGGGCCGGCGTTCTTTGATGCACATGGCGCTCAACGGTGAAGACGACGAAGCCACGCAGATCATGTGCACGACACTGGCGCGCCTGCATGCGCCGCGCCCGACGCCGCCACCGCCGCTGGTGGAGCTGGCACCGTGGTTCGCCTCGCTGCGCGTGGCCGCGGCCGAACATGGCGGGACCTTCGCCCTGAGCCTGCAAACGGCTGAAGCCTTGCTCGCAGATCCGCAGGACGTGGTGGTGCTGCACGGTGACATGCACCACGACAATGTTCTCGATTTCGCTGCGCACGGCTGGCTCGCTATTGATCCCAAACGAGTACGCGGCGAGCGCGGTTATGACTACGCCAACCTGATCTGCAACCCGGACTTGCCGACGGCTGGCGATTCACAGCGATTGCGCCGGCAGGTCGAGGTGATCGTCGAGGCGTCCGGGCTTGATCGCCGACGCTTGCTGCAATGGGTGCTGGCGTTTGCCGGATTGTCGGCCGCCTGGTTCCTGGAGGACGATGCGCAGCAACAGGCTGCCGAACAGCTGCAGGTCGCGCAAATCGCCGCTTGCCTGCTGGATGACTGAGAGGGCTAAGGGTTTTCGGAAGGGCTGGTATAGCGAATGTCTTACACGCGGTGCTAGCTTTTGCGACTATTGCCGATTGGATCCACGGCGTAATCTACACCCATCAACTGAGACACAGGGAGTGTTTCAGGATCACGGATGATCGACCATAGCAAGGATCGCTGCCGACAGGGAGTCGATAATGGTCTTGGGAAAAACCCGCTTCGGCGGGTTTTTTTTCGCCTGTAGAAAAGTACATCACCCTGTAGGAGCTGCCGCAGGCTGCGATCTTTTGATCTTGCTTCATGAAAGCCAAAATCAAAAGATCGCAGCCTGCGGCAGCTCCTACAGGGGAGCGCGGTTTCAGGAGGCGATCAGTTGGCGCAGGACGTAATGCAGAATCCCGCCCGATTTGAAGTACTCCACCTCATTCAACGTATCGATGCGGCACAGCACCTCGATTTTTTCCTGGCGCCCGTCTTCACGAGTGATCACCAGCGTCAGGTTCATGCGCGGCGTCAGCTCGACACCGGTCAGGCCCTGAATATCCAGGGTTTCCTTGCCGGTGAGGTTCAGGCTCTTGCGGTTCTGATCGAGCTTGAACTGCAGCGGCAACACGCCCATGCCCACCAGGTTGGAACGGTGGATACGCTCGAAGCTTTCAGCGATCACCGCTTTGACGCCCAGCAGGTTGGTGCCTTTGGCCGCCCAGTCACGGCTGGAGCCGGTGCCGTATTCCTGACCGGCGATCACCACCAGCGGCGTGCCCGAGGCCTGGTACAGCATGGCGGCATCGTAAATCGGCATTTTCTCGCCGCTCGGGATGTAGATTGTGTTGCCACCTTCTTCGCCGCCGAGCATCTCGTTACGAATGCGGATGTTGGCGAATGTGCCGCGCATCATCACTTCGTGGTTGCCACGCCGTGAGCCATAGGAGTTGAAGTCCCGCGGCTCCACGCCTTTTTCGCGCAGATAGCGCCCGGCCGGGCTGTCAGCCTTGATGTTGCCGGCGGGGGAGATGTGGTCAGTGGTTACCGAATCGCCCAACAGCGCCAGAACCCGCGCACCCTTGACGTCGGTGATCACTGGCAACGGGCCGGAAATGTCGTCGAAGAACGGTGGATGCTGGATGTAGGTCGAATTGTCCTGCCACACATAGGTGGCGGCCTGCGGCACCTGGATCGCTTGCCATTGCTCGTCGCCGGCAAACACTTCGGCGTATTCCTTGTGGAACATCGCGGTGTTCACCTGATTCACCGCCTCGGCGATTTCCTTGCTGCTCGGCCAGATGTCGCGCAGGTACACCGGATTGCCTTGCTGGTCGTTGCCCAGCGGTTCAGTGCTGATGTCGGTGCGCACGCTGCCGGCCAGGGCGTAGGCAACCACCAGCGGTGGCGAGGCCAGCCAGTTGGTCTTGACCAGCGGATGCACTCGGCCTTCGAAGTTGCGGTTGCCGGACAGCACCGACGCCACAGTGAGGTCAGCTTTCTGAATGGCTTTCTCGATCGGTTCCGGCAATGGACCGGAGTTGCCGATGCACGTGGTGCAGCCATAGCCGACCAACGAAAAGCCCAGTTGATCGAGATATTGCGTCAGGCCGGCAGCCTTGTAGTAGTCGGTGACCACTTTCGAGCCGGGCGCCAGCGAACTCTTGACCCACGGCTTGCGGGTCAGGCCTTTCTCCACGGCTTTTTTTGCTAGCAGACCGGCCGCCATCATCACGCTCGGGTTTGAGGTGTTGGTACAGGAGGTGATCGCGGCGATCACCACCGCGCCGTTTTTCAGGCGATAGGTGTGGCCTTCGTATTCGTACTCGGTTTCGCCGACCAGATCGGCGTTACCCACGGCCACGCCACCGCCGCCCTCGCTTTCCAGACGGCCTTCTTCCTTGCTGGTGGGCTTGAATTGCAGGTCCATGAAATCACTGAAAGCCTGTGCCACGTTCGGCAGCGAAACCCGATCCTGCGGGCGCTTTGGCCCGGCCAGGCTGGCTTCGACGCTGCCCATGTCCAGCGCCAGGCTGTCGGTAAACACCGGTTCCTGACCGGGCAGGCGCCACAGGCCCTGGGCCTTGGAGTAGGCCTCCACCAGTTTCACCACTTCGGCCGGGCGACCGGACAGGCGCAGGTATTCGAGGGTTACGTCATCGACCGGAAAGAAGCCGCAGGTCGCGCCGTATTCCGGGGCCATGTTGGCGATGGTCGCGCGATCGGCCAGCGGCAGGTCGGCGAGACCGTCGCCGTAGAACTCGACGAATTTGCCGACCACACCTTTCTTGCGCAGCATCTGCGTGACTGTCAGCACCAGGTCGGTGGCGGTGATGCCTTCCTTGAGCTTGCCGGTGAGTTTGAAACCGATCACTTCCGGAATCAGCATCGACACCGGTTGGCCGAGCATCGCCGCTTCCGCCTCGATCCCGCCGACGCCCCAGCCGAGTACGCCGAGGCCGTTGATCATGGTGGTGTGGGAGTCGGTGCCGACCAGGGTGTCGGGGAACGCGTAAGTAAGGCCGTCCTCATCCTTGGTCCAAACCGTGCGCCCGAGGTATTCGAGGTTGACCTGGTGGCAGATCCCGGTGCCCGGCGGCACCACGCTGAAGTTGTCGAAGGCGCTCTGACCCCAGCGCAGGAACGCGTAGCGCTCGCCGTTGCGCTGCATTTCGATGTCGACGTTTTGTTCAAAGGCGCTTGGGGTGGCGAATTTGTCGACCATCACCGAGTGGTCGATCACCAGATCCACTGGCGACAGCGGGTTGATTCGCTGCGGGTCACCGCCGGCCTTGGCCATGGCGGCGCGCATCGCAGCGAGATCGACCACGGCAGGGACACCGGTAAAATCTTGCATCAATACCCGAGCCGGGCGGTACTGGATTTCCCGGTCGGAGCGGCGCTCCTTGAGCCAGGCGGCAATGGCCTTGAGGTCGGCGCCGGTGACAGTTTTTTCATCTTCCCAGCGCAACAGGTTTTCCAGCAGGACTTTCAGCGACATCGGTAGCTGGTCGATATTGCCAAGGCTCTTGGCGGCATCGGGCAGGCTGAAATAGTGGTAGGTCTTATCGTCGATTTGTAGAGTTTTAAGGGTCTTCAGACTATCGAGGGACGGCATTACGATCACTCCTTTGAGTCCGCACGGCTACGGACGGAGGGGACGGGCAGAGCTATCAACGTAGCCCTGTTTTCAGTAGCTGGCTAATAACTGGACTCTATGGGCAAGTCCAAGGTTCCGACATCGGCTATCATGCGCCGGTTTTCGTGACAGGCTTTGCTTCACCGCAAGGCTTGAGCAGCGTGCAGGGGCCGAATGTCCGCCCTCTGCCCAGGAGTAAGAATGAACACCCTATTCATGCATTGCCGGCCAGGCTTCGAAGGCGAAGTCTGTTCGGAGATTTCCGACCTCGCCGCCCAACTCAACGTCGCCGGCTACGCCAAGGCCAAACCGGCCACTGCGTACGCCGAGTTTGTCTGCACCGAAGCAGACGGCGCCGAACGCCTGATGCGCGGCCAGCGCTTCGCCGAGTTGATTTTCCCGCGGCAATGGGCGCGTGGCGTCTTCATCAATCTGCCGGAAACCGACCGCATCAGCGTGATCCTCGAGCACATGGCGGATTTCCCGGTCTGCGGCAGCCTGTGGCTGGAAGTGGTCGACACCAACGACGGCAAAGAGCTGTCGAACTTCTGCAAGAAATTCGAAGGCCCGCTGCGCAAGGCGCTGACCGGCGCCGGGAAACTGGTGGACGACGCGAACAAACCGCGCCTGCTGCTGACCTTCAAAAGTGGTCGCGAAGTGTTTCTCGGCATGGCCGACGCCGGCAACTCGGCGATGTGGCCGATGGGCATTCCGCGTCTGAAGTTTCCGCGCGAGGCGCCAAGCCGTTCAACGTTGAAACTGGAAGAGGCCTGGCACCATTTCATCCCGCGTGACCAGTGGGACGAACGCCTGCACAGCGACATGACCGGCGTCGACCTCGGTGCGGCGCCGGGCGGCTGGACCTGGCAGCTGGTCAACCGCGGCATGCTGGTGACCGCCATCGACAACGGCCCGATGGCCGAAAGCCTGATGGACACCGGCCTGGTGCAGCACTTGATGGCTGACGGCTTCACCTTCAAGCCCAAGCAGCCGGTGGACTGGATGGTCTGCGACATCGTCGAGAAACCCGCGCGCAACGCGGCGATGCTGGAAGAGTGGATCGGCGAGGGCCATTGCAGCGAAGCGGTGGTCAACCTCAAGCTGCCGATGAAGCAGCGTTACGCCGAAGTGAAGCGCTTGCTCGAACGCATCGCCGATGGCTTCAAGGCGCGCGGGATCAAGGTCGATATTGGTTGCAAGCAGCTGTATCACGACCGCGAGGAAGTGACCTGCCATCTGCGTCGGCATGACATCAAGAAAGCCAAATCCCGCTAAGTCACCACTAAACCCTGTGGGAATGATCTCTGTGGTGAGGGGATTTATCCCCGATGGATTTAGCGCATCCCCAGTCTTTGGGGCCGCTTCGCGACCCATCGGGGATAAATCCCCTCGCTACAGATGACTGAGCCCCCGGCAATGCGCGACAATGCCGGCCAGTTTCAGGAGTGAATCATGAGTGAAATGATCGATACCCCGGTCGACGGCACCCTCGACGCCACCGGCCTCAATTGCCCGGAGCCGGTGATGATGCTGCACCAGCACATCCGTGACCTGGTGCCTGGCGGCCTGCTCAAGGTGATCGCCACCGATCCCTCGACCCGTCGCGACATTCCCAAGTTCTGCGTGTTTCTCGACCACGAACTGGTGGGCCAGCACGAAGAGGCCGGTACTTATCTGTACTGGATCCGCAAGAAGTCCAATTGAATTCGGGCAAAAAAAAGACCTGCATGTGCAGGTCTTTTTTTATGGCTGATCAGCCCACCGAACGACTGATCCGAATACGCTTGCGCGCACTGCGGGTCAGGCGGATCGACAGCATGAACGCCGCGCAGCTCAAACCGACGATCAAGCCTTGCCACAAGCCGCTCGGGCCACGCGGTTCGCCGAGCCAGTCGGTCAGGCCGAGGGCGTAACCCACTGGCAAGCCGATGCCCCAATAGGCGAACAGGGTCAGGATCATCGTCACCCGGGTGTCCTGATAACCGCGCAGCGCGCCGGCGGCGGTGACCTGGATCGCGTCGGAGAACTGAAACAGTGCCGAGTACACAATCAGCATCGCCGCGATGTGGATCACCGTCGGATCAGCCGTATAGATCGACGCAATCGGCTCGCGCAGCAACAGCATCATGCTCGCCGAAATACAGGCGTAGGCCAGCGCAGTGCCCATGCCGACACCGGCGGCAAAGCGTGCTTCACGCGGCTCTTCACGGCCCAGTGCCTGGCCGACGCGTACGGTCACGGCCATGCCCAGCGAATACGGAATCATGAACACCAGCGAGCTGACGTTCAGCGCGATCTGATGCCCGGCCACCACGGTGGCGCCGAGACTGCCAATCAGCAGGGCGATCACCGCGAAGATGCTCGACTCGGCAAAAACGGCGATGCCAATCGGCAGACCGATCGCCAGCAAACGCTTGATCACCGCCCACTGTGGCCAGTCGAAACGGCTGAAAATTTCACTCGAACGATAGGCCGGCGCCCAGCGCTCGTAACCGGCCAGCCCCAGCGCCATGACCCACATCACGATGGCTGTGGCCCAACCGCAACCCACGCCGCCCATGGCCGGCACGCCGAAGTGGCCATAGATGAAGATGTAGTTCAGCGGAATGTTCAGCGCCAGACCGCATAGACCCAGCACCATCGCCGGGCGGGTGCGGCCGATGCCGTCACTGGTGCAGCGCAGCACGTGATAGAACGCCACCGCCGGCAGGCCGCTGGCAATGCCGTGCAGGTATTGCATGCACGGGCCGATCAGCTCGGGATCGACCTTCATCAGGTGCAGTACCGGTTCGGCGGCGACCAGCATGCAAGTCGCGATCAGGCCGACCACCAGCGCCAGCCACAGCGCCTGACGCACGATCGGGCCGATCTCGCTGTGGGTGCCGGCGCCGAAACGCTGGGCGACTTTCGGCGTGGTGGCCAGCAGGGTGCCGGTCATCAGCAGAAACACCGGAACCCAGATCGAGTTGCCCAGCGCTACCGCCGCCAGATCGCGCGGCCCGACGCGGCCGGCCATCACGGCATCGACGAAGCCCATGGCGGTGGTCGCCAGTTGCGCGATGATGATCGGCAACGCCAGGGCGAGCAGGTTCCTGAACTCCAGGCGAATTCGCGCGGGGCGGGTGAGTGAGGCAGCGAGAGGTTGATCAGTAACAGAATTCACAGGCAAAGCGTCCACAGGTGTTGATGCGCAAGGCGCCGCATTCTACGCCGCTGACGTGACAGTCAGGAAAAATCCTCTGTTGCGCATTTGTAATCATCAATGCCATCCACTGTGGCGAGGGAGCTTGCTTCCGCTGGGGTGCGAAGCGGCCCCAAAACCATCCGGCGTGGTGGATCAGGAAAAACCCGATTGCAGACTTTCCGCCTGCTGCGCAGTCGAGCGGGAGCAAGCCCCCTCGCCACAGTGCAGTCTGCGCTGGCTCAACGGTGGATCTGCACCTAAACTGCCGATCCCCTCAAGGAGCCCGCCATGCTGATTGTTGCCGACGAAAATATCCCGCTGCTCGATGCCTTTTTTGCCGGTTTCGGCGAGATCCGCCGGGTGCCGGGCCGTTCCATCGACCGTGCGACGGTCGAGCAGGCCGATGTGTTGCTGGTGCGCTCGGTGACCAACGTCAATCGCGCGTTGCTCGAAGGCAGCACGGTGCGTTTCGTCGGCACTTGCACCATCGGAACCGATCACCTCGATCTCGATTATTTCAATGAGGCCGGCATCACCTGGTCCAGCGCCCCCGGGTGCAATGCGCGGGGCGTGGTCGATTACGTGCTCGGCAGCCTGATGACCCTGGCGGAAATCGAAGGCGTTGATTTGCCGCAACGTACGTACGGCGTGATCGGTGTCGGTGAAGTCGGCGGGCGGTTGATCAAGGTCCTCAAGGGCCTGGGCTGGAATGTCAAAGTTTGCGATCCGCCGCGTCAGGCAGCCGAGGGCGGCGATTACGTCAGCCTCGAGCAAATCATCGAGCAGTGCGACGTGATCAGCCTGCACACGCCGCTGACCCGTACCGGCGAAGGCGCGACCTGGCATCTGTTCGATGAGCAGCGTTTGCGGCAGCTCAAACCCGGCACCTGGCTGATCAACGCTGCCCGTGGTCCGGTGGTGGATAACGCCGCGTTGCGCAACGTGCTGCTGGAGCGCGAAGACCTGCAAGCGGTGCTCGATGTTTGGGAAGCCGAGCCTGAGGTCGATGTTGCCCTTGCCGAACTCTGCGTGCTGGCCACGCCGCACATTGCCGGCTACAGCCTCGATGGCAAGCAACGCGGGACGGCGCAGATTTATCAGGCCTATTGCGAATTTATCGGTCAGCCTGCGAGCATCCAGCTCAGTGACCTGCTGCCGGCACCCTGGCTGTCAGAAGTGACCCTGCACGCCGACAGCGATCCGGCCTGGGCGCTGGCGATGTTGTGCCGTGGGGTGTACGACCCGCGCCGCGATGATGCGGATTTTCGCCGCAGTCTTGTAGGTAGTGTCGCTGAACAGCGTGCGGCGTTTGATGTACTGCGCAAGCAGTATCCGGTGCGGCGCGAGATCGAGGGGCTGAAGGTGCGGATCGACGGGGATTCGCCGCAGTTGCAACAGATTGTGGCGGCGCTGGGGGCGGTGGCTGTCTAATAACAGGTTGGCCCTTTCGCGAGCAGGCTCGCTCCCACAGTGTTTGCCCTGACCCTGTAGGAGCTGCCGCAGGCTGCGATCTTTTGATTTTGTTTTTTGAAGGCAAGATCAAAAGATCGCAGCCTGCGGCAGCTCCTACAGAGAGCAGAACGGCAGGCAGAAAAAACCCGGCCAAAAGGGGCCGGGTCAGGAAGACGGTGGCTATATCACTTTTGTTCGGCAGGCTTGACCAATCGCTTGTCCAGTTCGCGGCATGCGTCCTGGATCATGTCTTCAGTGATCGGTACCTCACGCCCATCCTTATCAATAATCGAGCAACCCAGAGGTTGGCCGGGCTTGGTGCGGATCACTTGAATCTTGTCTTCGCTGCTGTGTTGCAAGGACATGGCCTGTCTCCTCATCAGGTTGTGCACGTAGATTAAAACCGCCACGTGACCAGGCTGTGACAACACCCTTGGGTCTGTCAAAAGCGGCATCTCCAGTCCAACAGAAATGACCGCTCGTCTCAACCGGGACATTAGACCAATAGCAACTATGGCCTAGTCTTTGGGGGCATATTTAACCTGACTCATTGTGATTTACAGAGTTCCGCCCCATAGAAGGTTTAGGCTAGTCCTTTCACCAATAGGGATGTGTACCTGAATGATCTCGAAGCTTTCTTCCCGGCACCGTCGAGCGCTGAGCCTGACCAGCCGATTTCTGGCGCCTTATCGTTGGCAAGTCGGTGCTGCGCTGCTGGCGCTGATCGTCACCGCAGCCGTCACTTTGTCGATGGGGCAGGGGATCAAATTGCTGGTCGATCGGGGCTTCATGACGCAGTCGCCGCACCAACTGAACCAGAGCATCGGCATCTTCATGCTGATGGTGCTGGGCCTGGCAGTCGGCACGTTCGCGCGTTTTTACTGGGTGTCGTGGATCGGCGAGCGTTGTGTGGCGGATATCCGGCGCGAGGTATTCAACCATCTGGTGTATCTGCATCCCGGTTTTTACGAGAACAACCGCAGTTCGGAGATTCAGTCACGGCTGACCGCCGACACCACGTTGCTGCAATCGGTGATCGGCTCGTCACTGTCGATGTTTCTGCGCAACCTGTTGATGGTGATCGGCGGGGTGATCCTGCTGTTCGTCACCAACCCGAAACTCACCAGCATCGTGGTGATTGCCTTGCCGTTCGTGGTCGCGCCGATTCTGATTTTCGGTCGGCGCGTGCGCAATCTGTCGCGGTTGAGTCAGGATCGGGTCGCCGATATCGGCAGCTATGTTTCCGAAACGCTTGGCCAGATCAAGACCGTGCAGGCGTACAACCATCAGGTGCAGGACGAGCGACGTTTCGCCACGACGGTCGAGGACGCGTTCGACACTGCACGCAAGCGCATTTTTCAACGCTCGTGGATGATCACCGTGGTGATCGTGCTGGTGCTCGGTGCGGTTGCGGTGATGTTGTGGGTCGGCGGCATGGACGTGATTGCCGGACGCATCACCGGTGGTGAACTGGCGGCTTTCGTCTTCTACAGCCTGATTGTCGGCAGTGCGATCGGCACGTTGAGCGAAGTCATCGGCGAGTTGCAGCGTGCTGCGGGTGCCGCTGAACGCATCGCCGAACTCCTCAGTTCGCAGAACATCATCCAGCCGCCGACCCTCGGGCTGGTGACGTTGCCTGAGCGGATCAAGGGCGAACTGCAGTTGCAGAATGTACGTTTTTCCTATCCGTCGCGTCCAAACAGCTACGCCGTCAACGGCCTGAGCCTGACCATCAGGGCTGGCGAGACCCTGGCCCTTGTCGGGCCATCCGGGGCCGGTAAATCCACGGTGTATGACTTGCTGTTGCGCTTCTACGACCCGATTGAAGGGCGGATCCTGATCGACGGTGTGCCGCTGACCAGCCTCGACCCGCTGGACCTGCGGCGCAATTTCGCCTTGGTCTCGCAATCGCCTGCACTGTTTTTCGGCAGCGTCGAAGAGAATATTCGTTACGGCAACGCGGGCGCGACGCTGGAACAGGTCAAGGAAGCGGCAAGAATTGCTCACGCCCATGACTTCATCGAGAAGATGCCCAACGGCTATCAGACCCACTTGGGTGACGCCGGCCTTGGACTTTCCGGCGGCCAGCGTCAACGCCTGGCGATCGCTCGCGCTTTGCTGGTGGATGCGCCGATTCTGCTGCTGGACGAAGCCACCAGTGCCCTCGATGCCCAGAGCGAGCACTTGATTCAGGAAGCGCTGCCAAGCCTGATGCAAAACCGCACCACACTGGTGATCGCGCATCGCTTGGCCACGGTGAAAAACGCCGACCGGATCGCGGTGATGGATCAGGGCAGTCTGGTGGCAATCGGTACCCATCAGGAGCTGATCGTAAGTAATCCGCTGTATGCGCGGCTGGCGGCGCTGCAGTTCAATGATGGGCATGCGGTGGCGGTGTAGAACTGCCTCAGGCCTTTGCTGAAGACAAAAAAATGCCCGCATCGATTGATGCGGGCATTTTTCATTTCAGGTATTCAGCACCTGTCATTGATCGTCGAAATACCGCTCATGCCAATCCACCAGCGGCTGCGGCGAGTTGAGCTTCTGGCCGTAGATCACCGAGTACGACAGCACGTTCTGCACGTACTGGCGGGTTTCGTCGAACGGGATGCTTTCCACCCAGACATCGAAGCTCAGGTGATCGGCACCGCGCAGCCACTGGCGCACACGGCCGGGGCCGGCGTTGTAGGCGGCGGAGGCGAGCACGCGGTTGCCGTTGAACTGGCTGTGCACCTGGCTCAGGTAGGCGGCGCCGAGCTGGATGTTCTTGTCCGGATCGAGCACTTGCTGCGGCGAGGCCAGCGGAATGCTGAACTTGCGTGCGGTTTCCTTGGCGGTGCCGGGCATCAATTGCATCAGGCCGCTGGCACCGACCCCGGAGCGGGCGTCGTCCATGAACGCACTTTCCTGACGGGTGATGGCAAACACCCAGCTCGAATGCAGGCCACGAACCTTGGCCTCACGCACCAGAGTGTCGCGGTGGGCCATCGGGAAGCGGATATCCAGATCGTCCCAGTATTGCGCCTGACTGATGGTGCGGATCGCCGGGAAATACCATTTCAGGTCGTAGGCCAGTTTGGCCTGGGCGACCATTTCGTCCCGATTGAAATGACGGCTGACGTGATACCACTCGCGGCGACCGTCGACGATCTGCCCGCGCGCATGAAATTCCAGCGCACGCCGCACGCCGGGAGTGTTACGCACCTTGTTGATGGTCGCCTGGCTAAGCACCAGCGGCTTGTTCATCAGCGAGTAGGGTAGCTGCGAGCGGTCGGCGGCGAGGAAACCGTAGAAATCGCGTTCCTTCGCCAGGTTCTTGTACAGGCTTTGCGCTTCCGGGTTCTGCGGTTGCGCCAGTTCCAGGCTGCGGGCCTGCCAGTAGCGCCAGCGGTTGGTGGTCGCCAGATCCTGTGGCAGACGACGAGTCAGCTGATAGGCATCGTCCCAGCGTGCCAGGCGCAGCAGCAGACGCAGGCGCCATTCGGACACGGTGTTGTCACGCAGTTCCGGATCGTATTTGGTCATCACGTCCAGCGCACGGCTGTCGAAACGCCGGGCCAGGGTCAGGCCGATTTCTCGGGCAATCGCGACTTTCTCGTCACGGGAGAAATGCATGCTGCTGGCGTATCCGTCGAGCAGGGCCATGGCCTTGTCCGGGTCCTGACGGGCGAGGCGGCGCAGGCCGAGGCTGACCACGTCGGACATCGGCTCGTCGGCCGGGGTGAAGCGCGATGGCTGATTGAGCAGCTCGGGTTTCTGCGCCACATCCACCAGCAGCCGACCGCGCGGGGCGAGGGTGGTCAGGCCGTTGACCAGACTGTTGGCCAATGGATAGTTGCGCGCCTGGGCGGCGAGTTTGGTGCGTTCCCAGCGTTTCTGTTCGGTCAACTGACCGTCGGCGGCCCAGATCCCGAACAGTCCGTCACAGGCGGCCGGTTGCGATTTGCCGGTCAGCCACAGTTTGTCGGCGTTGGCATAGCCCTCGGCCTTGTGGCCGCTACTGATCTGGAACTGCGCATTGAGGCAGTCCAGTTCGGTGAAGTTGAGTTTCGGGTCGTAATATTTGGTGAAGGTGGCCCAGTCGCCACGGTCGGCGAGCCAGCGCAACCAGCGCAGTTTCATCCAGTTGGCCTGGGGCAGGTCGCCGTGCTCGGCGAGGAATTTCTCGATTTCCTCGTTGCTCGCGGTCTTCAGGCGCGCGGTCAGTTCGTCGTAAGCCAGGTACGGTTCCAGCGGATAATCGGCAAGCGCCTGGCTGTAACGGAAGTACGGGCCGGTATCGCCCTTGGCCAGCGCGCGCTTGGCTTCATCGTAATACTGGCGTTGGGTGGACAGGTCCACCGCCTGGGCGGATTGAGCGGCAGCGGCGGTAAGTAGCAAACAGGACAAGACACTGAAAAGGCGACTGCGCATGAGACATCCGGGCAGAGAAATCATGACAAGCACCGGCCGTGGCCAGCACTGAATTGTCTGTAGCTTAGCCTTTTGCCAGCAACGGGCGAAAGCTTTGCCGGTCTCGCAGCACAAGTTCGCAACAAATGTTGTGCAGAGTGCTTCAGCAGACAAATTGCCGGCCTGTTGAGGGCCTAACTCAGGTAGAATGCGCGCCCGGTTTTTGGAGAAGCTCATGACCCTGCTCAAATTCAGCGATGTGTCCCTTGCATTCGGCGCGATGCCGTTGTTGGACAAGGTGTCCTGGCAGATCGCCCGTGGTGAGCGGGTGTGCATCATCGGCCGCAACGGCACTGGCAAATCCAGCATGATGAAACTGGTCAAGGGCGACCAGAAGCCCGATGACGGCTCGGTGTGGCGTGCCCCCGGTCTGAAAATCGGCGAATTGCCGCAAGAATTGCCGGTGGCCGACGGGCGGACCGTTTTCGACGTGGTTGCCGAGGGCCTCGACGGCGTTGGCGCCTTGCTCGCCGAATACCATCACCTGAGCCAGAACATCGTCACCGACGCCGATCTGGACAAGCTGATGCACGTCCAGCACGACCTCGAAGCCCGTGACGGCTGGCGCTTGCAGACCCTGGTCGACAGCACTTTGAGCCGCCTGCAACTGCCGGCCGACAAGACCCTCGCCGAGTTGTCCGGCGGCTGGCGTCGTCGCGTGCTGCTGGCGCAGGCGCTGGTCTCGGAACCGGATCTGCTGCTGCTCGACGAACCGACCAACCACCTGGACATCGGTGCGATTGCCTGGCTCGAAGAAGCCCTGAAGGATTTCCAGGGCGCCGTGCTGTTCATCACGCACGACCGTTCTTTCCTGCAGAACCTGGCTACGCGCATCCTCGAACTGGATCGCGGCGGCCTGATCGACTGGAATGGCGACTACGCCAGCTTCCTGGTGCACAAAGAGGCCGCGCTGGCCGCAGAAGAAACCGCCAACGCGCTGTTCGACAAGCGTCTCGCCCAGGAAGAAGTCTGGATCCGTCAGGGCATCAAGGCCCGTCGGACCCGTAACGAAGGTCGCGTGCGTGCCTTGAAAGCCCTGCGTGTCGAGCGCAGCGAGCGTCGCGAGCGTACCGGCAAGGCGAATATCCAGCTGGAAACCGCCGACAAGTCCGGCAAGCAAGTGATGGTGTTGGAAAATGTCAGCTTCCATCACCCGGACGGTCCGTTCCTGATCAAGGACTTCTCGATGGTCCTGCAACGCGGCGACCGTATCGGTCTGCTCGGCGCCAACGGTACCGGCAAGACCACCTTGCTCAAACTGATGCTCAACGGTCTGCAACCGACCAGTGGCAAGGTGGAAGAGGGCACCCGGATCGACGTGGCCTACTTCGACCAGTTGCGCCATCAACTGGATCTGGAGAAGACCGTGATCGACAACGTCGCCGAAGGTCGCGACTTTATCGATATCGACGGCCAGAGCCGCCACGTCCTGAGCTACCTCGGCGACTTCCTGTTCAGCCCGCAGCGTGCGCGCACGCCGGTCAAGGCGCTGTCCGGTGGCGAGCGCGCGCGCTTGCTGCTGGCCAAACTGTTCAGCAAACCGGCGAACCTGCTGGTACTCGACGAACCGACCAACGACCTCGACGTGGAAACCCTCGAGCTGCTCGAAGAAGTGCTGCTGACCTTCAACGGCACTGTGCTGATGGTCAGTCACGACCGGGCGTTCCTCGACAACGTGGTCACCAGCACCCTGGTCTTCGAAGGTGAAGGCAAGGTCCGTGAATACGTCGGCGGCTATCAGGACTGGATCCGTCAGGGCGGCTCGCCGCGCCTGCTGGGCGTGACCGAGAGCAAGTCGGGCAAGGCTGACCTGAATTCGGCGGTGGTCACCGCTGAACCTGCCGTGGCTGCCGCACCTGCCGCTGCCGCGCCGGCAGCTAAGAAGAAGCTGAGCTACAAGCTGCAGCGCGAACTGGAAGCGTTGCCGGGCGACATCGATGCCAAGGAGCAGCAGATCGCTGCGGTCGAGGCGGAGATGGCTGAAGCCGGTTTCTATCAGCGTCCGCCGGCAGAAACGGCCAAGGTGATTGCTTCGCTGGAGCAGTTGCAGGCTGAACTGGATGCACTGGTGGAGCGTTGGGCCGAGCTGGATGCCTGATTGATCCGGTAACAAAAAAGCCCGGCGCTCAGTGATGAGCGCCGGGCTTTTCATATACGGGTGGAGACCTGATGTGGGAGCGAGTCTGCTCGCGAATGCGGTGTGTCAGGCGGCATTAATGCTGAATGTGCCGACGCCTTCGCGAGCAAGCTCGCTCCCACAGGGTTTTGTGTTTCAGCGTTTGATCAGGTGCACCGCCAGCACGTCGCAAGGTGCGCCGTGCAGTACGTCGTTGGCCGTGGACCCGAGCAGCAGCGCCAGACCGTGGCGGCCGTGGCTGCCGACCACGATCAGGTCGCACTGGTTTTCCTTGGCGAAATGATGGATTTCCTGACGTGGCTGACCATAGGTCAGGTGGCAATTGGCGCCCTCGAGTTCGGCGTATTTGGCTTTCAAGCGCTCAAGGCGCTCCTTGGCCTGATCGAACTGCTGCTGTTGCAGTTGTGACAGATCCATCGGCACATCGCCGCCGAATGCCATGGCCATCGGTTCGACAATATGCACCAGCGACAGCTTGGCGCCATTGCTCACCGACAGCTCGCGGGCGCGGTGAATCACAGGGTCGCACTCTTCAGTCAGGTCTACGGCGACCAGGATATGGTTGTAGGGCATGAGGTGCTCCTCGTGACGGTTCAATATTGTTAAGTATGGCTGGTTTCAAGCGCATTGGTTCCAAAGTGACACAATGCGCTCACCTTAAGTCGGGAGTAGAGATATGACGGTCTGGTTGGTGGTGTCAATCCTGCTGGTGGTTTTGAGTCCACTGGCATGGTTGCGCCCGTCGCGCGTGCAGAGCGGCCGGATGGCCCTTCGCATGGAGGCGCGACGCATCGGGCTGGCCATGCAACTGGCGCCTCAGGAGTGGCCACACTGGCTGTCTCAGGAGCCGCCCAGCCCATGCGCGCAATATCATCGGCCACGGCGTGGCACCCAGCCGGCGTGCTGGACCTACTGGCAGAAATCGCCGGGTGTGTGGGTCAATCAGTGGCAGGAGGTCTGCGAGGACCGCCTGCTGCTCGATCATTTCGAAAAGTTGCCGGGCAACGTGTTCAAGATCGAGGCCGACAAGCAGATGATCGCCTTGTACTGGGGCGAGAAGGGCGAAACTGAAGTCTTGCAGCACATCGACGCCACTCTCAAAGCTCTCGCCTGAATTACGAACTCCCCTGTAGGAGCTGCCTGCGGCAGCTCCTACAGGGGGCATTTCGCAAGCAATAAAAAGCCCGACAACATCATCGGGCGGGTTGGCCAGGCAGGCCGGTAATTCGCTGTGGGCTGATCTTGCGCTGGGCATTCGCCAAAAGCGTTCATATTTTTCGCCGGGATTCCGCCAGCGTAGCCTGTTAAACAAGGCTCGCCGGTAATTAGGGCGACTTTTCTAACTATTGATTCTATGAATGGCTTTGCATGCAGCTGCGTGTTGCGGATCTGTGTGCAACGGAAATGACCGCAAAGTCGCATTTCAACCCGTATTTTGGGCGATTGACAATTGTTGGAAATTCCGTGAAGGTGACGTACCCAAATCAAACGGGCGTATGAATTGAGCGTTTGTCTTACAGACTGCTCCTACAGAATCCCGACTATCGCGTTGGCGGGTGTGCCGGGTGGATTGGCGTCAGCATCGACGAAAAAACGTCCTGCCGAGCCATTTACCTGCGTCCGACGTGTACTGTTCAGCTTCCATATCGTGGAGATCAGTTGATGATTTACGAAGGTAAAGCCATCACGGTTAAAGCTCTTGAAAGTGGCATCGTCGAATTGAAATTCGACCTCAAGGGTGAGTCCGTCAACAAGTTCAACCTTCTTACCCTGAAAGAACTGCGTCAGGACGTAGACACCATC
>NZ_JBIVMY010000048.1:0-34318 GCF_044753325.1 Pseudomonas sp. NPDC088414 | reverse complement strand
CTGATCGAACACACCGACCTTTCTGCCTATTCCACCCGTTTTGGCGGCTCGGTAAAGGGCTTCAATGTCGAGGAATACCTGTCGGTCAAGGAAGCACGCAAGCTCGACCTGTTCATTCAGTACGGTCTGGCCGCGGGTTTTCAGGCTGTTCGCAACGCCGGTCTGGAAGTTACCGACGCCAACCGTGAGCGCATTGGCGTGGCCATGGGCTCGGGCATCGGCGGTCTGACCAACATCGAAGAAACCAGCCGTACCCTGCATGAGACGGGCCCGCGTCGAATTTCGCCTTTCTTCGTGCCAGGCTCGATCATCAATATGATTTCCGGTTTTCTGTCCATCCATCTGGGTGCACAGGGGCCGAACTACGCCATTTCCACTGCCTGTACCACCGGTACGCACTGCATTGGCATGGCCGCGCGCAACATCATGTACGACGAGGCCGACGTAATGATCGCCGGCGGTGCCGAGATGGCCGCGTGCGGTCTGGGCATGGGCGGCTTCGGCGCGTCCCGTGCGCTGTCGACCCGCAACGACGAACCGACCCGTGCCAGTCGTCCGTGGGACAAGGGCCGTGATGGCTTCGTGTTGTCTGACGGTGCCGGTGCATTGGTACTCGAAGAACTTGAGCACGCCAAGGCCCGTGGTGCGACGATCTATGCCGAGCTGATCGGCTTTGGCACCAGTGGCGATGCGTTCCACATGACGTCGCCACCCGCTGATGGTGCTGGTGCAGCGCGCTGCATCACCAATGCCCTGCGCGATGCGAAGATCAATATCGACCAGGTGCAGTACATCAACGCCCACGGTACCTCGACCCCGGCCGGCGACCTTGCCGAAGCCAACGCGATCAAGACCGTGTTCGGTGATCACGCCTACAACCTGGCGGTCAGCTCCACCAAGTCGATGACCGGTCACCTGTTGGGTGCGGCGGGCGCGGTCGAGGCGATCTTCAGTGTGCTGGCGATCAATAGCCAGGTGGCCCCGCCGACCATCAACCTCGACGAGCCGGATGAAGGCTGCGATCTCGACTTCGTGCCGCACACTGCGCGCAACATGGATATCGACGTCGTACTGTCCAACTCCTTCGGGTTTGGCGGCACCAACGGCACGTTGGCATTCCGCCGGTTCGCCGGTTGATGGACAGCTGGGTCGACGGTCAACCGGCTGACGCTCTGTCGCTGAAAGATCGCGGCCTGGCTTACGGCGATGGTCTGTTCGAGACCATTGCCGTGCACGGCGGCCAGCCGGTATTGCTGGAGCGTCATTTGACGCGTTTGGCCGAAGGTTGCTCGCGTCTGGCCATCTCGGCCGATATCGAACTGGTTCGCAGCGAGCTGCTGGCTTATGCCGCGGCAATGGGCGAGGGCGTGCTCAAGCTGATCCTCACCCGAGGTGATGGCTTGCGTGGCTATGCGCCCGATCCTGCGGCGCAGGGCCGGCGCATTCTGCAAGGCAACCCGCCTGCGGCTTATCCTGCCGTGCATGGCGAGCAGGGCGTGCGTCTGTTTCCCTGCGTCACGCGGTTGTCGAATCAGCCATTGCTGGCCGGGCTCAAGCATCTCAATCGTCTGGAGCAAGTACTTGCCCGCGCCGAATGGCACGACAGCGAACACGCCGAGGGCTTGATGCTCGATCAGGCCGGTCGGGTCATCGAGGGCGTGTTCAGCAACCTGTTTGTGGTGCGCGACGGCGTATTGATCACCCCGGATCTGAAACGCTGCGGCGTGGCCGGTGTGATGCGTGCTGAAATATTGTTTCAGGCCGAATCATTGGCCATCCCCAGCCAAATCACCGACATCAGCCTCGAACAGCTGCAATGGGCTGATGAAGTCTTTATCTGCAACAGCGTGTATGGCGTCTGGCCGGTACGCGCCTACGCTGCACTGAGCTGGCCGGTTGGCCCGCTCACCCGTAAACTGCAAACCATTGCCCGCGCGCTACTGGATGCCTGATTCGTGAGACGTAAACTCTTGCTGCTGCTGGAAACCGGACTGGTTCTGGCAGGGCTGCTGATGGGCGCCAGCGCCTGGAAAATTCATTCGGCGCTGGAACAGCCCCTGAACATCACGCAGGAAGAACTGCTGGATGTGCCGAAAGGCTCGACGCCGACCCGTACCTTCCTTGAACTCGAAACCGATGGAGTCATCAAGGACGCCTTCTGGCTGCGCATCTACTGGCGCTTCAACCTGGCCGGCACGCCGATCCATAGTGGTGAATACCGCATGCAGCCGGGCATGACTGTCAACGGTCTGATCGACTTGTGGAAACGTGGTGAAGTGGTGCAGTACAGCCTGACGCTGGTCGAGGGCTGGAATTTTCACCAGGTCCGCGCCGCACTGGCCAAAGATGAAAAGATCGAGCAGACCCTCAAGGGTTTGAGCGACAGTGAGGTGATGGAGAAAATCGGTCATCGCGGATTGTTCCCCGAGGGGCGCTTCTTCCCGGACACTTATCGCTTCGTGCGGGGTTTCTCCGACGTCGATTTGCTGAAGAAAGCCTATGATCGTCTCGATGAAGTGTTGGCCAAGGAGTGGGAGAACCGCTCGGCCGATGCACCGTACACTGAACCTTATCAGGCGCTGATCATGGCCTCGCTGGTGGAAAAGGAAACCGGAGTGCCGCAGGAGCGGGGGCAGATTGCCGGCGTGTTCGTGCGCCGCATGGCGCTGGGCATGCAGTTGCAAACCGACCCGACCGTGATCTACGGCCTGGGCGATCGCTACACCGGCAAGTTGACCCGTGCTCATCTCAAGGAGCCGACGCCCTACAACACCTATGTGATTCCCGGATTGCCGCCGACGCCGATTGCCATGGTCGGCCGCGAGGCGATTCACGCCGCGCTCAATCCGGTGGAAGGCAACAGTCTGTATTTTGTTGCCCGTGGCGACGGTAGCCATGTGTTCTCCGATGATCTGGATGCGCACAACAGCGCGGTGCGCGAGTTCCAGCTCAAGCGCCGCGCCGATTACCGCTCCAGCCCGGCTCCGGCGAATGCGCCGGCCGCTCCGGCTACCGATGAAGCGATTCCCGCTGCTTCCCCGGATACCGCTCCTGAGGCGCTGCCACAGGTTCCAGCTCAGGATCCTGCGCCAGGCCCGGCCCCTGCTGCCGAGCCTGAGACGGCGGCACCGCAAAACGCGCAATGACTTTGATTAAGGACTGCCTGTGACTGGCTTGTTTATTACTCTGGAAGGCCCGGAAGGCGCCGGCAAGAGCACCAACCGCGAATACCTCGCCGAGCGCCTGCGCGCCGAAGGTGTCGAAGTGGTGTTGACCCGCGAGCCCGGCGGTACGCCACTCGCCGAGCGCATCCGCGATGTGCTGCTGGCCCCGGCCGATGAAGTCATGAACCCCGACACCGAGCTGCTGCTGGTGTTCGCCGCACGCGCCCAGCATCTGGCCGAGGTGATCCGCCCGGCGCTGGCTCGCGGCGCCGTTGTATTGTGCGATCGTTTTACCGACTCGACTTACGCCTATCAGGGCGGCGGTCGCGGTTTGTCGCTGGAGCGCATTGCCGCGCTGGAGACGTTCGTTCAGGGCGACCTGCGTCCTGACCTGACGCTGATTTTCGATCTGCCAGTGGAAATCGGCCTGGCCCGCGCCAGTGCCCGTGGCCGTCTGGACCGGTTTGAACTGGAAGGCCGGGCGTTTTTCGAAGCGGTACGCAATGCGTTTCTGCAGCGCGCCGAGGCGGATCCAGCACGCTATGTGCGCATCGACGCCGGTCAGCCATTGGTCAAGGTTCAGCAATCGCTGGATACTCTGATTCCGAACTTGCTGGAGCTGATTCGTGGCTGAGGCCTATCCATGGCAGGACAGCCTCTGGCAGCAACTGGCCGGACGCAGTCAGCACGCCCACGCGTACTTGTTGCACGGCCCGGTCGGGATCGGCAAGCGCGCGCTGGCCGAGCGCCTGATGGCCAGCCTGCTGTGTCAGCGTCCGACGCCGGAGGCGTGCGGCGAGTGCAAATCCTGCCTGCTGCTCAAGGCCGGCAGCCACCCGGACAATTACATCCTTGAGCCGGAAGAAGCCGACAAGGCGATCAAGGTCGATCAGGTCCGTGATCTGGTCAGTTTCGTGGTGCAGACCGCGCAACTGGGCGGGCGCAAGGTGGTGCTGATCGAGCCGGTGGAGTCGATGAACATCAACGCCGCCAACGCTTTGCTCAAGAGCCTCGAAGAGCCGTCTGGCGATACCGTGCTGTTGCTGGTGAGCCATCAGCCGAGCCGTTTGCTGCCGACAATCAAGAGCCGCTGCGTGCAGCAGGCATGTCCGCTGCCGGGCGAGGCCATGAGCCTGCAATGGCTGGCGCAGGCGCTGCCGGAGTGCTCTGAAGAGGAGCGCGTCGAATTGCTGACGCTGGCGGCCGGTTCGCCACTGGCTGCGGTCA
This sequence comes from Pseudomonas sp. NPDC088414, assembly GCF_044753325.1. Classification (NCBI taxonomy): domain Bacteria; kingdom Pseudomonadati; phylum Pseudomonadota; class Gammaproteobacteria; order Pseudomonadales; family Pseudomonadaceae; genus Pseudomonas; species Pseudomonas sp. NPDC088414. The sequence goes on along the minus strand of NZ_JBIVMY010000048.1, from coordinate 29,927 downwards.
GCCTGCAGTCCCAGGGCGTGCGTGAACAGCGGGCGCAGGTGGTCGAAGGGGTGAAGAAGCTGCTCAAGCAGCAGCAGTCGCCAACGCAATTGGCCGAAGAGTGGAAAAACATTCCGATGCTGCGCCTGTTCGACTGGTTCTGCGACTGGTCGAGCCTGATCCTGCGCTATCAATTGACCCAGGATGAAGCCGGCCTCGGTCTGACCGATATGCGCAAAGTCGTGCAGTACCTGGCGCAGAAAAGCGCCCAAGGCAAAGTCCTCGATATTCAGGACTGGATTCTCGCCCAGCGGCAGAAAGTCCTGAGCAAAGCCAACCTCAACCCGGCACTGCTGCTGGAAGCGTTGTTGGTGCAATGGGCGGGATTGCCTGGTCAAAGATAAGAATGTGTACCTAGACTCTGAACATCAGCAGTGGAGGTCAACATGAATGAAGCCATCAGCCCCGGGCCGCGTAACGGCATCCTGTCCCTGACGATCAAGGACAAATCGGTGCTTTACGCCGCCTACATGCCGTTCATCAAAAACGGTGGCCTGTTCATCCCGACCAACAAGAGCTACAAGTTGGGCGACGAGGTGTTCATGCTGCTGAACCTGATGGATGAGGCGGAGAAAATTCCGGTGGCCGGCAAGGTCGCCTGGATCACCCCCAAAGGCGCTCAGGGCAACCGTGCAGCCGGCGTCGGCGTGCAATTCAACGAGGGTGACAACACCGCCCGCAGTCGCATTGAAACCCATCTGGCCGGAGCACTGAAATCCGACCGTCCCACTCATACGATGTAAGTAGCCGTCTTTTTTATGCTCGTAGATTCCCATTGTCACCTTGATCGCCTAGACCTCGCCGCCCATGACGGCTCGCTGGATGCTGCACTCGATGCGGCTCGCCAGCGTGGGGTAGGGCACTTCCTGTGTATCGGCGTGAGTGCCGACAACGCTGCCGACGTCAAAGCCCTGGCCGAGCGCTATGACGACGTCGATTGCTCGGTCGGTGTGCATCCATTGGATGTGCAACCGGGCGCAGCGCCGGCGTTGGACTGGCTGCTGCACGAGCTCAATCACCCGAAAGTGGTGGCGATCGGTGAAACCGGTCTGGATTATCACTACGAGCCGGAAGCCGCCGAGCTGCAGCAGGAATCTTTCCGCCTGCATCTGCAAGCCGCACAGCAGACCGGTAAGCCAGTGATCATCCACACCCGTGGCGCCCGTGCCGATACCCTTGAGTTGCTGCGAGAAGCGGCATTGCCCCAGGCCGGTGTGCTGCATTGCTTCACCGAAGACTGGGACATGGCCAAGGCTGCACTGGACATGGGTTATTACATTTCCCTGTCCGGCATCGTCACCTTCCGCAATGCCGACGCCCTGCGTGATGTGGCGAGCAAGGTGCCGGCCGATCGCTTGCTGGTGGAGACCGACTCGCCGTATCTGGCGCCGATCCCTTATCGCGGCAAACCCAACCTGCCGCAGTACGTGCGTGAGGTAGCGGAGTTTCTGGCGATGCTGCGTGGGGAAAACTACGAGCGTTTTGCCGAGCAGACCAGCGAGAACTTCAAGCGGCTGTTTCCCTTGGCGCATGTAAAAGGCTGACCGTGTAGGAGCTGCCGCAGGCTGCGATCTTTTGATGTTTTTTTTAAAAGAATCAAAATCAAAAGATCGCAGCCTTCGGCAGCTCCTACAGGTGCGATGTACGTAATGACATGGGTTTTTCACCAAATTCCAGGCAAAAAAAACCCGGGTTCTGGGGGGTGAATCCGGGTTAAGACCATTAGGAGTAAAACAAAGGCACGCGGTCCCTTGGTACCTTTACCGGCACGGCACTTGGGGGAGATGCCGCCCGACAGTTCAAGTATTGATCAGTCTGGCGTTCAGTCCAGTTAGCCGGTCGGGGTTTTTAAACAAATTTGGAATACGGGCGCTTCAGTTGAGTTCTCATTGCACCCCTGGCGTTCGCAAAATGAACAAGAAACGCAGATATGGTCGGATGATCCGTGCATTTTTGTGCAAGTTAGGCATAATACGCGGCTTCGAATTTTGACCCCTACAGACCTTTTCTTATGCACAAAGAACCTCGTAAGGTCCGTGAGTTTCGTCGCCGCGAGCAAGAAATTCTCGATACCGCGCTCAAGCTGTTCCTCGAACAAGGTGAAGACAGTGTCACCGTCGAGATGATTGCTGATGCCGTGGGTATCGGCAAAGGCACGATCTACAAGCATTTCAAATCCAAGGCCGAGATCTATCTGCGCCTGATGCTCGATTACGAGCGTGATTTGAACGAGCTGCTGCATTCGGCCGATGTCGACAAGGACAAGGAAGCGCTGTCCCGTGCCTACTTCGAATTCCGCATGCGCGACCCGCAGCGCTACCGCCTGTTCGACCGTCTTGAAGAGAAGGTCGTAAAAGGCAATCAGGTGCCGGAAATGGTCGAGGAGCTGCACAAGATCCGTGCCTCGAACTTCGAACGCCTGACCTTGCTCATCAAGGGCCGGATCAGCGAAGGCAAGCTCGAAGACGTGCCGCCATACTTCCACTACTGCGCGTCCTGGGCGCTGGTGCACGGCGCGGTGGCGCTGTATCACTCGCCGTTCTGGAGCAATGTGCTGGAAGATCAGGAAGGTTTCTTCCAGTTCCTGATGGACATTGGCGTGCGCATGGGCAACAAGCGCAAGCGCGACCCGGAAACCCCGAGCAGCTGAATCATTCAGCGGCCTTATTGCGCCATGATTTCGCTACATGACGCAGTACCGCAGGAATATACTCAGGCATAGGGCTTGCTAAAACTTGATTTGTGAGTCAAGTTTTAGCGGCTCGAAATTCTATCGCCGGAGTGATCATGATCGTTGACCGTCAAGGCAGGCGTTTTCGCAATTTGCGCATCAGCCTGACCTCAGCCTGCAATTATGCCTGTACCTACTGCGTGCCCAACGGCAAGCGGCTGGTGGCTGCGCAGGATGAACTGTCGGCCGAGGCCATGGCGCGCGGCGTGGCGTATCTGATCGAAGCCGCCGGCATCGAACGCTTGCGCATCACCGGTGGCGAGCCACTGGTCAGCCCCAAACTCGAATCTTTCATGAGCGCCGTCGGCAAGATGGGCCTGGAAGACATCAGCCTGACCACCAACGGTCAACTCCTGGCGAAGAAGCTGCCGCTGCTGGTGGACGCCGGTCTGCGCCGGATCAACGTATCCCTCGATACCCTGGATGCCGGCGCGTTCCGCAGCATCGCCCGTGGCGGCGATCTGGCGACCGTGCTCGATGGCATGGAGCAGGCGAAAGCGGCGGGGCTGAAGATCAAGGTCAACATGGTGCCGTTGCGCGGGCAGAACCTGGATCAGGTGATGCCGCTGCTCGATTACTGCCTGGAGCGTGGCTACGAGCTGCGTTTCATCGAGCTGATGCGCATGGGCCACCTCGCCACCGACTCCAATGCCTTCCTGCAACAGTTCGTCAGCCTGCAGCAACTGCTGAGCCTGATCGGCGAGCGCTACGAGTACGCCCAGGCAGATGCGCCAGTGGATGCCACGGCCGTGCGCTATGCGATCCCGGGCGTAGGCCATTTCGGCGTGATCGCCAACGAAAGCGTGCCGTTCTGCCGGACCTGTTCGCGCTTGCGTCTGTCGTCGACCGGCTGGCTGCATGGCTGCCTGTCGTCGAGCAATCGCCACTATGTCGGTGATCTGCTCGACAAGCCGCGTCATCAGGCATTGCCGGCATTGCAGCGTTTGCTGGTCAAGGCGTTGGGCGACAAGCAGGAAGTGGCGTTCTCCGGTGGTGCGACGGTCATGAAGATCATCGGCGGCTGAACTGGCTTTTGTGGCGAGGGAGCTTGCTCCCGCTGGGTTGCCAGTCAACCCGAAATCCATTCATGTCAGCTCGTCCGGCTTACTCTAAATCCCGGATTTTCGAGCGCGGCGCCGCCGAGCGGGAGCAAGCTCCCTCGCCACAAATACCTTATTTCAAATCGGATACCTGCGCAGTTACAAGGACTGGCGCAAAAGCTGCATCCAACGGCCATTCGCCGGTTTTCCGTCACCGGCTTCTGGAGGATGAGGATGCGTAGCCTGGTTTTGCTGCTGGCCGTTTTGGCGCTTGGCGGCTGTATGACTGTCAGCGATATGGCCGAAGGCACTCGCTATCAGATGAGCGACGCGGGGCTGCTGGATCACAGCGACAGCCGTCGGGTGAACAATTTCCGCATTCAGCCGGACTCGTTCATCTACATCGCCCAAGGTTCATTCGCACCGCCGGGTGGCTCCTACCCACGGCCGAACGTGGTGGCTGAAGAAGCCTTCAAGGGCTTTGTCGAATACTTCCCGATGGTCCGCCGCGCCCGTGCCCCGGAAGGTCTTGACCAAGCGATGGGCGAAGCTCGAGATGCCGGCGCGCACTACCTGCTGTACACCCGCTTCGCCAAGGCTGACGACCGCATCGGCAACTCTGACGAATGGCTCGATCAGGAAGCCGTGGATCGCCTGGGCATCGACGGCGGGGTGATTCAGATCATGTTGATCGAGACCAGCACCCAGTATTTGATTGATACTGCACGCATCAAGAGTCGTGGCGGTTTACTGACGTTCCACGACAACAAGCCGGAAGACCTGATCGGCCCGCCGCTGGCGCAGTACGCGCGCAGCCTGCTGGGAGTCGGCGACCAATAAACCAAGGAGTACGCCATGAGTGGACCGCAAAAAGCCAATGACCTGTTGGGACAGATCCCCAAAACCAAAGGCCTGCCGCCGGTGCACTTGTGGAACCCGGACTTCTGCGGCGACATCGACATGCGCATCGCCCGCGACGGCACCTGGTATTACCTGGGTACGCCGATCGGGCGCAAGCCGATGGTCAAGCTGTTCTCCACCATCATCCGCCGCGACGGCGATGATTATTTCCTGATTACCCCGGTCGAGAAGGTCGGGATCAAGGTCGACGATGCGCCGTTCGTGGCGATTGCCGTTGAGGTCGAAGGCGAGGGCGAGGCGCAGGTCCTGCGTTTCACCACCAACGTTGAAGAGACCGCCGAGGCCGGATCGGCACATCCGATCCGCGTCGAGATCGACCCGACAACCCAGGAACCCGCGCCTTACGTACATGTGCGCACCAACCTCGAAGCGCTGATTCACCGCAATGTGTTTTACCAACTGGTGGAACTGGCGGTCAGTCGTGAGATCGATGGGCAGCGCTGGCTGGGTGTGTGGAGTGGCGGCGAGTTCTTCCGGATCGGCCTCGAACCTTAAACACAAATCACTGTGGGAGCGAGCTTGCTCGCGAAGAGGGTATGTCAGTCGATTCTTAGGTTGCTGATACACCGCTTTCGCGAGCAAGCTCGCTCCCACATTGGTTTTGAGAATCACCTTAAAATCCCGATTGACTGTTAATCATATGATCATTAGCGTGAACACCCATCGCGATCCGCTTTGAGGTGTCCATGTCCAGCAGCTTTCATGCATCAACGGTCGATTGGCTGGGCAGCTGGATTGCCGCTGGCCAGGTCAAGCCGGGGCAGGCGATCAAGGTCGAGGCGGATCTGGGCGAGCAGTTAGGTGTCAGCCGCACCGTGATCCGAGAAGCGATCAAGACCCTGGTTGCCAAAGGCATGCTCGAAGTCGGGCCGAAAGTCGGTACCCGCGTGTTGCCGGTGCGGCGCTGGAACCTGTTTGATCCGCAAGTCGTCGGCTGGCTCTCACGCAACGGCCTGCCGGAAAACTTTGTTGATGACCTGCTCGACCTGCGCCGTACCATCGAACCGATGGCTGTGCGCTGGGCCTGCGAGCGCGCCAGTCTGGAGCAGATTCACGCGGTGCAACTGGCCTACAACGCGTTGGAGCGGGCGGTCGACAGCGGCATCGATTACAACCGCGCCGACCAGTCCTTCCACGAATGCATTCTGGCGGCCAGCCACAACCAGTTCATCGAGCAAATGGTCCCGGCCCTCGGCGCCTTGCTCGCCGTGTCGTTTGACGTCTCCGCCGCGGACCCCGATGAACTGCGTCGCACCTTGCCGATTCACAAGGACATGGCCGACGCCATTGCTGCCCGTGATTCAGCGCGCGGGGTGTGGGCCTGCATGACCTTGATTGACAACGCCGACCTGGCGATCAAACGCTTTTACCCGCAGGTGATGGCCGACAAAAAAGCCAGCTGACAAAGCCTGAATTCCCCTGTGGGAGCGAGCTTGCTCGCGAAGGCGGCGAATCAGATACGCCACCTTCGACTGACACTCCGCTTTCGCGAGCAAGCTCGCTCCCACGTTTAGAACACCAAGACCCAAGGAGTTGCCATGAGCTGGACCGCCGTAACCCAACACCGCGCCAGACTCGGTGAAGGCCCGTTCTGGGACGCCCCCACCCAGGCGCTGTACTGGGTCGATATCGCCGGCAAACAGGCGCTGCGGCTGATCGGCAACAACGTGCAGATCTGGCAGATGCCCGAGCACGTTTCGGCATTCATCCCGTGTGCCAGCGGCGATGCGCTGGTGACCCTGAGCAGCGGCGTCTATCGTCTGGATCTCGATTCACCGGGCCTTGAGCCACGCCTGACGCTGTTCTGCATCGCCGACCCGCAACCGGGCAATCGGCCCAATGAAGCGCGCTGCGATGGTCAGGGGCGGCTGTGGCTCGGCACCATGCAGAACAACATCGGCGACCACGGCGAAGACCTGCCGATCGAGCGTCGTTCCGGTGGCTTGTTTCGCATTGATCCCGACCAGCGTGTCACGCCATTGCTGCTCGGTCTCGGCATTCCCAACACGCTGTTGTGGAGCGACGACGGCACCAGACTGCTGTTCGGCGACAGCCTCGACGGGGCGCTCAATCGCTATTTCATTCACACCGATGGCAATCTGGATAACGCCGAGATCTGGTATGGCCCTGACCAGAATGGCGGACCGGACGGATCGGCAGTCGACGCCGAGGGTTATGTCTGGAACGCCCGTTGGGACGGCAGTTGCCTGCTGCGCCTGACGCCGGAGGGCAAGGTCGAGCGCAAAATCGATCTGCCTGTCAGCCGGCCAACCAGTTGCGTATTCGGCGGCGAAGACCTGAAAACCCTGTACATCACCAGCGCCCACAGTTCGCTCAACCACCCGCTGGATGGCGCCGTTCTGTCGATGCGGGTCGATGTACCGGGCAAGCTCTGCACACGGTTTGCGGGTTAAATCCCAAAATATGGGATGCAAAATTATATATTGAGATTATTTGGCGGTCGGGTTTATAGTCGGCTCCAGCAGTAACAAGCACTCACACTTAAAAAGAACAAAACAGGTGAAGTGATGCAGCGAATCTCTATCGCACTCCTCAGCGGAGTCAGCGTCTCGCAACGGTCCGGCGTCGCTCGCCGCGCCTGCCTGTTTCGTTTTCACAGTCTTCCAGACCGGACATCGTCAGATGCCCGGTTTTTTTGTGCTGACGAACAGGAGTCCTGATCCATGGCTGAACCTCTTTCCTTGCCGCCGGTGCCTGCGCCGCCGAAGGGTGAGCGTTTGAAAAACAAAGTGGTGCTGCTGACCGGTGCCGCTCAAGGCATCGGCGAGGCGATCGTTGCCACGTTCGCCTCGCAGCAGGCCAGACTGGTGATCAGCGATATTCAGGCAGAGAAGGTCGAGAAGGTTGCCGCCCACTGGCGCGACAAGGGCTACGACGTGCAGGCGATCAAGGCTGACGTCTCGCGCCAGCAGGACTTGCACGCCATGGCCAGACTGGCGGTTGAGCTGCACGGGCGCATCGACGTGCTGGTCAATTGCGCCGGGGTCAACGTGTTCCGCGACCCGCTGCAAATGACCGAAGAAGACTGGCGTCGTTGCTTCGCCATCGACCTGGACGGCGCCTGGTTCGGTTGCAAAGCCGTGCTGCCGCAGATGATCGAGCAGGGCGTCGGCAGCATCATCAACATCGCCTCGACCCATTCCAGCCACATCATTCCCGGCTGCTTCCCGTACCCGGTGGCCAAGCACGGCCTGCTTGGGCTGACCCGCGCGCTGGGCATCGAATACGCGGCGAAGGGCGTTCGGGTCAACGCCATCGCCCCGGGCTACATCGAGACGCAACTCAACGTCGATTACTGGAACGGTTTTGCCGATCCGCACGCCGAGCGTCAGCGCGCATTCGATCTGCACCCGCCAAAACGCATCGGCCAGCCGCTCGAAGTGGCGATGACCGCCGTGTTCCTGGCCAGTGATGAAGCACCGTTTATCAACGCCTCGTGCATCACCATCGATGGTGGTCGCTCGGTGATGTACCACGACTGAGTGGATCGGGTTTCAGGCGGTGAACTCCGCGTGAAATCCAATCATCATACGATATGACTATTTTCAACAGGCTTTGCAGCAGTACGTGTCACGCCACCACACCTGTGTCGAGGGAGCTCGCTCCCGCTCGGCTGCGCAGCAGTCGTAAATTTGGGCTGCGCGGTGTGTTTGATTAACCGAGGTAACCGGTTTTAGGGCCGCTTCGCAGCCCAGCGGGAGCAAGCTCCCTCGCCACAAACTGTTTAATTTGCTCAAAAAAAATAACAAGGAGTCAGCTTATGAAACGTTGTTTCGGGATTCGTACCCTGTGCAGTGCCGCCCTGGCGGTCACCGCGTTCAGTCTGAGCAGTTCGCTGCTGGCTGCCGATGCCGTGAAAATCGGTTTCCTGGTCAAGCAGGCTGAAGAGCCGTGGTTCCAGACCGAGTGGGCCTTCGCCGAGAAAGCCGCCAAGGACAAAGGCTTCGAACTGATCAAGATCGCCGTCCCGGACGGCGAGAAAACTCTCTCGGCCATCGACAGCCTCGCCGCCAACGGCGCCAAAGGCTTCGTGATCTGCCCGCCGGACGTCTCGCTCGGCCCGGCGATCATGGCCAAAGCCAAGCTCAATGATCTGAAAGTGATCGCCGTCGACGACCGTTTCGTCGACGCCAACGGCAAGTTCATGGAAGACGTGCCGTACCTCGGCATGGCTGCGTTCGAAGTCGGCCAGAAGCAGGGCAACGCGATGGTCGCCGAAGCGAAGAAACGCAACTGGGACTGGAAAGACACCTACGCGGTGGTCAACACCTACAACGAACTCGACACCGGCAAGAAGCGCACCGACGGTTCGATGAAGGCGCTCGAAGACGCCGGCCTGCCGAAAGACCACATCCTGACCGCCGCACTGAAAACCCTCGACGTGCCGGGCAGCATGGACGCGACCAACTCGGCGCTGGTCAAGCTGCCCAGTGCGGCGAAGAACCTGATCATTGGCGGCATGAACGACAACACGGTGCTGGGCGGCGTGCGTGCCACCGAAGCGGCCGGGTTCGCTGCGGCCAACGTGATCGGTATCGGCATCAATGGCACCGACGCCATCGGCGAGCTGAAAAAGCCCAACAGCGGTTTCTTCGGTTCGATGCTGCCAAGCCCGCACATCGAAGGCTACAAGACCGCCGAGATGATGTACGAGTGGGTCACCAACGGCAAAGAGCCGCCGAAGTACACGGCGATGGACGACGTCACCCTGATCACCCGCGAGAACTTCAAGCAAGAGCTGGAAAAAATCGGCCTGTGGAATTGATGGCTGCTCGATCGGTGTGAAGAGGTGACTCAGATGCACGCGCAAGTACAGACACATGCAAACAGCAGCGGCGGCAGCCTGCGTTTCAACGGGATCGGCAAAACCTTTCCCGGGGTCAAGGCGCTGGACGCCATCAGCTTCGTCGCCCATCCGGGGCAGGTACACGCCTTGATGGGCGAGAACGGCGCCGGCAAATCGACCCTGCTGAAAATCCTCGGCGGCGCCTACATTCCCAGCAGCGGCGAGTTGCAGATCGGCGAGCAGACCATGGCCTTCAAGTCGACCGCCGACAGCATCGGCAGCGGCGTCGCGGTGATTCACCAGGAGCTGCATCTGGTGCCGGAAATGAGCGTGGCGGAGAACCTGTTTCTCGGCCATCTGCCGGCCAGTTTCGGCCTGATCAATCGTGGCGTGCTGCGCCAGAATGCCTTGGCCTGCCTCAAGGGGCTGGCCGATGAAATCGATCCGCAAACCAAGGTCGGGCGCCTGTCGCTCGGTCAGCGGCAACTGGTGGAAATCGCCAAGGCGCTGTCCCGTGGCGCGCATGTGATCGCCTTCGATGAGCCGACCAGCAGCCTCTCGGCGCGCGAAATCGACCGTTTGATGGCGATCATCAGCCGCTTGCGCGATGAGGGCAAAGTGGTGCTCTACGTCTCGCATCGCATGGAAGAAGTGTTCCGCATTTGCGACGCGGTGACGGTGTTCAAGGATGGCCGTTACGTGCGCACCTTCGACGATATGAGCCAGTTGACCCACGATCAACTGGTGACCTGCATGGTCGGCCGCGACATTCAGGACATCTACGATTACCGCAGTCGTCCACGCGGCGCGGTGGCGTTGAAGGTCGACGGTTTGCTCGGCCCGGGGCTGCGTGAGCCGGTGAGTTTCGAAGCGCACAAGGGCGAGATTCTCGGCCTGTTCGGCCTGGTCGGGGCCGGGCGCACCGAGCTGTTTCGCTTGCTCAGCGGGCTTGAACGCAACACCGCCGGACGCCTCGAATTGCGCGGCCATGAACTGAAGCTGCGCTCACCGCGTGATGCGATTGCCGCCGGGATCCTGCTGTGCCCCGAGGACCGCAAAAAAGAAGGGATCATCCCGCTGGCCAGCGTTGCCGAGAACATCAACATCAGCGCGCGCGGCGCCAATGCCAGCCTCGGCTGCCTGCTGCGCGGGCTGTGGGAGAAGGGCAACGCTGACAAGCAGATCAAGGCGCTGAAAGTCAAAACCCCGCACGCCGGGCAGCAGATCAAATTCCTCTCCGGCGGCAATCAGCAGAAGGCGATTCTCGGTCGCTGGCTGTCGATGCCGATGAAAGTCCTGCTGCTCGACGAACCCACTCGCGGCATCGACATCGGGGCCAAGGCCGAGATCTACCAGATCATCCATAACCTGGCCGCCGACGGAATTTCGGTGATCGTGGTGTCCAGCGACCTGATGGAGGTGATGGGCATTTCCGACCGCATTCTGGTGCTCTGCGAAGGCGCGCTGCGCGGCGAAGTCAGCCGCGACCAGGCCAATGAATCCAACCTGCTGCAACTGGCTTTGCCGCGCCATCGCGCTGACGGCGTGGCGAACTGAGAGGTGAACATGATGACCATCCAAAACAAGGCGCTGCCGACTCCCCGCAAACCGCTGGACCTGCGACGCTTCCTCGATGACTGGGTCATGCTGCTGGCGGCCATCGGCATCTTCGTCGCCTGCACCTTGCTGATCGACAACTTCCTCTCGCCGCTGAACATGCGCGGGCTGGGTCTGGCGATTTCCACCACCGGGATTGCCGCGTGCACCATGCTGTATTGCCTGGCGTCGGGGCATTTCGACTTGTCGGTGGGCTCGGTGATTGCCTGCGCCGGGGTGGTCGCGGCGGTGGTGATGCGCGACACCAACAGCGTGTTCCTCGGCGTCAGCGCGGCGCTGGTGATGGGCTTGATTGTCGGGTTGATCAACGGCATCGTGATCGCCAAGTTGCGGGTCAACGCGCTGATCACCACGCTGGCGACCATGCAGATCGTCCGCGGCCTGGCCTACATTTTTGCCAACGGCAAAGCGGTGGGGGTGTCGCAGGAATCGTTCTTCGTCTTCGGCAACGGCCAGTTGTTCGGCGTGCCGGTGCCGATCCTGATCACCATCGTCTGCTTCCTGTTTTTCGGCTGGCTGCTGAACTACACCACCTACGGGCGCAACACGATGGCCATCGGCGGTAACCAGGAAGCGGCGCTGCTTGCCGGGGTGAACGTTGACCGGACCAAGATCATCATCTTCGCCGTGCACGGCGTGATCGGCGCGCTGGCTGGGGTGATTCTCGCTTCGCGCATGACCTCCGGGCAGCCGATGATTGGCCAGGGTTTCGAGCTGACGGTGATTTCGGCGTGTGTGCTCGGCGGCGTGTCGCTCAGTGGCGGGATCGGCATGATCCGCCACGTGATTGCCGGGGTGTTGATTCTAGCGATCATCGAGAATGCGATGAACCTGAAGAACATCGATACGTTTTATCAGTACGTGATTCGCGGTTCGATTCTGTTGCTGGCCGTCGTGATCGATCGCCTGAAACAACGCTGAGATCAAAAGCTCCCCCTCACCCTGGCCCTCTCCCAGAGGGAGAGGGGACTGATTGGGGGATCTTACACAGATAAATCGACCTGAAAGTGCTTTGCTGAATCCATAATCGACTGGATTTTTCAGGTCGATGTAGAGCGTGAAACTGCTCGGTCAGTCCCCTCTCCCTCCGGGAGAGGGCTAGGGTGAGGGGCTTTTGATTCTCCCGCCTTCTGTCACCTTCCCTAAATTTCCCTTGCCCGTCTGCGCCCGTTTCGGGTATCACTTTGTACATGATTAGACAGGTACGATTTGACAAGAAACAACGGGTGGTCGACGAGCTCGTCCGGCGCATCGAAAGCGGCCTCATGGAGGACGGCTTTCTGTTGCCCGGCGAGCATCAGTTGGCTCAGGAATTCAACGTCAGCCGCGGCACGTTGCGTGAGGCGCTGGCCGAACTGAAGCGGCGCAATTACATCGCCACGCAAAGCGGGGTCGGTTCGATCGTCACCTTCGACGGTGTGGTGCTCGACCAGCGCAGCGGCTGGGCGCAGGCGCTGGCCGACAGTGGGGCGCTGATCAACACCGAAGTGTTGCGTCTGGAAGCGGTGACCCGGCCGGATCTGCTTTCGCGCTTCGGCACCGACCAGTTCATCACCCTCGACCGTCGCCGACGTTCCAATGACGGCACGCTGGTCTCCCTCGAACGCTCGCTGTTGCCGGCCACCGGAGGCCTGGAAAGCCTGCCGCGTGTCGGGCTGATCGACAACTCGCTGACCATCACCCTGGCCGCCTACGGCTACATCGGCGAGCGCGGCGATCAGTGGATCGGCGCCGAGCCGCTGAATGCCGTGGACGCCGAGCTGCTCGGTCGCGCAGAAGGCACTGTGTTTCTCAAGGCCTTGCGCACCACTTACGACCGGCAAAATCGTTTCATGGAGCAGGTCGAAAGCCTGCTCGACCCGGTGCATTTCCGTCTGCACCTGCAATTTGGAGAACAGAAATGACCGCGCTCAACCGTGCCCTCGGTGCGTTTTATGGCCTGGCCCTCGGTGATGCGCTGGGCATGCCGACGCAATCGCTGAACCGCGAAACGATCAAGACCCGCTTCGGCCACATCACCGATCTGCAGGACGCCGGTCCTTTGCAACCGATCGCCGCCAACATGCCCAAAGGCTCGATCACCGACGACACCGAACAGGCGATTCTGGTTGGCGAGCTGCTGGTCGAAGGCAAAGGCCGGATCGAGCCGGCAGTGCTCGCGCAACGGCTGATCGAGTGGGAAGCCGAGATGCAAGCCAAGGGCTCTCAGGACCTGCTCGGCCCATCGACCAAACGCGCCATTGAAATGATTCTCGCCGGCCACTCGCCGGAAGAAGCCGGGCGCTACGGCACCACCAACGGCGCAGCGATGCGCATCACCCCGGTGGGCATCGCCGCAGACGTCGCTGATCCCGAGCGTTTCATCGCGGCCGTGGTGCAGGCCTGTCAGGTCACCCACAACACCACGCTGGGGATTTCCAGTGCGGCGGCGGTGGCGGCGGTGGTCTCGGCCGGGATCAATGGCCTGGATCTGGGCGAGGCGTTGAACCTTGGCCAGCAGATTGCGCAACAGGCCGAGGCACATGGTCACTGGTTGGCCGGCGGGCGCATCGCTTCGCGCATCAGTTGGGCGCGGACGATTAGCGTCGACAGTGACAAGGCGCTGCTGGCGGATCTGCTGTACGACGTGATCGGCACGTCGGTGGCATCGCAGGAATCGGTGGTGGTGTCGTTTGCCCTGGCGCAACAGGTGGCGGTCGGCGAAATGAGTGCGTTCGATGCGTTGTGCATGGCCGCCAGCCTAGGCGGTGACACCGACACCATCGCGGCGATTCTCGGCGCCATGCTCGGGGCCTGCCTGGGCCTCGAGAGCTGGCCGGCGCCGATGATTGCCACGGTCAAGGCGGTCAATCATCTGGAGCTTGAACCGTTGGTGCAGGGGCTGTTGACCCTGCGTTGACCACATAACTGTGGCGAGGGAGCTTGCTCCCGCTGGGCTGCGAAGCGGCCCCAAACCCTGCCGGCACCCTGTGTCAGACATACCCCATTGTCTGGATTACGACTGCTGCGCAGCCGAGCGGGAGCAAGCTCCCTCGCCACAAGAGCAATAAATTTTGCGTCATTGCCCACAACCACAATAAAGGCAAACAGGAGCACTGTTCATGAGTTCATCAAACGCCGGGCCAAGCGCCGGGCAACTGGAAACCCGCGGCATCGAGCCGGTGCCGGAAGCCGAGTGCAACGGTCATCCGCTGCAACTGTTCTGGGTCTGGTTCGCCGCCAACATTTCCATTCTCGGCCTGCCATTGGGCGCCACGCTGGTGGCGTTTCGCGGGCTGGCGATCTGGCAGGCGATCATCGTTGCCATCGTCGGCGCCGCCGGTTCGTTCGCCGTGGTCGGGATCATCTCGATTGCCGGTCGTCGTGGCCGTGCGCCGAGCCTGACGTTGTCGCGAGCGATCTTCGGTGTACGCGGCAATATCGGCCCGACGCTGGTCTCGCTGATGTCTCGGCTGGGCTGGGAAACCGTCAACACCACCACCGCCGCGTTCGTGCTGCTGTCGCTGTGTTCGATCCTGTTCGGCTCGCCGGTTGAGGCGAAGAGTGCGCCGGTGCTGACGCTGATCTTCATCGCGATTTTCGTGCTGCTGACCCTGTCGGTTTCCGGCCTCGGTCACGCCACCTTGCTGGTGATCCAGAAGTGGGCGACCTACGTGTTCGGTGCGTTGAACATTCTGGTCGGCGGCTTCCTTTGCGCGACCATCGACTGGAGCGCGGTGTTCAACGCCACGCCGGCGCCGATGAGCGCGATGATCATCGGCATCGGCACCATGGCTGCCGGCACTGGCATCGGCTGGGCAAACGCCGGCGCCGACATGTCGCGCTATCAGCACCGCAGCGTCAAGGCTGTGCGGCTGGTCGCCTCGGCGGCGTTCGGCGCGGGGATTCCACTGGTGCTGCTGATCACCCTCGGCGGCCTGCTGTCGGTGGGCAACAATGACCTGGCCTCGGCGACTGACCCGATTGTGGCGATCCGCGACATGCTGCCGACTTGGATGGCCGTGCCGTACCTGATCACTGCATTCGGCGGCCTGCTGCTGTCGAACAACCTCTCGGTGTACTCCGCCGGATTGACCACGCTGACCCTCGGCCTCAAGGTCAAACGCGTCTACGCGGTGGTGGTGGATATCGTGGCGATCTTCGCCGGTTCGATCTATTTCATGTTGATCGCCGACAGCTTCTATGGCCCGTTCATCACCTTCATTTCCCTGTTGGCGGTGCCGATCACCGCGTGGGTCGGGATCTTCGTCGTCGACCTGATTCACCGTCACTACTACAGCCCCAAAGACCTGCTCGATATCAGCCCGAGCAGTGCTTACTGGTATCGCGGCGGCATCGAGTGGCGCGCGTTCGGCGCGTGGGCGATTGCCATCGTGCTTGGCTTCAGTTTCACCACCATCGGCACCACCGCCGAAAACGTCTGGTTCAAGGGCTTCCTGTCTGACTCGTGGCTGGGCCACAACGGTCTGGGCTGGATCGTGACCTTCGTGGTGGCCGGTGGCATTTACCTGGTTCTCGGCGGGGCGAAAGATCGCCGCGCCGCGCAAGTCGAGAATGCTCATGCCTAAGATGCTGCACACCGGCCAGGTCATCATCGACCTGGTCATGGCCGTGGATCAGCTGCCGCAAATCGGCGGCGATGTGCTGGCGCAGTCTGCCGCTTTCGAGGCCGGTGGCGGTTTCAACGTGATGGCGGCTGCCGTGCGTAACGGCTTGCCGGTGGTCTATCTCGGTCGCCACGGCACTGGGCGTTTCGGCGATCTGGCGCGCCAGGCGATGAACGCTGAAGGTATTCATATCGGCATCCAGATGCCTGCGCAACGCGACACCGGGATTTGCGTGGCGCTGACCGATGCGTCGGCTGAGCGCAGTTTCATCTCCTACATCGGCGCTGAAGGCGAAGTGACACAGGACGACCTGAACAGCGTGGCGGCCGAGGCGGGCGATTATGTCTACGTCAGCGGCTACAGCCTGCTGCATGTGGGCAAGGCGCAAGCCTTGCTGGACTGGACGCTGGCGCTGCCAGAGGTGATCAGCGTGGTGTTTGATCCGGGCCCGTTGGTGGAGTCGCCGGACTCGGCGTTGATGCAGGCGCTGCTGCCGCGCATCGATGTGTGGACCAGCAACAGCGTGGAGGCGTTGCGGTTTACCGGGGCTGCGGACATTGCGGCGGCCCTGGATCGCCTCGCCGAGCATCTACCGAAAGACGTGCTGATGGTGGTGCGCGACGGGCCGCAGGGGTGCTGGATCCAGCAGGCTGGCGAGCGTCGGCAGGTGCCGGGGTTTGCCGTGAAAGCGGTCGACAGCAACGGCGCGGGTGATGCTCATGCCGGGGTGTTCGTTGCCGGATTGGCGCAGGGTTTGAACGCTCTTGAGGCGGCACGCCGGGCGAACGCGGCGGCTGCTTTGGCGGTGACGCGCTGGGGGCCGGCGACTGCGCCGAGGGCGGCTGAGGTGGATGGGTTTATCCGCGAAGTCTGCGGCGATTGATCTGACGCTTTCGCTGGCAAGCCAGCTCCCACAGGTTTACAGGGTGAAACGCAAATTTGTGTACTCCGGAATCCCTGTGGGAGCTGGCTTGCCAGTGATAAGGCCATCAGCCTCACAACAAATATCAACCGGCCTTGCGCAACGCCGCAATCAACTCATCCTTGCGCATCGAAGAGCGCCCGGCGATATTCTTCGCCCGCGCCTCTTTCCTCAGACTGTCCACGGTCTGCGTGTCGCGCGATGCCTTGCTGTCGCGCGCATGCCCTTCACGACTGGCTACCGCACGCCGCGATGATTCCTTGCGATCTTCGGATTTGGCACTCGCCGGTTTCCTGCGCCCCGAACCGCCAGCCTTTTCGCCACCGCCCGACTGTTTGTTGACCGTCGCCCAGGCCCGCGCTTCGGCTTCGTCCTTGGACAGGCCTTTGTGCTCATAGCTGTCTTCGATGTGTTCGGCCTTGCGCTTCTGTTCGGCGGTGTATTTGTCTTTGCTTCCACGAGGCATGGGATTTCTCCTTGCATCAGTAGATGGGTTTCTTGTGCAGGAGCTGCCGCAGGCTGCGATCCTTTGATCTTGAAAATCAAAAGATCGCAGCCTGCGGCAGCTCCTGCACGATCATGCGTTCACACAACCACAGCTTCTAGACATCCAGCTTTCGCGCCGCTTCGACGCCCGCCGCACTGAGCTTGATCGGCAGATTCAACGAGTGTTCGCCGGCCTCGTTGCAGGTCACATGACCATGGTGGATCAGCCCGCGATCCTGCAGGGCGGCGAGGGCGCTGGCCACCACTTTCTCACCGCGATAGTTGTCCAGCACCTCTTTGCCCAATCCGCTCGGATGGGCATGCAGCAGGCGGGTGAGGACTTCTTTTTCCAGGTTTTTATCGACGTTCATGGTTACCTCTTCATGGATGTGAATAGGACGCTCGCGTCGGCGAACTACTGGCCGGCACCTTCAGAGCCCGAGCCACCGGTGGTGGTTTTCGAGCCGATGCCGGGGCCGGCGTTATCGGGTGTGGCGGGGGAGTCAGGGGTGTTCATGCCACCCTGGCGGCCCGGATCACTGCCTTGGGTACGGGGATCGGTGCCGGTGGCGGGTGGCTGGTTGATCAACGGAACGCCGGAGCCATCGGTGTTCATGCCCGGGGCGCTGTTAATGGCGGGAGCGCGTGGCGACGGAACCGGATCGGTAGGACCAGTGCCTGCTGCGGTGGTAGATGCGGCGAAAACCGCAGGACTCAGCAGGGCGGCGAAGACGAGGGCAGTCAACCTTGACGGGATCATAGGGCTTCTCCAGTGATTGAATTCCTTACCTGTCGTTGGTCTGCCCCTGGATTGGATTGGTGCCTGATGAACGACGAACGGTCGAGACACAGGGTCATCAGTCGAGGCCGATTTCTTCCTTGAACTGCTCCATGAAACCCTTCAGGCGCTGATGGCGGATCTGCGCCAGACGCTGACCGATTTCGGTCTGAAAACCGTCGGCGAGGTGCAGCAGTTTGGTCTGGAAGTGGTCGAGGCAGAAACGTGTGTCGTTGTAGTCGCGCTCCTTGGCTTCAGGGTCGAGCGGGTCGTACAGCGCACTGCCCATGCGCCCGGCGACGTAGAAGGTGCGGGCAACGCCGAGCATGCCCAGCGAGTCGAGACGGTCGGCGTCCTGGACCAGTTTCGCTTCGAGGGTGAGTGGGATGATGTTGGCGGAGAAACTGTGGGCTTCGATGGCATGGGTGACGGTGCTGATTTTGCTTTCGGGCCAATCCAGATCGGCCAGCACGTTAGCGGCTTTTTCTGCGGCGAGACGCGAAGCCTGCGAGCGCAGCGGCGAGTTCTTCTCGACGGATACGCAATCATGCAGCAGCACGGCGGCGAGCAACACTTCCAGGTCGCCACCTTCTTCGGCGTGCAAGGTGCGGACGTTGTGCCAGACCCGTTGCAGGTGCGCGAGGTCATGGGCGCCGTCGTCGGACGGCTCCAGCGCGTGGGGCAGCAACTCGGCGGCGAGTGAGGTGAGCGGCGCAAAAGCAGTGGCGTTCATGAACATCCTTGCAGACTTACCCAAATTTTGATGCCCATGATACTGCTGTGGTGAGGGGATTTATCCCCGATGGAGCGCGATGCACTCCGGTTTTTCAGGGCTGCTGCGCAACCCATCGGGGATGATTCCCCTCACCACAAGCTTCTCTATCAGGTATGGAATGTGACGAGCGCCGCCCACGGCTTTAGTATGGCGCTTTCCATTTTCCGACAAGGCCCGTCCATGACGATCGAAATCCGCCCGGCGACCCCCAGCGATGCACCGCAAATCCTCGCCTTTATCACCGAACTGGCAGATTTCGAAAAGGCCCGCCATGAAGTCATTGCGAGTGTCACCGACATCGAGCGCAGCCTGTTCAGCGAAGGCGCGACCGCCCACGGCTTGATCTGCCTGCGTGACGGTGTGCCGATCGGTTTTGCGGTGTTCTTCTTCAGCTATTCGACGTGGCTCGGCAGCAATTGCCTGTACCTTGAAGACCTCTACATCACCCCTGAGCAACGCGGCGGCGGCGCGGGTAAAACTCTGTTGCGGCATCTGGCGAAAATTGCCTGCGACAACGACTGTGGGCGCTTCGAATGGAGCGTGCTGGACTGGAACACCCCGGCCATCGAATTCTACAAATCCCTCGGCGCGCAGCCGCAGGAAGAGTGGGTGCGCTATCGCATGGATGGCAAGGTATTGCGTGAGTTTGCCGAGGGATGATCCTCAGGGCGTCG
Organism: Pseudomonas sp. NPDC088414; assembly: GCF_044753325.1. Lineage (NCBI taxonomy): Bacteria > Pseudomonadati > Pseudomonadota > Gammaproteobacteria > Pseudomonadales > Pseudomonadaceae > Pseudomonas > Pseudomonas sp. NPDC088414. Next base: position 10,530 of record NZ_JBIVMY010000048.1, on the reverse strand, counting down.
AGGTGGTTTTGGCTGTTTCATCATCAGTCATTTCCCAATTGCCGCTCAGCAATCCATCCAGTGTCTTTCGCACGGAAATCTTGAAAGCCCCGGCCTTCTCTTCATCGAAGGCCGCTTTCCAGTAGGTGTAGCCCTGACTGAAATCCGGAATCTGCGCCGTCTCTCCCACGCGCCGAGTCAGGCTGCGCTGCAGAGCCTCGGCCTGAAAAGGCAGGTGGGGCATTGCGGTGATCTCGCCTCCGGTGACCGGGTTGGTCATCCGAATGCCATCAACGCGGATATGCACGACGGTGCCGTAATGCGGATAACTTTCGATTTTGAGGATGGTCAAGGTCGAGGCTTCTTCACCCGGCCGGGTTTTGTAGGTCCAGATGTCGCCCTCCTTGATAGCGGGCAAGGCGTTGGCAATCGCCGCGAAGCAGAGTGCGCCACAGAGCAGTAACGCCTTTAAAGCGGTTTTCATTTTTTCTTCCCTGAACATGTCGAGAGCGGTCGTCGCATCGACGCGGCCGGCATTTTAAAGATTTGGCAGAGAAACGGCTGTTACAGTTGTAAATCCCATAATATGGGAATGATATTTATATATTGAGATTTTCCAGCGCCAAGGTTTATAGTCCGTCGCACTCACTGCCAAAAACAAAACAGGTGAAGCGATGCAGGCGCAATTGATCGCGCTCGATTGGGGGACGACCTCATTACGTGCTTACAAACTCGCGGCCGGTGGCGTGGTGCTGGAGCAGCGTGCGCTGTCGTCCGGGATCATGCAGTTACCGAAGACGCCGCGAGTCATCAACGGTGGTGAATGCGCCGATGGTTTTGAACTGGCCTTCGAAGACGCCTGTGGCGACTGGCTCGATGCGCAGCCGGATCTGCCGGTGATCGCCTGCGGCATGGTCGGCAGCGCCCAGGGCTGGCGCGAAGCGGCCTACTGCGAAACGCCGGCGAACGTCGCCAATCTCGGAAATTCCCTACAAACAGTGGTCAGTCTAGGCGGCACACGGGTGCACATCGTGCCGGGCGTGATTCAGCGTTCACGCCTGCCCAACGTGATGCGCGGCGAAGAAACCCAGGTCCTTGGCGTGCTGCAGAACCTGCCGGTCGATGCTGGCGGCGATCTGTTGATCGGTCTGCCGGGCAGCCATTCCAAATGGGTGGAAGTGCTCGAGGGCTGCATCACCCATTTCGATACCTTCATGACCGGCGAAGTGTTCGCCGTGCTCAGTGAACACAGCATTCTCGGGCGTACCCAGCAACAGGGGGTGGCGTTCGACGGCGTGGCATTTGACCGTGGTGTGCAAGTGGCACTGTCGGCGGACGGCGAGCTGGGCGTGCTCTCCACATTATTCAGTGCCCGCACCCTGGGACTGACCGGCGAACTGGCGCCGACGGCGCAAGCGGATTACCTCTCCGGCCTGATGATTGGCCATGAGCTGGTAGCGCTTGCCGCAGCCCAGCGGCGTCGACGCAACAGTGCGCATCTGCCCTCGATCATCCTCATTGGCAACGCCCAGCTCTGCGCCCGTTACGGCCGTGCTCTCGATGCCTGCGGTTTCGCTCGCGTCACGCTGGCTGAGCAGGCCACCGAGCGTGGCCTCTGGCAACTGGCGCTGGCCGCCGGGCTGCTCGATTCCTCATCCCGTTAACCCTGACTGGAGGCCTGACATGCTCAAGCAAGCATTGGCACAAAACGGTCTGATCGCAATCCTGCGTGGCCTGCATCCGCAGGAAGCCGCTGCTGTCGGAGAAGTCCTGTATGCAGCGGGATTTCGCGTCATCGAAGTACCGCTCAATTCCCCGTCGCCGTACGAAAGTATCCGCATCCTGCGTCAGTCCTTGCCCGCCGATTGCCTGATCGGTGCCGGCACGGTGTTGACCCCGGAGCAGGTCGAGTTGGTGAAAGCCGCCGGCGGCCAGGTGATCGTCATGCCGCACAGCGACGCCAAAGTGCTGCGCGCAGCGAAAGCGGCGGGGCTGTACCTGTCGCCGGGTGTCGCCACGCCGACCGAAGCGTTCGCGGCACTGGAGGAGGGCGCGGACATTCTCAAGCTGTTCCCGGCCGAGCAGATGGGCCCGGCGGTGGTCAAGGCGTGGCTCGCGGTGTTGCCTTCCGGGACGGTGCTGGCGCCGGTCGGCGGGATCACCCCGGACAACATGCAAGCATTCATCGACGCTGGCGTGAAAGGTTTCGGCCTCGGTTCCGGACTGTTCAAACCGGGCATGACGGTTGAGCAAGTGGCGGCCAATGCCAAGGCCTACGTGGCTGCCTGGAAGGCCCTTCGCTGAGATTTATCCGGCGCTGCGTGCGCTGCATCTAACAAGAGAGACAAGCAGATGAAAATCACCAAACTCACCACCTTCATCGTCCCGCCGCGCTGGTGCTTCCTCAAGGTCGAAACCGATGAGGGCGTGACCGGTTGGGGCGAACCCGTGGTCGAAGGCCGCGCCCACACTGTCGCCGCTGCCGTTGAGGAATTGTCCGACTACCTGATCGGCAAAGACCCACGCAACATCGAGGACATCTGGACCGTGCTGTATCGCGGCGGCTTCTACCGTGGTGGCGCGATCCACATGAGTGCGCTGGCCGGTATCGATCAGGCGCTGTGGGACATCAAGGGCAAGGCCCTCGGTGTATCGGTCAGCGATCTGCTCGGTGGTCAGGTGCGTGACAAGATCCGTGTGTATTCGTGGATCGGTGGCGATCGCCCGGCCGACACCGCGCGTGCCGCGAAAGAGGCGGTAAGCCGTGGTTTTACTGCGGTGAAAATGAACGGCACCGAAGAGCTGCAGTTCCTTGACTCCTTCGAAAAAGTCGATCTGGCCCTGGCCAACGTCGCCGCCGTGCGTGACGCGGTCGGGCCGAACGTCGGCATTGGCGTCGACTTCCATGGCCGGGTGCACAAGCCGATGGCCAAGGTGCTGATGAAGGAACTCGACCCGTACAAACTGATGTTCATCGAAGAACCGGTGCTCAGCGAAAACTATGAAGCGCTGAAAGAGCTGGCGCCGTTGACCAGCACACCGATTGCTCTCGGTGAGCGGCTGTTCTCGCGCTGGGATTTCAAGCGGGTGTTGAGCGAAGGCTACGTCGACATCATCCAGCCCGATGCCTCGCACGCCGGCGGTATTACCGAAACCCGCAAGATCGCCAACATGGCCGAAGCCTACGACGTGGCGCTGGCGCTGCATTGCCCGCTGGGGCCGATTGCGCTGGCGGCGTGCCTGCAACTGGATGCGGCTTGCTACAACGCGTTCATTCAGGAGCAGAGCCTGGGCATCCATTACAACGAGAGCAACGATTTGCTCGACTATGTGAAGGATCCGCGAGTGTTCGACTACGACCAGGGCTTCGTGAAGATTCCGAACGGGCCGGGGCTGGGCATCGAGATCAACGAGGAATACGTGATCGAACGTGTGGCGGTCGGCCACCGCTGGCGCAACCCGATCTGGCGCCATGCCGATGGCAGTTTTGCCGAGTGGTGAGTCTCTTCTGACCCACCACAATTCCCCTGTGGGAGCTGGCTTGCCAGCGATGACGGCGGCACATCCGACATTGATGTAACAGATGCACCGCTATCGCTGGCAAGCCAGCTCCCACAGGGGGCGGCGCAAGTTTTACGACTGACCTCAAATAATCATAAAAAGAGGCACCCCCCCATGCCACCGCAAACCCTCACCGGGCAGGCGTCTTTAGTCACGCCCAGCCGCAAGCGGTTTTTCATCATGGTGCTGTTGTTCATCACCGTAGTCATCAACTACCTCGACCGCAGCAACCTGTCGATTGCCGCGCCCGCGCTGACCAGCGAACTGGGCATCGACCCGGTGCATGTCGGGCTGATTTTCTCCGCGTTCGGCTGGACCTACGCCGCGATGCAGATCCCCGGCGGCTGGCTGGTGGATCGGGTGCCGCCGCGCATCCTCTACAGCGTCGCGCTGCTGCTGTGGTCGCTGGCCACGGTGCTGCTCGGTTTTGCCGCGAGTTTCATTGCGCTGTTCGTGCTGCGCATGGCGGTCGGCGCGCTGGAAGCACCGGCCTATCCGATCAACAGCCGCGTGGTCACTACCTGGTTTCCCGAGCGCGAGCGGGCCACGGCGATTGGTTTCTACACCTCCGGGCAGTTTGTCGGCCTGGCGTTTCTGACCCCGGTGCTGGCGTGGCTGCAACATGAGTTCGGCTGGCACATGGTGTTCGTCGCCACCGGTGCGGCGGGGATTGTCTGGGCGGCGATCTGGTACGCGGTGTATCGCGAACCACGGGACTTCAAGGGCGCCAACGACGCGGAGATCGACCTGATCCGCGAGGGCGGCGGACTCGTAGACATTCAAGCGCAAACGGCCAAGGCCTCGTTCAGTTGGACCGACCTCGGCATCGTCCTGAGCAAACGCAAGTTGTGGGGCATCTACCTCGGCCAGTTCTGCCTGAACTCGACGCTGTGGTTTTTCCTGACGTGGTTCCCGACCTACCTGGTGAAATATCGCGGCATGGACTTCATCAAGTCCGGGCTGCTGGCATCACTGCCGTTTCTGGCCGCGTTCATTGGCGTGCTGTGTTCGGGGTTCTTTTCCGACCAGCTGATCCGCCGTGGCTGCAGCGTGGGCTTCGCGCGCAAGTTGCCGATCATTGGCGGACTGTTGATTTCCACCTCGATCATCGGCGCCAACTTCGTTGAATCGACGCCGCTGGTGATCGCCTTCCTGGCGCTAGCGTTTTTCGGCAACGGCCTGGCTTCGATCACCTGGTCGCTGGTCTCGACCCTCGCGCCGGCACGCTTGCTCGGTTTGACCGGTGGGGTGTTCAACTTCATCGGCAACCTGTCGGCGATTGCCACGCCGATCGTCATCGGGTTCCTCGCCAGTGGCGATTCGTTTGCCCCGGCGATCACCTACATCGCGGTTCTGGCGCTGATCGGTGCATTGTCCTACGTGCTGCTGGTGGGCAAGGTCGAGCGTATCGAGTTGTAGTGGTCTGCGTCGGGCGACCATAATGCCGCCCGTTCCCTCGCTCAACGGTAAAGGCTGGATATGCAGGAAGACGCCCCGGAAAAAACCAAGGACGCCGCACCCACCGGCACCCAGACCCTGCTTCGCGGACTGGGCGTGGTGCAGGCGGTGGCCAGTGGCGCCCGCGACCTGAAAGAGATCGCCCGACTGATCGGCACCACGCGCAGCACCACCCATCGTCTGGCCAGTTGTCTGGTGGACGAACGTTACCTGCGCGTGGTGCCGCAAATCGGCTATCTGCTTGGGCCAAAATTGATCGAGCTGGGGTTTCAGGCCCGCGAAGAGTTGCCGCTGGTGAGTCTGGCCGCGCCCTATCTGGATGAGTTGTCGGCGCTGACCGGCGACACCGTGCACCTGGGGATTCGCGAAGGCGACGAGGTGTTGTATCTGCTGAAGAATCCGGGGCGCAATGGCCCGGAAATGCGCTCGCGGGTTGGCCATCGCATGCCGCTGGCACGCACCGGGATCGGCAAGGCCTTGATGCTCGATGATGCGCCGCAGGATTGGCAGCGGCTGTACGACATCAGCCTGCCGGCGGGTGGGAAAAGTCAGTTCTGGCCGCAGCATCCCCAGCAGTCGTGGGAACAGCTTGAGCAGCGCATGACCGAGTACGTGGCCGGTGGCTACGCGTTCGATCTGGAGGACAACGAACCGTCGATCCGCTGCGTGGCGGCGCCGATTCGTGATGCGAGCAAGCGCATAGTGGCGGCGATCAGTATCGCCAGCACTGTGCCGTACATGCCGCTGGAAAAAATGGCCGAGCTGATCCCCCTGATCAAAGGGGTCACAGCCCGGCTCTCGGCAGAACTCGGTCTGAAGGTTTAAAGCTTCAACGTCGCCATGTCGATCACGAAGCGATACTTCACATCACCAGCAATCATCCGCGCATAGGCCTCGTTGATCTGGCGGATGTCGAGCATTTCGATGTCGCAGGTGATGTTGTGCTCGGCGCAGAAATCCAGCACTTCCTGGGTTTCGGCAATGCCGCCGATCAACGAACCGGCCAGCACGCGACGGCCCAGCACCAGGTTGGCGGCGTGCACGGGCGGATCGATCGGTTCGATCAGGCCGACCAGAATGTGCACGCCATCAAAGCGCAGGGTTTGCAGGTACGGATTGAGATCATGCTGCACCGGGATGGTGTCGAGCAGGAAGTCGAATTGGCCTGCGGCGGCAGCCATCTGCTCGGCATCGGTGGAGACGATCACATGATCGGCGCCCTGACGACGACCTTCCTCGGCCTTGCTCGCCGAACGGGTGAACAGCGTGACTTCGGCGCCCAGTGCCTTGGCAAACTTGATGCCCATGTGGCCGAGGCCGCCCATACCGAGAATCCCGACCTTGTCGCCGGCCTTGACCCCGTAATGCTTGAGTGGCGAGTAGGTGGTGATGCCGGCGCAGAGGATCGGCGCAGCGCTGGCCAGATCCAGCTTTTCCGGGATGCGCACGACGAAGTGCTCGCTGACCACGATGCTGTCGGAGTAGCCGCCCATGGTGTTGCTGCCATCGACCCGGTCCGGGGTGGCGTAGGTCATGGTCGGACCTTCGAGGCAGTATTGCTCGAGGTTCTGCTGGCAGGCGGCGCAGGTGCGGCAGGAGTCGACCATGCAGCCGACACCGACCAGATCGCCGACTTTATGTTGGGTGACATTCGCACCAATGGCGGTGACTTTTCCGACGATCTCATGGCCGGGCATCAACGGATAAACCGCGATGCCCCATTCGTTGCGGGCCTGGTGGATGTCTGAGTGGCAGACGCCGCAGTAGAGGATCTCGATCGCCACGTCGTCAGCGCGTGGGCTGCGGCGTTCGAATTTCATCGGGGCGAGGGGAGTGGTGGCCGATTGGGCGGCATAACCGATAGCGGTGTACATGAGAAACCTCGCAGAAGCAGTGACAGGTGAGGTGGCGCATTTTGGGCGCCGTCTGCCGCTGCGGCCATGACGATTCCTCCGGGTCTCATGCCTAATCCTCCGGCATGCAGGTCTGGGCAAGCGCATTGGCAAAAGGATCTGCGATGATGCTTGCATGCCTTTTTCCGTGACTTTTTTGAAGACCCCTCCGATGCAGTTGACCCGTCACCTTGATGCCAATGCCACGCTGGTTTCGCTGATCGAGCCGCTGGCGCTCTGCGATGGTTACAGCCAGACCGGGTTGCCCGGCGTGCAGGTGTTGCGTGCCAGTTGCGACGTGGCGCGTGGCCCGCACATTTATGAGCCGAGCCTGATGATCATCGCCCAGGGCAGCAAACTGGCGTTTCTCGGCCCGCGCACCATGGAGTACGGCGCCGGGCACTATCTGATTCAGGCGCTGCCGGTGCCGTTCGAGTGTGAAACCTTTGCCTTGCCGGATGCGCCGTTGCTGGGGGTGTCCGTGGCGATCGACCGGGTGCTGCTCGGTGAGTTGGTGCTGGCCATGGGGCTGGCACCGGGGCGGCACATTCCGGCGCAGACGCCGGAGTCGATGACCTCGGTGGTGCTCGACGATGACATGCGTGGCTGTGTCGAACGTTTGCTGCGCTGCCTGCACGATCCGCTGGAGCGGCAGATTCTCGGGCCGGCGCGGGTGCGTGAATTGTTGTTCACTGCGTTGCGCGGGCCGCAGGCCGATGTGTTGCGCGCGCTGGTGGAGCAGCAGGGGCAGTTCGCCCGGGTCGCGGCGTCGATCAGTCATCTGCATGCGCATTACACCGAACCGCTGAATGTCGAGACTCTGGCCAGTTGCGCGAACATGAGCGTTTCGTCCTTCCACGAGCACTTCAAGCGCAGCACGTTGCTGTCGCCGGTGCAGTATCTGAAGCGCCTGCGCCTGCTCAAGGCGCAGACCTTGCTGGTCGCCGAAGGGCTGGGCGTGGCGCAGGTGGCGCATCGGGTGGGGTATCAGAGTACGTCGCAGTTCAGTCGTGAGTACAAGCGCTACTTTGAGCGCAGCCCGGGCGATGAGCGCGTTGCCTGAGTCTGCGCAAATCCCTTGTAGGAGTGAGCCTGCTCGCGATAGCGGTGTATCAGTCAGCATCATCGTTGACTGACACACCGCTATCGCGAGCAGGCTCACTCCTACAGTGATTTTGTGGTGCAACAAGGAATGGTGGGCAACAAAAAGGCCCCCATTTCGGGAGCCTCGTTGTTCAGCATTTCGACCTACATGTTCGGGTAAGTCGGGCCGCCAGCGCCTTCCGGCGTGACCCAGGTGATGTTCTGCGAAGGGTCCTTGATGTCACAGGTCTTGCAGTGCACGCAGTTCTGGGCGTTGATCTGGAAGCGTTTTTCGCCGTCTTCCTTGGTGATCACCTCGTACACACCTGCCGGGCAGTAGCGCTGCGCCGGTTCGTCGTACATCGGCAGGTTGCGACTCAGCGGAATGCTCGGGTCGGTCAGCTTCAGGTGGCAAGGCTGTTCTTCTTCGTGGTTGGTACCGGAGATGAATACCGAGCTCAGTTTGTCGAAGCTGAGTTTGCCGTCCGGCTTCGGATAGTCAATCTTCTTGCAGTCGGCCGCGAGCTTGAGGCAGGCGTAGTCCGGCTTGGTGTCGTGCAGGGTGAACGGCAGTTTGCCGCCGAAGATGTTCTGGTCCAGCCAGTTGAAACCACCGCCGACAATCGCGCCGAACTTGTGGATCGCCGGGCCGAAGTTGCGGCTGGCGAACAGTTCGTCGTAGAGCCAGCTCTTCTTGAACGCGTCGACGTAAGTGGTCAGCTCTTCAGTGCCATCCTTCTCGGCGAACAGCGCGTCGGCCACCGATTCAGCAGCGAGCATGCCCGACTTCATCGCGGTGTGACTGCCTTTGATCTTGGCGAAGTTCAGGGTGCCGAGGTCGCAACCGATCAGCGCGCCGCCCTTGAAGACCATTTTCGGCAGCGAGTTCAGGCCACCTTTGCAGATGGCGCGGGCGCCGTAGCTGACGCGTTTGCCGCCTTCCAGGTATTGCTTGAGCACCGGGTGATGCTTGAGGCGCTGGAACTCGTCGAACGGCGACAGGTAGGTGTTGCTGTAGGACAGGTCAACGATAAGACCGACCACCACCTGGTTGTTTTCCAGGTGATAGAGGAACGAGCCGCCGGTGTTTTCGGTGCCCATGATGTCCAACGGCCAACCGGCGGTGTGCACCACCAGGCCCGGCTGGTGTTTGGCCGGGTCGATTTCCCAGATTTCTTTCAGGCCGATGCCGTAGTGCTGAGCGTCGGCATCGCTATCGAGGTTGTAACGCTTGATCAGTTGCTTGCCGATGTGCCCACGGCAGCCTTCGGCGAACAGCGTGTACTTGCCACGCAACTCCATACCCGGGGTGTACAGGCCTTCTTTCGGGTTGCCTTCGCGGTCGACGCCCAGATCACCAGTGATGATCCCGCGCACGATGCCGTTTTCGTCGATCAAGGCTTCCTGAGCGGCGAAGCCCGGGTAGATTTCCACACCCAGGTTCTCGGCCTGCTGAGCCAGCCAGCGGCACAGGTTGCCCAGGGAAATAATAAAGTTGCCTTCGTTGTGCATGGTCTTGGGCACAAAGAAGTCAGGAATCTTCTGCGCGCTGTCGGCGTTTTTCAGCACGAAAATGTCGTCGCGGGTGACTGGGGTGTTCAGCGGGGCGCCGAGTTCTTTCCAGTCCGGGAACAGTTCGTTCAGAGCGCGTGGTTCGAACACGGCACCGGAAAGGATGTGTGCGCCGACTTCGGAGCCTTTTTCGACCACGCAGACGCTGATTTCCTTACCGGCTTCGGCGGCCTTCTGCTTCAGACGGCAGGCGGCGGACAGGCCAGCGGGGCCGGCACCGACGATGACCACGTCGAATTCCATGTATTCGCGTTCCACAGGCTATCTCCTACTCAAGGCTCAACAGTTTTTTTCTAATTTGGAGGTTCGGTGTCGTATCCGTTATTGCCTTTACGTTAACGTCAAGGGTAATAATGGGCAAACCACCTTTCTCTCTAGGCGGCGCATTATATCTACACCACTCCGAGCGTCCAATACAAACGTTTGTTTGAATCGGCTCCAGCCCAGAGAAATCAAAGAAGCGCGGCTTATGAACGGCCATTTTGCCGTATTGACCGGAATAGGCGTTCCGGTCAAGATACGGGCGGTTTTGCGCTCGCCGTAGGCAGACTGGCGGTTTCAAGAGCACCTCTAAAGACAGGGCACAGGCAGTACAAGGTGATGCGCAGCGCGAGTCTGGCGCGCAGTTTACACACCGTGCGAATCAATGACCCGTTGGTCACCACTGACGAACGGTCATCGGCCCCAGCCGGCGTTTTTAGAGGTGCCCTTGTGCCCGATGAGCATCATCCGCCAGGTTCGCCTAGGCGACTTTCTTTTCACCGGAGAGTAACGAGGAATCCATGAAGGTTCTTGTAGCTGTCAAACGCGTTGTGGATTACAACGTCAAGGTTCGCGTCAAAGCGGACAATTCCGGCGTAGACCTCGCCAACGTCAAGATGTCGATGAACCCGTTCTGCGAAATCGCAGTTGAAGAAGCCGTACGCCTGAAAGAGAAAGGTGTTGCGACTGAAATCGTCGTCGTCTCCATCGGCCCGTCCACCGC
>NZ_JBIVMY010000047.1:0-34787 GCF_044753325.1 Pseudomonas sp. NPDC088414 | reverse complement strand
TTTCCGCCTCCAGCTGTTTCAGATGCGTCAGTTTGTCGACCATGGCTACTCACGAAAGCTTTCTTATGAACGGCCAGCGGGCCGTGTTCGAGCGGGGAATCCTAGCACAGCGACCTCTTCTAATCAGGACGCCTACTAGATCGAAAGGGCATATGAATATGCCCACCCGTTTGGGCGCCCACCCCGTGTAGGAGTGAGCCTGCTCGCGATAGCGGTGTATCAGTCACCGCTATATTGAATGTGACAAAGCTATCGCGAGCAGGCTCACTCCTACAGAGGAAATGCGGTGGATTTCAGATCGGGTTCGGGCAGTCGATGAAAATGTGTTCAAGGGCGAAACGTTTTGCCAGGTAGTCGCCCAGCGCCTGCACGCCATAGCGCTCGGTGGCATGGTGACCGGCAGCGATGAAGCTGATGTCGTTTTCCCGAGCGCTGTGGAAGGTCTGCTCGGAGGCTTCACCGCTGAGGAACAGATCAACACCCGCCGCGACGCCCTGATCGATATAGCCCTGCCCGCCGCCAGTGCACCAGCCGACCCGACGAATCATCGCACTGCCTTCGACCAGCAGCGGCTCGCGGCCCATGACCTCTTGGACCTTGCGCGCGAAATCACGCGGGGTCATCGGCTCATTCAACGAGCCAACCAGTCCGACAATTTTGAGGTTGTCCGGATCCAGCGGCCCTTCGACGGTGATGTCCAGCTGACGCGCCAGTTGCACGTTGTTGCCGACCTCCGGGTGCAGATCCAGCGGCAAGTGATAGGCGAGCAGACTGATGTCGTGCTTGAGCAAGGTTTTCAGGCGACGCTGCTTCATGCCGGTGATACACGGGTTCTCGCCCTTCCAGAAATAGCCGTGATGCACCAGCACCAGATCGGCCTCGGCTTCGACTGCGGCATCGAGCAAGGCCTGACTGGCGGTGACGCCACTGACGATGCGCATCACTTGTGGACGGCCTTCGACCTGCAGGCCGTTGGGGCAATAATCGGCGATTTTTGCACTGCCGAGGTAACGGTCGGCTTCTTCGACGAGGGTGCTGAGGGCGACGGCCATGAAAGACTCCTAAATATCCCGTTCAGAGGCGCGCGCGGCCTCGTATAATGCGCGACATTATGGGCGGTCTGCCCCCGCCTGCAACTTTTCCAGGACGTGCTTAATGCTCAAGGCGCTGCGTTTTTTCGGCTGGCCGCTGTTGGCCGGTGTGCTTATCGCTCTGTTGATTATTCAGCGTTACCCGCAGTGGGTCGGGCTACCGAGCCTCGACGTCAATCTGCAACAGGCCCCGCAAACCACCAGCGTGCAGCAGGGGCCGGTGTCCTATGCCGACGCGGTGACCATCGCCGCACCCTCGGTGGTCAACCTTTACACCACCAAGGTCATCAACAAACCGGCGCACCCGCTGTTTGAAGACCCGCAGTTCCGGCGCTTCTTCGGTGACAACTCGCCGAAGCAGAAACGCATGGAATCGAGCCTCGGTTCCGGGGTGATCATGAGCCCGGAAGGCTACATTCTGACCAATAACCACGTGACCACCGGCGCCGACCAGATCGTGGTGGCGCTCAAGGACGGTCGCGAAACCCTCGCCCGCGTCATCGGCAGCGACCCGGAAACCGACCTCGCGGTGCTGAAGATCGATCTGAAAAGTCTCCCGGCGATCACCGTCGGCCGCTCCGACAGCATCCGCATCGGCGACGTCGCACTGGCCATCGGCAACCCGTTCGGCGTCGGCCAGACCGTGACCATGGGCATCATCAGCGCCACTGGGCGTAACCAGTTGGGCCTGAACAACTACGAAGACTTCATCCAGACCGACGCGGCGATCAACCCGGGCAACTCCGGCGGCGCACTGGTCGATGCCAACGGCAATCTCACCGGGATCAACACCGCGATCTTCTCCAAGTCCGGCGGCTCGCAGGGCATCGGCTTTGCGATCCCGGTGAAACTGGCGATGGAGGTGATGAAGTCGATCATCGAGCACGGTCAGGTGATTCGTGGCTGGCTGGGTATTGAAGTACAGCCGCTGACCCAGGAACTGGCCGAGTCGTTTGGCCTGTCCGGACGTCCGGGGATTGTCGTGGCGGGGATCTTCCGCGATGGCCCGGCACAGAAGGCCGGCCTGCAGTTGGGTGACGTGATTCTGAGTATCGACGGCGAACCGGCCGGTGATGGCCGCAAATCAATGAACCAGGTGGCGCGGATCAAACCGACCGACAAGGTCACGATTCAGGTGATGCGCAACGGCAAAGAGATCAAGCTGACCGCTGAAATCGGCCTGCGTCCACCGCCGGCGCCGGTCAAAGAAGAAGAGTAAGCACCTGCCCAAAACACTGTGGGAGCGAGCTTGCTCGCGAAGAGGCCGTCACATTCAACATCGATGTTGAATGACCAACCGCTTTCGCGAGCAAGCTCGCTCCCACAGGTTTAGCGGTGTTCTACAGGTTGCCGAGGCCGTCGATCAGCGCCTGGTTCTGCTCCGGCGTGCCGATCGAAATCCGCAGGAACTGGGCAATCCGCTCCTGCTTGAAGTGACGCACAATCACGCCCTGCTCGCGCAGTTTCGCTGCCAGCCCCGCGGCATCGTGTTGCGGGTGACGGGCGAAGATGAAGTTTGCCGCCGACGGCAGCACCTCAAAGCCCTTGGCCTGCAACTGCGCAATGACCCACTCGCGACTTTCGATGACCAGCCGGCAGGTCTTGTCGAAATACTCACGATCCTCGAACGCTGCAGCCGCGCCGACAATCGCCAGGCGATCCAGCGGATAAGAGTTGAAGCTGTTCTTGATTCGCTCCAGTGCCTCGATCAGATCCGGGTGACCCACCGCAAGACCGACGCGCAGGCCCGCCAGCGAGCGAGACTTGGACAGGGTCTGGGTCACCAGCAGATTCGGATAACGGTCCACCAGACTGATCGCGGTTTCGCCGCCGAAGTCGATATAAGCCTCGTCTACCACAACCACCGAATCCGGGCTGGCCTTGAGGATCTGCTCGACCGCCTCCAGCGCCAACAGGCAACCGGTCGGTGCGTTCGGGTTCGGGAAGATGATCCCGCCGTTCGGCTTGGCGTAGTCCGCCGGGTTGATCTGGAACTGCGCGTCCAGCGGCACGGCATCGAACTGGATACCGTACAGACCGCAATACACCGGATAGAAGCTGTAGCTGATGTCCGGGAACAGCAGCGGCTGCTCGTGTTGCAGCAGACCGTGGAAGATGTGCGCGAGCACTTCGTCCGAACCGTTGCCGAGGAATACCTGATTGCTCTGCACGCCGTAATAGTGGGCGACGGTGGTTTTCAGCAGATCGCTGTTCGGGTCCGGGTACAGACGCAGGTTGTCATTGAGTTCGGTCTGCATCGCCGCCAGGGCTTTTGGCGACGGGCCGTAGGGGTTTTCGTTGGTGTTGAGCTTGACCAGTCTGGTCAGCTTTGGCTGTTCGCCCGGCACATACGGCACCAGATCCTTGACGAACGGGCTCCAGAATTTACTCATGTTCATTCCCCCTGCCCTGGCAGAAAGTCTGCGTCTTTGATGCGGTATTCGGCGCTGCGTGCGTGCGCGCTGAGGGATTCGCCACGGGCCAGCACCGAAGCGGTCTTGCCCAGCTCGGAAGCACCGGCCTCGGAGCAGAAGATGATCGACGAGCGTTTCTGGAAGTCGTACACACCCAGCGGCGAGGAGAACCTCGCGGTGCCGGAGGTCGGCAACACGTGGTTCGGGCCGGCGCAGTAGTCGCCCAGCGCTTCGGAAGTGTGGCGGCCCATGAAGATCGCGCCGGCGTGGCGGATCTGCGGCAACCACGCTTGCGGGTCGGCGACCGACAGCTCCAGGTGTTCCGGGGCGATGCGGTTGGCGACTTCGATGGCTTGCGCCATGTCACGCACGTGGATCAGCGCACCACGACCATTGATCGAGGTTTCAATGATGGTCGCGCGGTCCATGGTCGGCAGCAGTTTGTCGATGCTCGCGGCGACCTTGTCGAGGAATTCGGCATCCGGACTGACCAGAATTGCCTGGGCGTCTTCGTCGTGTTCGGCCTGGGAGAACAGGTCCATGGCGATCCAGTCCGGATCGGTCTGACCGTCGCACACTACGAGGATTTCCGACGGGCCGGCGATCATGTCGATGCCGACCTGACCGAACACGTGACGCTTGGCGGTGGCCACATAGATGTTGCCCGGGCCGACGACCTTGTCCACCTGCGGCACGCTTTCAGTGCCATAGGCCAGTGCAGCAACCGCTTGTGCGCCGCCGATGGTGAACACCCGGTCGACGCCGGCAATGCACGCCGCCGCCAGCACCAGCTCGTTGATTTCGCCGCGCGGGGTCGGCACCACCATGACCACTTCGGTCACGCCGGCGACCTTGGCCGGAATCGCGTTCATCAGCACCGACGACGGGTACGACGCCTTGCCGCCCGGCACGTAGAGGCCAGCGCGATCCAGCGGCGTGACCTTCTGCCCGAGCACGGTGCCGTCAGCCTCGGTGTAGCTCCAGGAGTCCTGCTTCTGTTTTTCGTGGTAGCTGCGCACCCGCGCCGCGGCTTTTTCCAGCGCTTCGCGCTGTGCCACGGTGATGCGGGTCAGGGCCAGTTCCAGGCGCTCGCGCGGCAGGATCAAGTCAGCCATCGAGGCGACTTCGAGGCCGTCGAACTTCTGGGTGAACTCGACCAGCGCCGCGTCACCGCGCTCGCGCACCGCCTTGATGATATCCAGCACCCGCTGATTGACCGAGTCGTCAGACACACTTTCCCAGCTCAGCAGATGATCCAGATGATGCGCGAAATCCGGGTCAGCAGCGTTGAGTCGGCGAATTGCAGTCGGTGCGGTCATAGCGAGAGCCTCATAGGAATGGCAAAAACTCAGACGCCCTAACTTAGCAGTCGTTTCCGCTTGGGCACCTGAGATTCTGGCTATGAGGCGGATAGACGGGCGCGACTCAAGGTCGCGCAGGTGAATCAGCCGCGGTGTCGCGATTCCACTGCGTTGCGCAGGGTATCGATCAACGCCTGGATTCGGGCGTGTTGCATTTTCATCGAAGCCTTGTTGACCACCAGGCGCGAGCTGATCGTGGCGATCAGTTCCTGAGGTTCCAGGCCGTTGGCACGCAGGGTGTTGCCGGTGTCGACCACGTCGATGATCTTGTCGGCCAGACCGATCAGCGGCGCCAGCTCCATCGAGCCGTAGAGCTTGATGATGTCGACCTGACGCCCCTGTTCGGCGTAGTAACGCTTGGCGACGTTGACGAACTTGGTCGCCACGCGCAGACGGCCCTTGGGTTCGGCCGCGCCGATCTTGCCGGCGGTCATCAGCTTGCACTGGGCAATCTGCAGATCCAGCGGCTCGTACAGGCCCTGGCCGGTGTATTCCATCAACACGTCTTTACCGGCGACGCCGAGGTCGGCCGCGCCATGCTCGACATAGGTCGGCACGTCGGTGGCACGCACGATCAACAGACGTACGTCATCCTGAGTGGTGGGGATGATCAGCTTGCGGCTCTTGTCCGGATTCTCGGTCGGCACGATGCCGGCTTCAGCGAGAAGCGGCAGGGTGTCGTCAAGGATGCGGCCCTTGGACAGTGCGATGGTCAACATGGGAAACGTCAGTCCTTATCAAGGTACTCATGCCCGGTCGCAATCGGCGCCGGACACACATCAAGCCGGATACCGGCTCGACTCGAAACGAATTCAGTGGACACTTCCCTGTGTCCGCGTGCAGCAATCAGCCCGGAACGCGACGGATCTTGGCGCCCAGCATCTGCAGTTTTTCTTCGATGCACTCGTAACCACGGTCGATGTGGTAGATGCGGTCGATCAGGGTGTCGCCTTCGGCCACCAATGCCGAGATCACCAGGCTGGCCGAAGCACGCAGGTCGGTGGCCATCACTGGCGCGCCCTTCAGGACTTCAGTACCGGTGACGATCGCGGTGTTGCCTTCGACCTGGATCTTGGCGCCCATACGGTGCAGTTCGTACACGTGCATGAAACGGTTTTCGAAGATCGTCTCGATCACCGCACCAGTGCCTTCGGCAATGGCGTTTAGCGAGATGAACTGCGCCTGCATGTCGGTCGGGAACGCCGGGTACGGCGCGGTGCGCACGTTGACCGCTTTCGGGCGCTTGCCGTGCATGTTCAGCTCGATCCAGTCGTCACCGCTGGTGACTTCGGCGCCGGCTTCACGGAGCTTTTCCAGAACGGCTTCGAGGATGGTCGGATCGGTGTCCTTGACCTTCACACGGCCACCGGTGACCGCAGCGGCCACCAGGTAGGTGCCGGTTTCGATACGGTCAGGCATGACCTTGTAGAAGCAC
The DNA here is from genome assembly GCF_044753325.1 of Pseudomonas sp. NPDC088414. NCBI lineage: Bacteria > Pseudomonadati > Pseudomonadota > Gammaproteobacteria > Pseudomonadales > Pseudomonadaceae > Pseudomonas > Pseudomonas sp. NPDC088414. The sequence goes on along the minus strand of NZ_JBIVMY010000047.1, from coordinate 28,486 downwards.
GAACCCAGACGCTCGACGCCATCGATGGTGATGGTGTCGGTGCCGGCGCCGGAAACCTTGGCGCCCATGGCGTTGAGGAAGTTCGCCAGGTCAACCACTTCAGGCTCGCGCGCGGCGTTCTGCAGCACGCTGCGGCCCTTGGCCAGGGCTGCCGCCATCATGATGTTTTCGGTACCGGTCACACTGACGGTATCGAAGAAGAAGCTGGCGCCGCGCAGGCCGCCTTCAGGTGCCTTGGCCTTGATGTAGCCGCCTTCGACGTCGATCACCGCGCCCATGGCTTCGAGGCCGCGGATGTGCAGGTCGACCGGACGCGAACCGATGGCGCAACCGCCAGGCAGGGCGACTTCGGCTTCGCCGAAACGCGCAACCATCGGGCCCAGTACCAGGATCGAGGCACGCATGGTTTTCACCAGTTCGTACGGCGCGATCAGGGTCTTGATGGTGCGTGGATCGATTTCGACGCTGAGTTTCTCGTCGATCACCGGCTCGATGCCCATGCGACCGAACAGCTCGATCATGGTGGTGATGTCGTGCAGGTGCGGCAGGTTGCCAACGGTCACCGGGCCATCGCACAGCAGGGTGGCAGCCAGAATCGGCAGGGCGGAGTTCTTCGCCCCGGAGATACGGATTTCGCCATCAAGACGAACGCCACCGGTAATAATCAATTTATCCATAAGAATCTCGACGCCCTTGGGCTCAGGTGCGCTCGGCCCAGGCCGCGCTGCTGAAAAATTTCATAGTGACCGCGTGGATGCTGCCATCGGCGATCCACGGGTTCAAATGGGCATAAATGCTCTGCTGACGCTTGACCGGGCTCAATGCCGCCAGTTCATCGCTGATCACGTTCAGCTGAAAGTTGCAGCCTTCGCCTTCAACTTCCACCTGCGTTCCTGGCAGCTTTCCTTCAAGGAAGCTCTTCACTTCTACGGCCTGCATGCTCAACCTCAATCGGCGCCCTGTGCGCACGGGTCGGACATCATACAAAAAAGCCCCGCGCCTGCGAACCCCGCATTGGCAGGACTCTGACGGGGGGCTTCTTTATCGATGCGGGTTCAGGGGTGCGCCAGCAACTCGGTCAGTTCACTGACCTGAGCGATTTCGCGCATGTCTTCCGGCATCGCGCGGATGCTGACGGCCTTGCCGGCCGCCTGGGCATCGCGCATGAAGCACAGCAGCAAGGACAAGCCGACGCTGCTGGACTTCTTCACTGCCGAACAATCGATGACCAGCGCTGCCGCCTTGCTGGACTTGATCAGCGCCTGGCCTTCCTTGCGCAGGTTGGGACCTGTGCGATAATCCAGCACTCCGCTGAGCAATAGCTCGTCGACCTCACTCATACGAACTGCCGCCTCATTCATTGCGCTGGCTTCGCGGCAGCTTTGTCGGTTTCTTCCTTGGCTTTGGCGACTTCACCGGCCCAACCATTGATGGTCTTGTCCAGATCGTTGCCATTGCGCTGCATCGCGTCGGCGAACTGATCACGGAACAGCTTGCCGATGTTGATGCCATTGATGATCACATTGCGCAGTTTCCACTCGCCATTGATCTTCTCCAGCGTGTACTGCACAGGGTAGATCGCGCCGTTGTTGCCCTTGACGGTCATGCCGACGCTGGTGCGATCGCCGGACTCATCCTTGGCAGGATCAACCGTGATGCCCTGGTTGTTGTATTCGAGCAAGGCATTGCCATAGAACTGGAACAGGCCGCGCTTGAAGTTTTCCTGGAAGGTCTGCATCTGCGCCGGCGTGGCCTTGCGCGAGTACTTGACCGTCATGATGCTCTTGGAAATGCCTTCGGCATCCACCACGGGACCGACGATAGTGTTCAGCGCCGTGTAGAAATCCTGCGGATCCTGCTTGTACTTTTCTTTATTGGCCGACAGGTCGGCCAGCATCCGGTTCGTGGTGTCCTGAATCAGGTCGTGCGCCGACTGTCCAGGCGCAGCGTTAGCCAGCAGTGGCAGGGCCGCGAGCAACACCAACAGGCCACGTCGCAAGGTAGAGATCATTCAAAAGCTCCTCATTTGGCGTCTTTGCTAACGGTATTGAGCAGGAATTTACCGATCAGGTCTTCCAGTACCAGAGACGACTGCGTGTCGTGGATGGTTCCACCATCCTTCAGACGGGTGTCTTCCCCGCCCACGCTGATACCGATGTACTTCTCGCCCAACAGGCCAGCGGTCAGGATAGACGCTGTGGAGTCGGTCGGCAGGTTGTCGACCTTTTTATCCACTTGCAGGGTGACCCGACCGGTGAAGCTGTCGCGATCCAGATCGATGGCCGTGACCTTGCCGATGGTCACACCGGCCATGGTCACTTTGGCTCTGACCGTCAAACCGGCGATATTGTCGAAGTAGGCATACAGTTTATAGGTGTCGGTGGTCGAAGTCGGAGACAGGCCACTGACCCGCAGAGCAAGCAGCAACAAGGCCAGGATCCCTGCCAGCAGGAACAGGCCGACACCGATTTCCAGGGTGCGGTTTTGCATCAGAAATCTCCAAACATCAAAGCGGTCAGAATAAAGTCCAGGCCCAGTACCGCCAGCGAGGCAAATACCACGGTCTTGGTGGTGGCGCGACTGATGCCCTCGGAAGTGGGCTCACAGTCATAGCCTTGGAAAACGGCAATCCAGGTCACGACGAAGGCGAAAACGATACTTTTGATGACCCCGTTGAGCACATCGCTGGTGAAGTTCACGCTGTTCTGCATGTTCGCCCAGTAAGAGCCTTCATACACGCCAAGCCAGTCGACAGCCACCCACGAACCGCCCCAGATCCCCACCACGCTGAAAATCATCGCCAGCACCGGCAGGGAAATGAAACCGGCCCACAGACGCGGGGCAATAATGTATTTGAGCGGATCGACACCGATCATTTCCAGGCTGGAAAGCTGTTCGGTGGACTTCATGTTGCCGATTTCCGCAGTCAGCGCCGAACCGGCACGCCCGGCAAACAGCAACGCCGTCACCACCGGTCCCAGTTCACGCAGCAACGTCAGGGCGACCATCTGCCCCACGGCCTGCTCCGAACCGTAGCTCGACAGAATACTGAAGCCCTGCAGCGCCAGCACCATACCGATGAAAATCCCCGACACGACGATGATCACCAGCGACATCACGCCAACCGAATGCAGTTGCTTGACCAGCAGGCCGAATCCGCCGCTGATGCCGCCACGACCGAGCAGGGCGTGAAACAGGAACAGGGTCGCGCGACCGAACACCGCGACGGCGTCGATCGCCGCCTCGCCGAACCGGCGCACGCGTTCTATCAATGAAATTCTGCGCATCAGCGCTTCCCCAGAAGATCTGCGCGGTAATCCGTCGCTGGAAAATGATACGGCACCGGGCCATCGGGGTTGCCGGTCATGAACTGGCGAATACGCGGCTCATCCGAATTCATCAACTCGTCCGGCGTGCCCTGCCCCAGCACCTGGCCATCACCCACTACATAGATGTAGTCAGCGATGCTCGCGGTTTCGGCCAGATCGTGAGAGACCACGATACTGGTGATTCCCAACGCGTCGTTGAGCAGACGGATCAGGCGTACCAGCACGCCCATGGCGATCGGATCCTGACCGACGAAAGGCTCGTCATACATGAGAATCTGCGGATCGAGCGCAATCGCCCGGGCCAGCGCCACCCGGCGCTTCATGCCGCCGGACAGCTCGTCGGGCATCAACTCGATGGCACCGCGCAAGCCGACCGCCTGCAATTTGAGCAGGACGATGTCGCGGATCATTTCATCCGGCAATTGGGTATGAACGCGCAGGGGGAACGCGACGTTCTCGAAGACATCGAGATCGGTGAACAGCGCGCCGCTCTGAAACAGCACACCCATGTGCTTGCGCGCATCGAACAGATCACTGCGCGACAGTGTCGGCAGGTTCTGGCCGTTGACCCAGACTTCGCCGCTGGAAGGACGCAACTGCGCACCCATCAAGCGCAACAAAGTGGTCTTGCCGCACCCGGAAGGTCCCATGATGCCGGTAACCTTGCCACGCGGGATGCGAATATCGACGTTATTGAAAATGCTGCGCGCACCGCGCTTGAAGGAGACTCCCTTCAGCTCGACCGCGTAGGCGTTATCGGCACTCATCTAAACTCCTTGCGATGCAGCCTCTCACTCGGACGCCTGGCTTTCCTTGGAAAGCACATACCTCCCGGGCAGGCCGAACTGGCGGCGAACTATATCACTGCAAAGGCCAAGCGCCCAAGGCCCATGCCCCTCTGTGTTCAGCGACATGACAGGCCCGCCCGCGCTTTTTCAGGGTTTTGGTGACAAGGAATGACAAAGCACGACGAACTTGCGTGAGGCTTTTCAACATAACCGCTATAATCGCCGCCTTTTCATCGGGCTATACGATTTCTGACATGAGCCAATCCAGCGACCTGATTCAATCGGCACAACGCACCATCCGCCTCGAAGTGGAAGCCGTACAAGGCTTGTTGCCCCATATCGACGCCGATTTCGTACGCGCTTGCGAGATGATTCTGGCCAGCAAAGGCCGTGTGGTGGTGGTCGGCATGGGCAAATCCGGGCACGTCGGCAACAAGATTGCCGCAACCCTGGCCAGCACCGGCACCCCGGCATTTTTCGTCCACCCGGCCGAAGCCAGCCATGGCGACATGGGCATGATCACCCGCGACGACGTGATCCTCGCCCTCTCCAACTCCGGCTCGACCAACGAAATCGTCACCCTGCTGCCATTGATCAAGCGCCTCGGCATCCAGTTGATCAGCCTCACCGGCAATCCGCAGTCGCCGCTCGCCAAGGCCGCCGAAGTCAATCTCAACGTTCACGTCGAGCACGAAGCCTGCCCGCTGAACCTGGCACCGACCTCCTCGACCACTGCGGCGCTGGTCATGGGTGATGCCCTGGCGGTGGCGCTTCTGGAAGCGCGCGGTTTCACTGCCGAAGATTTTGCTTTTTCGCACCCGGGCGGCGCTCTGGGTCGACGCCTGCTGCTGAAAGTGGAAAACGTCATGCATGCCGGGCAAGAGCTGCCGCAAGTGCAGCGCGGCACCCTGCTCAAAGACGCGCTGATGGAAATGACCCGCAAGGGTCTGGGCATGACCGCGATCGTTGAAGCCGATGGCAAGCTGGCCGGGATCTTTACCGACGGCGACTTGCGCCGCACCCTGGATCGCAGCATCGACATCCGCAGCGCCACCATCGACCAGGTCATGACCGCACACGGCAAGACCGCACGGCCCGAGATGCTCGCCGCCGAAGCGCTGAAAATCATGGAAGACCACCGAATCAACGCACTGGTGGTCGTGGACGAAGAAGATCGCCCGATCGGCGCCTTCAACCTCTCCGATCTGCTGCGTGCAGGAGTGATGTAATGACCACCGATCTGCTGCAACGCGGCAAAGCGATCAAACTGGCGGTGTTCGACGTCGACGGCGTTCTCACCGACGGGCGCCTGTACTTCCTCGAAGACGGCAGCGAATTCAAGACCTTCAACACCCTCGACGGCCAGGGCATCAAGATGCTGATGAATGCCGGTGTCGAAACCGCCATCATCAGCGGCCGCAAGACACCGGTGGTTGAGCGCCGGGCGAAGAACCTCGGCATCCCGCACCTGTTTCAGGGCCGCGAAGACAAATTGGTGGTTCTGGACGGTCTACTGGCGCAACTGGGCCTAAGCTATGAACAGGTCGCCTACCTCGGTGACGACTTGCCTGACCTGCCGGTGATCCGCCGCGTAGGCCTGGGCATGGCCGTCGCCAATGCCGCCGATTTCGTGCGCGAACACGCCCATGGCGTCACTCGGGCCCGCGGTGGCGAAGGTGCCGCCCGTGAATTCTGCGAATTGATCCTGCGCGCCCAGGGCCGCCTCGATGCGGCCAACGCCGCGTACCTGTGAGCCAGACCATGTTTAGCAAAAAATTTCGCAACTTCCTGCTGTTCGGCTGTATCGCTGCCATGTTTGCGGCGGTCGGCTACTGGAACATCAGTCCGGAACGGTTCCTCGACAAACCTGCGGTCAAGGTCGAAGACACTGCAATCGACTGGTACGCCACCAATACGCATACCCTGCAATACCTGCCGGACGGCAAAGTGCAGTACGAAATGACTTCGGACAAGGCCGAACACCTGAAGGCCACAGACGTGACACTGGTCACCAAACCGGACCTCAACATGTATCGCGGCACCGAGTTTCCATGGCACGTGACCAGCGAGCGCGGCGAAGTGAATCCGGACGGAACGCAGGTAGAATTGATCGACTCGGTACGCATCAAGCGCACCGATGAAAAGAACCGCGACACCCTGATCACCAGCACACGCATGACGGTGTTCCCTCAGCAGCAATATGCGCAGACCGAGCAACCCGTTAGAATCGACGGCGCTGGCGGTGTATCGACTGGCGTGGGAATGAAGGCGTATTTGAAGGACAGCAGGATACACCTGCAATCGAACGTAAGAGGACAGTATGAGGCTCGTTAAAACCCTCCCTATTTTGCTCAGTCTGGGCGCAGCACTGGGAAGCGTGAGCGCCTGGGCTCTGCCGAACGATCAGCAGCAACCTATCCGCATTCAGGCCGACGACGCCCAACTGGACGACAAGAATGGCATCGCCACCTATAAAGGTGACGTGATCATCACCCAGGGTTCGATGATCGTTAAGGGCAATACGGTGACCATCACCCGTACCCCGACCGGTGATATCGACGTGGTGACCTCGGTGGGCAACCTTGCCTACTTCGAGCAGTTGCAGACTCAGGGCGACAAAAAGCCGGTACAAGGCTGGGGCGTGACGATCCAGTACCACGCCGCGCAAAACCGCGTCGTGCTGATCGACAAGGCCAAGGTTGTCGACAAGGACAACAACACCACTCAGGGCGAGAAAATCGTCTATGACACAGTGAAGAAGCTGGCCAGTGCCGGTCGCGCTACCGGTAGCAAAGTCACCGAAGCGCGTCCGCGCATCGACATGGTGATCCAGCCGAAGAAGAAAACCGACGAGAAGACCCAGTAATGGCAACTCTGAAAGCCCAACACCTGGCCAAGGCCTATAAAAGCCGCCAGGTTGTGCGCGACGTCAGCCTGTCGATCGACAGCGGCCAGATCGTTGGCCTGCTCGGCCCGAACGGCGCCGGCAAGACCACCTGTTTCTACATGATCGTCGGTCTGGTGCAGGCCGATCAGGGTCGCGTGCTGATCGATGATCTGGACGTCAGCCATCAGCCGATGCACGGTCGTGCCAAGGCCGGTATCGGCTATCTGCCGCAAGAAGCATCGATCTTCCGCAAACTGTCGGTGGCCGATAACATCATGGCCATCCTCGAAACCCGCACGGAACTCGACAAGGCCGGTCGTCGCAAGGAACTGGAAAGCCTGCTGCAGGAGTTCCACATCAGCCACATCCGCGACAACCTCGGCATGAGCCTGTCCGGTGGTGAACGCCGCCGGGTGGAAATCGCCCGCGCCCTGGCGACCGCACCGAAATTCATCCTGCTCGACGAACCGTTCGCCGGTGTCGACCCGATTTCGGTTGGCGACATCAAGCAGATCATCCACCACCTCAAGGCCAAGGGCATCGGTGTACTGATCACCGACCACAACGTGCGTGAGACCCTGGATATCTGCGAAACCGCCTACATCGTCAACGACGGTCAACTGATCGCCGAAGGCGATGCGGCGACCATCCTTGCCAACGATCTGGTGAAGGAAGTGTACCTGGGCCACGAGTTCCGCCTCTAAGCGAATAGTGCCCGGTGAGCCGCCCGGGCGCTGTATCGATTCAAGCAGGATTTAATACGCTTTAATTGTTACAGCGCTCTAGGCAAACACGACAGTTTCAGGCATATAATTTGCTTAAGTTTGGCGCTCCGGCGCCCTGTAGTGGATGGCGCATGCGCGCCGGCGAATAAGGTGTTAAGCCCCTGCCATGAAACCATCGCTAGTCTTGAGAATGGGCCAGCAGCTGACGATGACACCGCAGCTGCAACAGGCCATCCGCCTGCTCCAATTGTCGACCCTGGACCTGCAACAGGAAATCCAGGAGGCCCTGGAATCCAATCCGATGCTCGAACGCCAGGAAGAAGGCGACGACTTCGACAATACCGATCCTTTGGCCGACAACGCCGAACAAAAACCCAACACCGACATTCAGGAACCCTCCTATCAGGAAACCGCCCCGACGGTGGACAACCTGGAAGATGGCGAATGGAACGAGCGCATTCCTAACGAACTGCCCGTTGATACCGCTTGGGAAGACGTCTACCAGACCAGCGCCAGCAGCCTGCCCAGCAGCGATGACGACGAGTGGGACTTCACCACCCGCACCTCCGCCGGCGAGAGCCTGCAAAGCCATTTGCTCTGGCAATTGAACCTGGCGCCGATGTCCGACACCGACCGCCTGATCGCCGTGACCCTGATCGATTGCATCAACAATCAGGGCTACCTCGACGAAACCCTCGAAGAAATCCTCGACGCCTTTGATCCGGAGCTCGACATCGAGCTGGACGAGATCGAGGCCGTTCTGCACCGCATTCAACAGTTCGAACCCGCCGGCATCGGCGCGCGCAACCTCGGCGAATGCCTGTTGCTGCAACTGCGTCAGCTCCCGGCCAAGACCCCGTGGCTCAACGAAGCCAAACGTCTGGTCAGCGATTACATCGATCTGCTCGGCAGTCGTGACTACAGCCAGTTGATGCGGCGCATGAAGCTCAAGGAAGACGAGCTGCGTCAGGTCATCGAACTGGTGCAAAGCCTCAATCCACGCCCGGGCTCACAGATCGAATCGACCGAAGCCGAGTACGTGGTGCCAGACGTCATTGTGCGCAAGGACAACGAGCGCTGGCTGGTCGAATTGAATCAGGAGTCGGTGCCCCGTTTGCGGGTCAACGCGCAGTACGCCGGTTTCGTCCGTCGCGCCGACACCAGCGCCGACAACACCTTCATGCGCAACCAGTTGCAAGAAGCACGCTGGTTCATCAAGAGCCTGCAGAGCCGCAACGAAACCCTGATGAAAGTGGCCACCCAGATCGTGGAGCATCAGCGCGGTTTCCTGGAATACGGCGACGAAGCCATGAAGCCGTTGGTCCTGCACGACATCGCCGAAGCGGTAGGCATGCACGAATCGACGATTTCCCGGGTCACCACGCAGAAATTCATGCATACCCCACGGGGCATTTATGAACTGAAATACTTTTTCTCCAGCCATGTAAGCACCTCCGAAGGCGGTGAATGCTCGTCCACGGCGATCCGCGCGATCATCAAAAAACTGGTTGCAGCGGAAAATCAGAAAAAGCCGTTGAGTGACAGCAAGATCGCTGGTTTACTGGAGGCACAAGGCATTCAGGTGGCTCGCCGCACCGTCGCCAAGTACCGTGAATCCCTAGGGATCGCGCCTTCGAGCGAACGCAAGCGGTTGATGTAAGCCACGTTACAGCGTTCCAGTGGCAGGCTGTTCGGCCTGCCGCTTTATGCACTGGCAACGAAGGAGAAGCTGTATGCAAGTCAACATCAGTGGACACCAACTGGAAGTGACCCAACCTCTTCGTGAATACGTTGAGCAAAAGCTCAAGAGGCTGGAGGGGCATTTCGACAAGATCACCAACGTGCAAGTCACGATGTGCGTCGAAAAGCTGAAGCAGAAAATCGAAGCCACCTTGCATATCCCCGGCAGCGAAGTGGTCGCCAACGCAGAAGATACCGACATGTACGCTGCGATCGACTCACTGACCGACAAGCTGGATCGCCAACTCAAAAAGCATAAGGAAAAGACCCAGAGCCTCCTTCAGGGCGCGACAGGTCGTTAACACCCCCAACCCATGATCCGACTTGAAAGTATCCTGACCCCCGGCCGTTCCCTGGTGAACGTGCCGGGCGGCAGTAAAAAGAAAGCCCTCGAACAGATTGCCAACCTGATCGCCCGCGAAGTGCCGGATCTGGAGATGCAAGATGTCTTCGAGGCACTGATCGCCCGTGAGAAACTCGGTTCCACCGGTTTCGGCAACGGCATCGCCATCCCCCACTGTCGTCTCAAGGGCTGCGAAGCGCCTATCAGCGCTTTGATGCACCTTGAAGCGCCCATCGATTTCGATGCAATCGACGGCGCACCGGTTGACCTGCTGTTTGTCTTGCTGGTCCCGGAAGCGGCCACCGATGCTCATCTGGAATTACTGCGCCAGATCGCCAGCATGCTCGACCGCAAGGAAGTGCGCGAAAAACTGCGTAGCGCACCGAGCAATGAAGCCTTGTATCAGGTCGTCCTGAGCGAGCAGAACGGTCACTAATCATGCGTTTGATCATCGTCAGCGGCCGCTCCGGCTCGGGTAAAAGTACCGCCCTGAATGTTCTTGAGGACAACGGCTACTACTGCATCGACAACCTGCCGGCCGGTCTGCTGCCGGAACTCGCCGAACGCGCCCTGATTCATACCGAGCTGGCTCAGCCGTTGGTGGCTGTGTCGATCGATGCGCGAAACCTGCCGAGTCATTTGTCACGCTTCCCCGAGTTGCTCGAAGAAGTCCGCGCCCGACACATCCAGTGTGATGTGCTGTATCTGGATGCCGACGAAGAAACCTTGCTCAAACGCTTCTCGGAAACCCGCCGTCGCCACCCGCTGAGCACCGCCAACCGCTCACTGGCCGAAGCGATCGAAGATGAAACCGCCCTGCTCGGCCCGATTGCCGACCTGGCCGATCTCAAGGTCAACACCACCAATCTGAATCTGTACCAGTTGCGCGATACCATCAAACTGCGCCTGCTGAACCAGCCGGAGCCGGGGACGGCATTTCTGGTTGAATCGTTCGGTTTCAAGCGCGGCATGCCGGTGGACGCGGATCTGGTGTTCGACGTGCGCTGCCTGCCCAATCCGTACTGGAAGCCTGAATTGCGCGCACAATCCGGACTCGACGCACCGGTCGCCGAGTATCTGGCGACGCAGCCGGAGGTCGAAGAGATGTTCCAGGACATCTACGGCTACCTGAATAAATGGCTGCCGCGCTTTGCGGCGAGCAATCGCGCCTATGTCACCATTGCCATTGGCTGCACTGGCGGACATCACCGCTCCGTTTACCTTACCGAACGCCTGGGTCAGGCCCTGCAGAAAACCCTGAAGAACGTCCAGGTTCGCCACCGCGACCTCACTTAAAGGATTCACACCGCGATGCCTGCTCTGGAAATCGAAATCATCAATAAACTGGGCCTGCATGCCCGGGCGTCGGCCAAGTTCGTCGGGGTGGCGGGGCAGTTCCCGGATTGCACGATCAGAGTGGGTCGCACACCGGAAACCACGGTGGATGGCAAAAGCATCATGGCGATGATGATGCTCGCCGCCGGCAAGGGCACGAAGATCTATCTGAGTACCGAAGGCCATCAGGAACAGGAAGCGCTGGATGCGCTGGTGGCGTTGATCAACAACTACTTCGATGAAGGCGGTTGAACGTTAAAAGATCGCAGCCTGCGGCAGCTTCTACAGTGAACGCATTCCAATGTAGGAGTTGCCGAAGGCTGCGATCTTTTTTCAGCCCAATGCGGTATCCATCACCATCATCAGACAGAAGCCGATCAGCAAGCCTAGGCTGGCCAGCTTGTCATGCCCATGGCGGCGCGATTCCGGGATGATCTCATGCGTCACCACCAACAACATCGCCCCCGCCGCCAGCGCCAGCCCCAACGGCAATAACAGCTCCGCCAGACTGACCAGCCACGCGCACAGAAGTGCAAATACCGGCTCGACCAGCCCTGACGCCGCCCCGATCAGGAACGCTCTGACCCGCGACATCCCCGCTCCGGCCAACACCAGCGCAATCACCAGCCCCTCCGGCACATCCTGCAAGGCGATGCCCATCGCCAGACTGTCGGCATCCGGCATGCCGCCGCCAGCAGACACCCCCACCGCCATGCCTTCGGGGATGTTGTGAGCAATGATGGCGAAGACGAACAACCAGATCCTTGGCGGGATCACCGGGTGTTCGGGGGTACCGACGAGCATTTCCGGTGAGGCGCCGGACAGTTTCAGATCCACCAGATACAGAGCGAATGCACCGAGCATGATGCCGAAGCAGATCAGACCACTGGCGGCCCAGGGTGTCAGGCCCAGACTTTCGGCCGCGGCAATGCCCGGCACGATCAGCGAAAAAGCGGTCGCCGCCAGCATCACGCCGGCGCCGAAACCCAGCAGCGTATCGCTGAGCCTCTGCGGCATGCGCCGGATCACCAGCACCGGCACCGCACCGAGCGCCGTGCCGAGGGCGCAGATCGCGCCACCCTGCAAGGCCCGCGACAGTTTCGGCTGCAGATCCAGCCATTCCAGCCCATGCGCCGCGAGCAAGGTGATGCCCGCCAGCAGCAACAGCGACCCGACCGCGTAACGAAACATGCGCCCACCGCCAATCGCCAGTGTTTCAGTGCCCATAGTCAGCCTTGGATTGTTTTTATAGATGACTTAAACCAGTGCCGCCTGATAGCGCGCGGCAACTTCAGGCCAATTGATCACGTTGTAGAACGCGTTGATGTATTCCGGACGACGGTTCTGGTAACGCAAGTAGTAGGCGTGTTCCCAGACGTCCAGACCCAGAATCGGCGTGTTGCCGTTCATCAACGGGCTGTCCTGATTACCGCTGCTTTCCACGATAAGTTTTTTCTCCGGAGTCACGCTGAGCCAGGCCCAGCCACTGCCGAAACGGGTCAACGCGGCTTTGGTGAAGGCTTCCTTGAAACTGTCGAGACCGCCCAGTTGCTCCTCGATCGCCTTGGCCAGCGCGCCGTTCGGCTTGCCACCGCCGTTGGGCACCATGACTTCCCAGAACAACGAATGGTTGGCGTGGCCGCCGCCCTGGTTGATCACCGCCGCGCGGAGTTTTTCCGGCAACTGCTGAACGCTGGCGACGAGTTTTTCCACCGGCCATTCGGCGTACTCGGTGCCTTCGACGGCGGCATTGAGGTTGTTGATATAGGTCTGGTGATGCTTGGTGTAGTGAATCTCCATGGTTTGCGCATCGATGTGCGGTTCCAGGGCGTCGTAGGCGTACGGCAAGGCGGGCAAGGTAAAAGCCATTTCAGTGGACTCCATGGTGATGTGAGGCTGACGCGCGGCGTGCATTGCCGGTGTCCGGGTGCAGCAGGCGCTGGGTGCGCGGATATTCGCCGTGTTCGCTGATGAAATTCAGCAGTTCGACGTAGGTCTTGCTGCTCTGGCGCAGCGCCGCTTCCCGCAGGGCCGGACGCAGGCGCTCGTCCTGCATGGTCTGCAACAGCCGTTGATGAATCGCGCAAAGGTACTCGGCGCTCTCCTCCGGCTGATTCAGGCGCAGGTGCAGATCCGCCAGGTTGTGATGGGAGATGACGCAGGCCGCCACCGCTTCGTCGGCATCGGCCCAGCGTTCGAACAGCACTTGCGCCAGGGCCAGGGCCTGCAAGTAAGCCTCGCGGGCATCGATCAGCTCGCCCAGCATGAAGCAGCGATTGGCCCGTTCGATCGTGCGTTTCCAGTGCTCCATGGTGAGCCTCCAAAGCGGTTGCGGGATTTACACGCCGCCGGCGGTGAGTTTCTCGGGATTGAGCAACTCTTCCAGTTGGCTGCGCGACAAGTCGGTATGTTCCAGCGCGACATCGATCACCGGGCGCCCCTGTTTGTAGGCCTGCTTGGCGATTTCGGCGGCTTTCTGGTAGCCGATGATCGGGTTGAGCGCGGTGACCAGAATCGGGTTACGCGACAGCGCTTCCTTGAGCCGCGACTCGTTGACCTTGAAGCTGGCGATGGCCTTGTCACCGAGCAAGCGGCTGGAATTGGCCAGCAGCTCAATGCTGCTCAGCAGGTTCTGCGCGATGATCGGCAGCATCACGTTCAGTTCGAAGTTGCCCGACTGGCCGGCGATAGTGATCACCGAGTCGTTGCCGATCACTTGTGCGGCGACCATGGCGGTGGCTTCCGGGATGACCGGATTGACCTTGCCCGGCATGATCGACGAGCCCGGCTGCAGGCCCTCCAGCTCGATTTCGCCGAGACCGGCGAGCGGGCCGGAGTTCATCCAGCGCAAGTCGTTGGCGATTTTCATCAGCGACACGGCGGTGGCCTTGAGCTGACCGGAGACCGCAACGGCGGTGTCCTGCGAGCCGATCAGCGCGAACAGATCCTTGCCTGGAGTGAATTGCACATTCGTCAGCTGACTGAGCTGGCGGCTGAAACGCGCGGCGAATTCCGGATGCGCATTGATCCCGGTGCCGACCGCCGTGCCGCCCTGCGCCAGCGATTGCAGGCTCGGCAGCAAATCCTGGAGATGAGCGATGTTGGCCTTGAGTTGCTGCGCCCAGCCATTGAGCACCTGGCTCATGCGCACTGGCATCGCGTCCATCAAGTGTGTGCGGCCGGTTTTGACGTGGTGGTGCACCTGTTCGGCCTTGTTTTCGATGACCTGCACCAGATGCAACAGCGCCGGCAGCAGTTGTTCGTGCAACGCCAGGGCGGCGCTGACGTGGATGGTGGTCGGAATGATGTCGTTGCTGCTCTGGCCGCAGTTGACGTGATCGTTCGGGTTGACCGGCTCGCCGAGCAGGCGGCTGGCGAGGGTCGCGATCACTTCGTTGGCATTCATGTTGGAGCTGGTGCCGGAGCCGGTCTGGAAGATATCCACCGGAAAATGCTGCATGAAGTCGCCTTCGAGCAGGCCTTGCGCGGCATCGCTGATGGCTTTGCCCTGGCCGGCGCTGAGCTGGTTGAGTTCGACGTTGGCCCGCGCCGCGGCGGCTTTGGCGAGGATCAGCGCACGGATGAATTGCGTTGGCATCGGCTTGCCGCTGATCGGGAAGTTATCCACTGCACGCTGGGTCTGCGCGCCGTAGAGAGCGTCCACCGGCACCTGCAATTCGCCCATGCTGTCGCGCTCAATACGTGTCTTGGTCATCGGTAAATCCTTGGACTAATTCAATGAGAGGAATCGAGGGAAGCAACTCGCAGGTCGCCAGTTGCCAGGTGTAACGCTGCCAGCGCTGGAGCCGGCAGTTGCACAGCGACAGGCGCTCCATTTCACGCAGCGGCCGCCAGGCTTGATCGAGACACAGGCTGCGCCAGTGCCACGGCAAGGCGATGTCGGTGGCCGTGTCGAGCAGCAAACGGAAGGAGGTTTTAGCGATGGTCCACGGGGAAGTCGCGGTGCAGCAGGCCAGATAACGGCCTTCGGCCAGGTAATGTTCGATCAGGCGCGGCTCGTCAGGATCCATCGCGCAACGGATCTGGCGACTCATCCAGCGCCAGCTTTCGAGGTACGGCTGCTCGTGCAAGGCAGAACTCATGATCCGGGACTCGTTCGGAGATGAGATTCATTATTAGATGATAATGAGAACCAAAACAAGACCGCTGTGTAGGAGCTGCCGCAGGCTGCGATCTTTTGATTTTGCTTTTACACACAAGATCAAGAGATCGCAGCCTGCGGCAGCTCCTACAGGGCGGACATGAAAAAGGCGCGCCATCCGGGTGGATGGCGCGCCTTTTTGTGCAGATGGGAGCTTAGCTACCCGCGACAGTCATCCGCTCGATCAACACCGACCCCGTGCGAATATTGCTGCGCAGTTCCAGATCATTACCGACCGCAACGATCTGCTTGAACATGTCGCGCATGTTGCCGGCGATGGTCACTTCCTGCACCGCGAACTGGATTTCGCCGTTCTCGACCCAGAAACCCGCCGCACCACGCGAGTAATCGCCGGTCACCATGTTCAAACCATGGCCCATCAACTCGGTAACCAACAAGCCACGGCCCATGCGTTTCAACAGCGCCGCCTGGTCTTCATCACCGTGAGTGACGAACAGGTTGTGCACACCACCGGCATTGGCGGTGCTCGGCATGCCGAGTTTGCGCCCGGAGTAGGTGCCGAGAATGTACGACACCAACTCGCCCTTCTCGACGAACGGTTTGGCATAGGTGGCCAGACCATCACCGTCGTAGGACGCACTGCCCATGGCGCGCATCAGGTGTGGACGCTCATCGATGGTCAGCCATTCCGGAAACAGCTTCTGCCCCAGCGTGCCTTCGAGGAACGATGATTTGCGATACAGACTGCCGCCGGACACCGCCGACAGGAAGCTGCCGAACAAGCCGCCCGCCAGCTCGGCGGAAAACAGCACCGGCACTTCGCAGGTCGGCACCGGACGCGCGCCCAGACGGCTCGCGGCACGTTGCGCGGCACGCTGGCCGATGCTCACCGGATCCGCCAGCAGGCTGCCCTGGCGATTGACGTCATACCAGTAATCGCGCTGCATCTGGCCCTCGGCTTCGGCGATCATCACGCAGCTCAGGCTGTGCCGGGTCGACGCGTAACCACCGATGAAACCGTGGCTGTTGCCGTACACTCGGCAGCCCTGATGCGTGCTGAGGGTGGTGCCGTCAGCGTTCTTGATTCGCGCATCGGCGTCGAACGCGGCGGCTTCACAGAGCAACGCCTTCTCGATGGCCTGCTCCGGGGTAATGTCCCATTCGTGGAACAGGTCGAAATCCTGCACATCCCTGGCCATCAGCGCCGCATCGGCGAGGCCCGAAGCTTCGTCTTCAGAGGTGTGCCTGGCGATCGCCAGTGCAGCGGCAACGGTTTCACGAATCGCGTCCGGCCCGGTGGCGGAGGTGCTGGCCGAGCCTTTGCGCTGGCCGACGTACAGGGTGATGCCAAAGCCCTGGTCGCGGTTGAACTCGACCGTCTCGACCTCACGCTGGCGCACCGACGTCGACAAACCCTGCTCCAGCGACACCGCGACTTCACAGGCACTGGCGCCCTGACGCCTGGCTTCGGCGATGATCTGCTCGACCTGTTCCTGCAGTGCCGGCAATGCTTGCGGGCCGACGCTTTGAACTGCACTCATGCTCATCTCCACTCAAATTCTGCTTTCGGCTGGGGTCATCGAGCGACCGGGCCGGACAAGCGGCCCCCGACTGGTTATCATGGCGGCGTTTCTTTGCGGACTGCCACCATGGTTGATTCTTACGACGACTCCCTCGATACGGGAGAAAAAAGCAAATCTCAGGTCAAACGCGAGCTGCATGCTCTGGTTGACCTTGGCGAGCGCCTTACAACACTCAAGCCCGACTTGCAGGCAAAACTGCCATTGACCGACGCCTTGCGCCGGGCCCTGGCCGATGCGCCCAAGCACACCGCGAACATCGCGCGTAAACGGCACCTGCAGTTCATCGGCAAACTGATGCGCGATCAGGACACTGACGCGATTCTGGTCCTGCTCGATCAACTCGATGCCTCCACCCGTCAGTACAACGAGCGTTTCCACAACCTCGAACGCTGGCGTGACCGCCTGATCGCCGGTGACGATGCCGTGCTGGAGAAATTCGTCGTCGAATACCCGGACGCCGATCGCCAGCAACTGCGTTCCCTGATCCGTCAGGCTCAGCACGAGGTTGCGCAAAACAAACCTCCTGCTTCCAGCCGCAAGATCTTCAAGTACATCCGTGAGCTGGACGATACCCAACGCGGCCTGCGTTGATACTCGCCATCGGGTGGCCGCCCTGCGCGCCACCCGCAGCTCCACCTCTTTTTATGCGCCCGTGCCACCCACGGTAATCGCATCGATCTTCAGCGTCGGCTGACCGACACCCACCGGTACCGACTGCCCGTCCTTGCCGCACGTGCCCACACCGCTGTCCAGCGCCAGATCATTACCGACCATCGACACCCGGCTCATCGCCTCGGGGCCGTTGCCGATCAACGTCGCGCCCTTGACCGGCGCAGTGATCTTGCCGTCCTCGATCAGGTACGCCTCGCTGGTGGAAAACACGAACTTGCCGCTGGTGATGTCGACCTGACCGCCGCCAAGGTTGGCGCAGTAGATGCCCTTCTTCACCGACGCGATGATTTCCGCCGGATCGCTCTCGCCACCCAACATGTAAGTGTTGGTCATGCGCGGCATCGGCAGATGCGCGTAGGACTCGCGACGACCGTTGCCGGTACGGGCCACGCCCATCAGGCGTGCGTTGAGCTTGTCCTGCATGTAGCCCTTGAGCACGCCGTTTTCGATCAGCGTGGTGCACTCGGTCGGGGTGCCTTCGTCGTCGACACTCAGCGAGCCGCGACGACCGCTCAACGTGCCGTCATCGACAATGGTGCAGAGCTTGGAGGCAACCATTTCGCCCATGCGCCCGCTGTAGGCCGAACTGCCCTTGCGGTTGAAATCGCCTTCCAGACCATGACCGACCGCTTCGTGCAGCAGCACGCCGGACCAGCCCGAACCGAGAACGACAGGCAAGGTGCCGGCCGGTGCCGGAATCGCTTCCAGATTGACCAGTGCCTGACGTAGCGCTTCACGGGCATAACCCATGGCGCGGTCTTCGGCGAGGAAATAACGGTAGTCGGTTCGCCCGCCGCCGCCATGTCCGCCACGCTCGCGACGGCCATTCTGCTCGACGATCACGCTGACGTTGAAACGCACCAGCGGACGCACATCAGCGGCCAGGCCACCGTCGGTGGACGCCACCAGAATCCGTTCCCAGACCCCGGCCATGCTCACGCTGACCTGCTGAATCCGTGGGTCGAGGGCGCGGGTAGCGACGTCGATGCGCTTGAGCAGCTCGACTTTCTCGGCGCGGCTCAGCACTTCCAGCGGGTTGTCCGGCGCGTACAGCTGTGCGACATCCTGAGTGCTGAACGCCTGCACCGTGCCGTTCTGCCCGGCGCGGGAGATCGAGCGCGCAGCGCGAGCCGCAGCACCGAGGGCTTCGAGGGTGATCGCGTTGCTGTAGGCAAAACCGGTTTTCTCGCCGGACTGCGCACGCACGCCGACCCCTTGGTCGAGGTTGAAGCTGCCTTCCTTGACGATGCCGTCTTCCAGCGACCACGACTCGGAAATCTGGCCCTGGAAATACAGGTCGGCAGCATCGATACCCGGGCCGGCCAGGTCACCGAGCACGCCTTGCAGGCTTTCGATGGTCACGCCGCCGGGCGCCAACAGGTGATCACTGACTGAGGACAACAACTCGCTCATAGGTTTACGCCTTAAATTCGTGTTCTGAGGCAGGACGCTGTGCGCCCTGCGAGAAAAACCGCCGGTGATTGGTCACCGGCATTCGCGCCCTGATAGACGCTTGTTCATCACTGTCGCGTGCGGCCAACAATACCGCCTCGCCTTGATCCTGATGCGCCAGCACCCGGCCCCACGGATCGATGATCGCCGCATGACCGAAGGTCTCACGCGGTCCCGGATGGGTCCCGCCCTGCGCTGCCGCCAACACGTAACACTGGGTCTCGATGGCACGGGCGCGAATCAGCACGTCCCAATGCGCCGCACCGGTCACTGCGGTGAAGGCCGACGGAGCGGTAATCAACTCGGCACCGGCGGCGCGCAACTCGCTGTACAGCTCCGGGAAGCGCAGGTCGTAACACACGGTCAGGCCAACTCGGCCAACCGGCGTGTCCGCCACCACCACGCCACTGCCATAAGCATAGTCATCGGATTCGCGATACCGCCCGCGATTGTCCGCCACATCGACATCGAACAGGTGCAACTTGTCATACCGCGCAACGGTTTCGCCCTGATCGTTGACCAGCAGCGAACAGGCGTGGGACTTGGCGTCCGGTTGCCCGAGTGGCGGCAACGGCAAGGTGCCGGCCACTATCCATAACTTGAGGTCGCGGGCGGTCTGTTTCAACCATGGCAGGATCGGCCCTTCGCCGAGCGCTTCGGCGCGGCCGATGTCGGCGATATCGCGACGGCCCATGGCAGCGAAGTTTTCCGGCAGCACCGCCAGCTTCGCGCCGCTGGCCGCGGCCTGTTCGAGCAGGCGTCGGGCCTGCGCCAAATTGGCCAGCACATCGCTCTGGCTGACCATTTGAATCACCGCTAAAGACATGGCCGCTTCCTGACAGGGAGTCCACTTATCACTGTAGGAGCTGCCGCAGGCTGCGATCTTTTGATTTTGCTTTTTAAAAACCAGATCAAAAGATCGCAGCCTGCGGCAGCTCCTACACGGGGGAAAGCCTCATGCTACTCAAAAAGGCTTGTCGAAGGTGATTTTCGGCTCTTTCCACGGACCTTTGACCGTGTACTTGACGCTGGCGAAGCGTGCGACGCGGTCGCCGATTAGCTTGTCGATCAGGAACAATGCCCCGCCGACCGCCGGTGCGCCGACGATCAACGCGGCAATCGGCAGGTTGTTGGTCACCGGCAAGGTCACCAGCAATTTCGCATCGACCTGATCGCCGACCAGATCCAGCGTACCGTCCAGCTCAAGATTGCTCGAAGGACCGGTCAGACGAATCGGCTCGCGGGTGACATACACGCCGTTATTAGCCACCAACAGGCCCTTGACTCGATCGTAGCTCAAGCCTTTGCCAAACAAGTCGGAGAAGTCCAGACGCAGGCGGCGGCCGATGGAGTTGAAGTTGAGCAGACCGAACACCCGCAACGCCTGCGCACCGCCCTCCACTTCAACGAACTGACCTTTATTGAGCGAGGCATCCAGCGTGCCGGAGAAGCGCTTGGTCGCCAGCCATGCCGGCGAGCCTGGCCAGCGGCCATCGACGTCCATGTGGAATTCTTCACTGGTCACGCTCGGCGCAAAGCCCCAGCCCTTGAGCACATCGGCGAGGTTCTTGCCGCTGATCCGGCCCTTGAACCAGCTGTTGGTCGAACCCGGCGCTCCTTCCCAGCCGCCATTGCCCTGCAACAGGATGCCCTTGAGGCCCATGTCGAGATTGTTCAGGGCGATACCTTTGGCGGTCGGGCGCACTTTCAGCGACCAGCCGCCCACCAGATCCTGGCCGAGGAACAACTGATTGATGGTGATATCCAGCGCGGGAATTTTCGTCGGGTCAACCGAAACCAGCGGATCGGGCGAATTCTCGTCAGCCTGCACCGTCGGATCCGGCGCCGGCAGGCGTACGTATTGCAGATTGACCGCGATCGGCGCCCCCTTGGCATCGGGCAGGCTGGCCGAACCCTTGGCCTGCTGACTGTCCAGCGCCAGGTTCCACGCCCACGGCTTGCGATTGACCTGCACGGCGGCCTGATCCAGCGTGGTGCCGAACGCGGTGAGTTTGCCCACCTTGAAATCGGCACTGTTGAGCAGTTGCTTGGCGCTGCCACCCGGGTCGTTGCCGGCGTATTTGCTGACCAGATCCTGCCACGGCGCGACGTCCAACTCCGACAGCACACCGCGAATGCGCAAGCCCTTGGCCTCCGGCAGAACCGCGTCGCCCGTACCGAGGAACAGCTCACCGCGACCATCGGCGATATTGCTCGGCGGCGAGGCGAAGGTAAAGCTTGCCAGTTGATCGTAGCTGACCCAGTAACGCCGCTCCGCACCTTGCAGCGTCATGCGGAACACCGTGTCACGACCCTGCTCGGCCGACATGCCGAACGGTGCCGGCAGATCCACCGCGACGCCTTTCATGCTGGAACTGACGGTCAGTTGGCTGTCGGTGCCGTCGAGGTTGACCTGCAACTGATACGGAAGGGTCCCGGACACCGGCAACGGCTGAGTCACGCCCAGCCAGTCAGTGAGTTTTTTGACCTCGACCTGCCCGGAAGCCGCGACCCGAGTCTTGAGCTTGTTAGGGCTGCCATCAGCAAAAATCTGTGCGGTGACGGGTTTGTCGAAAGCCCTGGCGGCAATGTTCTGCCCGCTCAACCCCTTGGCGCTGTCGAAGCGGAAATCGCCCTTGAGCTGACTCAGTTCCAGCTTGGGTTCAGCCAGTTTCAGGCGTGCATTGGCGGTCTTGAAGTCAACGAGGATCTTCGGCAGATCGCCCTTTTCCAGCGGGATGTCGAGTTTGACCTTGCCCTGCAGGTCGCCCTCGCCCTCCCAGCCAGCAAAGGTTTCGCCAGTACCGATCGGCGCGGTCTGCAGAATCTTCAAGCCATCGCCCAGCCCGCCGGCAAATCCGCCGTCGAGCAACAGATGGGTAGGTTGCCCGGCCGCCACATGGGGAATGTTGACGAAGACGTCATTGACCTGGGTGTCGAGCAACTGGCCCTTGTCGGCCACGATACGCACGCCGCTGTCCTCGATGAACACATCGCCGCTGACCTTGCTCACGTGCGGCCAGCCCGGCTGGAACGCCAGCTCGGCGTCATGCACCTTGAAGAACAGGCTGATGCTGCGATCCACGTCCTTGGCGTTTTTGCTCAGCGAACCCTGGTACTGGAAGAAGCCCTGATCCACGGCGCCTTTAAGAATCGCCGTGCGCAGCCACTCGTCGAGGGCCGGGCTCAGGACTTCGGGCAGGTATTTGGCGGTGTAGCGGCCGTCGCCATCGACCAGCCCGACGCGCAGGTCCATGTAGTCTTCCTGGCTATGGTCGAAGTGCAGGCGGATCAGGAAGTCGCCGGCAATCTTGCCCTCTTCGCCCAGCACTTTCAGGTAGGGCGCGATCAGGGTGAAACCTTCTTTGTCGAGCTTCCAGGTCAGGCGGGCGTTGGCCTGGATGTATTGCCATGGCTTGGCGAAGATCGGGTCGAGGTGCAGGACGAAATCCTTGCTGTCCAGGCGCAGCTCGCCACCGTCGAGGTTGCCACTGAGGCTGCCACTGACGTTTCGCGCTGCCGGTGCACCGTGATAGGCATCGAAACCGACATTATCGAGGTTGGCAGCGAAGCCGAATTTCGAGCCGTCGGTGGCGTTGGGCCGAAAATCCAGCAGCACGTTGCGCAGTCCACCCGTCACCTTCAGGTGGTCGACCACCGGGGCGACGCTTTCGGGCAATGGCCCCAGCGCATTGAGCAGCGGCGTGATCGGCGTCAGATCGAGGCGGTCGGCCTGCAAATGCCACAGCTCATCGGCTTTATCGGTGGCCACCGTCTGTTTGAGCTGCACATGGGATTCCCAACGGGTCTCGCCGAAGTTCATCGCCAGCGAATCGAGAGTGACAATCGCGCCCTCGTCATCACGCTGGTAATAGCCGTTGAGCGCCAGATTGCTGATCTTGATCGGCTTGCGCTCGGCGTAAGCGCCGGTCACTTGTGGTGCGTTCAAACGGATGGCGGCGCTTTGCAGAGCGCCGTCGTTCCAGTTCACCCACAGTTCGCCGCCCGCCTTGATCTCGGAAAAATTCCATTGTTGGGTCAAACGCTCCGGCAGCCACTTCGACCAGTCGCTTTGCGGCAGGCTGACATAACCTTCCACCGAACTGTCCGGCAATTGAGAGGGGCGAATCCGTGTACGCAGGCTCATCGCCACCGGTTGCCCGTCGGGCAAGGTCAGACGAGCATCGAGACGCTGACGGCTGCTGCCGGTTTTCAGATTGAGACCGACGTAGGTAAAGGTCATCGGCGCCTGATCCAGCGGCTGCACGGTCACCTGACTGTCGAGCACCGACAGTTGCTGAACCATCTGCGAGCGATTGAACAGTTGCTGGGGATCCAGCGGCTGGTCGTTCTGCACCGGCAGGCCTTCCAGCGCCCAGGTGCCGTCCTGTGCTTCCTTGACGCTAATCTTCAGGCCGTTCAGTTCGAGGTGGGCGATGCGCACTTCGCGGGCCAGCAGACTGGCCCAGAGATCAGGCACCACGCGTACCCGATCCAGACGCAAGGCATTCGCGCCCTCACCGACCATCACATCATGGGCCAGCAGAATCGGCGCGAAACCGCTCCAGTTGCCTTCCAGTTCGCCGATCTGTAACGGCATGCCGAGCGCAGCCGTGGCCTTGTCTTCGATATCGGTGCGGTATTCCGCCACCAGCGGCGTCAGTTCCCGACCGAGGCTGACGTACAACGCCATCAACACCAGAACCAACGCGCACAGGCCCAGCCCCCAGCGGGTCAGTGCGGCCAGAATGCGTGTCAGACGCTCCATGTCAGTTGGCTCCCATGGCGTTAAAACTGCGAAAAGCTGAGGCCAGCCGTTTTGGATTGAAGGTGCCGCAGGATCTCAGAGCAGCACCACGTCATATTGTTCCTGGGAATACATGGTTTCGACCTGAAAGCGTATGGTGCGGCCAATGAACCCTTCAAGCTCGGCGACGTTACCAGACTCTTCGTCGAGCAAACGGTCCACCACTTTCTGGTTCGCCAACACCCGGTAGCCCTCGGCCTGATAGGCGCGGGCTTCGCGCAGAATCTCGCGGAATATCTCGTAACAGATGGTTTCCGGGGTCTTCAACTTGCCACGGCCCTGACAACTGCTGCACGGCTCGCACAGTACTTGCTCAAGACTTTCGCGAGTGCGCTTGCGGGTCATCTGCACCAGGCCCAACTCGGTGATGCCGATGATGTTGGTCTTGGCGTGATCACGTTCGAGCTGTTTTTCCAGGGTGCGCAGCACCTGGCGCTGATGCTCTTCATCTTCCATGTCGATGAAGTCGATGATGATGATCCCGCCCAGATTGCGCAGGCGCATCTGCCGGGCAATCGCGGTGGCGGCTTCGAGGTTGGTCTTGAAGATGGTTTCTTCAAGGTTGCGATGGCCGACAAACGCGCCGGTGTTGACGTCGATGGTGGTCATGGCTTCGGCCGGATCGACCACCAGATAACCGCCGGACTTGAGCGGTACTTTGCGCTCGAGGGCTTTCTGGATTTCGTCTTCGACGCCATACAGGTCGAAAATCGGCCGCTCGCCCGGATAGTGTTCCAGACGATCGGCGATTTCCGGCATCAGTTCGGCGACGAACTGCGTGGTTTTCTGGAAAGTTTCCCGGGAATCGATGCGGATTTTCTCGATTTTCGGGCTGACCAGATCGCGCAAGGTGCGCAGGGCCAGGCCGAGGTCTTCGTAGATCACACTCGGCGCGCCGACTGTCTTGATCTGCTCGCTGATCTGATCCCACAGACGGCGCAGGTAACGGATGTCCATGAGGATTTCATCGGCCCCGGCACCTTCGGCGGCGGTACGCAGGATGAAGCCTCCGGCCTCCTTGATCCCTTCCTTGGCCACACAATCGCTGACCACCTGCTTGAGGCGCTCGCGCTCGGCTTCGTCTTCGATTTTCAGGGAAATGCCGACGTGGGCGGTGCGCGGCATGTACACCAGATAGCGCGACGGAATCGACAACTGCGTGGTCAGCCGCGCACCTTTCGAGCCGATCGGGTCCTTGGTCACCTGCACCACCAGGCTCTGACCTTCGTGCACCAGCGCGCTGATGCTTTCCACCGCTGGGCCTTCGCGCAAAGAAATTTCCGAGGCATGAATGAACGCGGCGCGATCCAGACCAATGTCGACGAATGCCGCCTGCATGCCCGGCAGCACCCGGACAATCTTGCCTTTATAGATGTTGCCGACGATCCCGCGTTTCTGCGTGCGCTCGACGTGGACTTCTTGCAGCACACCGTTTTCGACCACCGCCACGCGCGATTCCATCGGCGTGATGTTGATCAGAATCTCTTCACTCATGGCAGGGTCTCGTTCAGGCATGTTCACGATAATGGCCGCATCTTGATTCGTACGACGCTCATTGCGCGTTCAGGTTTTGCCAACAGGGTATGCCGAAATGGCCCAACAGTTCTGCGGTTTCGCAAACCGGCAGCCCGACCACCGCCGAATAGCTGCCATTGAGCCCGGCGACAAACACCGCGCCGAGGCCCTGAATACCATAACCGCCGGCCTTGTCCCGGGGTTCGCCACTGGCCCAGTAGGCCGCAGCCTCTTCGCGGCTGATCGGGCGGAACCGCACCAGACTGCGCACCACGCGCGACTCGCAGCGCTGGCCTTCGAGCACGGCGATGGCAGTCAGCACTTCATGCTCCTTGCCGGACAACATCATCAGCATGGCGCATGCATCGGCTTCGTCCACCGGTTTGCCAAGAATTTTGCCGTCGAGCACCACCGCGGTGTCCGCGCCCAGAACGCAAAACGCCGCGTCGGACACCCGCGTGCGCCGACCGGCCTCGGCCTTGCCGCGCGCCAGGCGTTCGACATAGGCCGAGGGCGATTCTTCAGGGAGCGGGGTTTCATCGATGTCCGCACTGATGGCGGAGAACGGCACGCCGATCTGCGTGAGCAACTCACGCCGACGCGGCGAACCAGAGGCGAGGTAAAGCGGCTTCATCAAGACATCTCCCTTGTCGAGGTGCGGGCACATGCCTGACCGAATCAGTTGATTTTGTAGCGCCGGCGCAATCCACGCAAAGCGAAGCTGACCCAAGGCCAGAGCAAGGCACTGACCAGTGCCGGCAATACCAGCGCCAGAGTGGGCTGACGATTGCCGGTCAAGGCGCTGAGCCACAATTGAACCAGTTGAGCGAGGCCGAAGATCACCAGGATCACCAGGCATTGCTGCCACATCGGGAACATCCGCAGACGCTGCTGCAACGACAGCACCAGGAAGGTGATCAGCGTCAGGATCAAGGCATTCTGACCAAGCAGATCGCCCTGCAGCACGTCTTCGGCCAGCCCCAGGCAGAACGCGGTGACCATGCCGACCGTATGCGGCATGTACAACGCCCAGAAGGTCAGCAGCAAGGCCAGCCACAGCGGGCGCAGGATTTCCATGAACATCGGCAGCGGTGAAACACTCAGCAGGATGCCGACGACAAACGTCAGCCAGACAATCCAGCCGTTACGCGAAGCAGTAGCCCCGACCATTATTCTTGCCTCCCGGTATTGGCCGGCGCAGTGGCGGGCGGTTTCGCCGCCGGTCGCGCAGCCGGATGGGATGCTGGCGGCTTGCTCGCCGCCGCTGGTTTGGCCGCAGGTTTGGCCGGCGTAGTGCTGGCCGCAGCAGCTGGAGCTGGAGCGGCTGCTGCAGCTGGCGTTGCCGCCGCCGGTGGGTTGACGACTTTCGGCACCGTGGCCGGAAGCATCGGGCCACCGCCCTGCGCATCAAGATTTTCCTGGGCCTGCGCCGCATCGTTGGCGCGCTCTTCGGCGGTGCGGTTGTCGCTGAATACCAGCAGCAGGTAACGGCTGCGATTCAGCGCCGCGGTCGGCACCGCACGGACAATCGCGAACGGCTGGCCGGAGTCGTGAATGACTTCCTTGACCGTCGCCACCGGATAACCGGCCGGGAAGCGCTGACCGAGGCCGGAGCTGACCAGCAGATCGCCTTCCTTGATGTCGGCGGTATCAGCAACATGCCGCAGCTCCAGACGTTCCGGGTTGCCGGTGCCGCTGGCAATCGCCCGCAGACCGTTACGGTTCACCTGGACAGGAATGCTGTGAGTGGTGTCGGTCAGCAGCAGCACCCGGGAGGTGTACGGCATCAACTCGACCACCTGGCCCATCAGACCGCGCGCATCGAGCACCGGCTGACCGAGCACCACGCCATCGCGCTCACCTTTATTGATGATGATGCGATGGGTGAAGGGATTGGGGTCCATACCGATCAACTCGGCCACTTCGACCTTTTCGTTGACCAGTGCGGAGGAATTGAGCAACTCGCGCAGCCGCACGTTCTGCTCGGTAAGGGCGGCAAGCTTCTGCATGCGCCCCTGCAACAGCAGGTTCTCGGTCTTGAGTTTTTCGTTTTCGGCGACAAGCTCGGTGCGGCTGCCGAACTGACTGGCGATCCCTTCCCACAGCCGTCCGGGCAGGTCGGTGATCCAGTAGGCGTCCATTAACACCAGCGACGCTTGTTTGCGCGCGGGTTTGAGCAGGTCGAAGCGGGCATCGACCACCATCAGCGCGACCGACAGCACGGCCAGCACCAACAGGCGCACACCCAACGAAGGGCCTTTGGCGAAAAGCGGTTTAATAAGCCGCTCCTCCCAGGCAAATATTCTGTTTATTCATACGGCATCAAACCGGCCTGGATGAAGACTGACAGAAGATAAACGCCAACAGGCAGCACTGCAAAGTGCTGCCTGTGCGTTCACCCACGTATTGCAAACCGGCGCTTATTCGCTGGAGAGCAGGTCCATGGTGTGCTTGTCCATCATTTCCAATGCACGGCCACCGCCGCGAGCAACGCAGGTCAGCGGATCTTCGGCAACGATCACCGGCAGACCGGTTTCCTGGGCCAGCAACTTGTCGAGGTCACGCAGCAGTGCGCCACCGCCGGTCAGCACCAGGCCACGCTCGGCGATGTCGGAAGCCAGTTCCGGCGGCGATTGCTCCAGGGCGCTTTTCACAGCCTGAACGATAGTGGCCAGGGACTCTTGCAGAGCTTCCAGCACTTCGTTGGAATTCAGGGTGAATGCGCGTGGAACGCCTTCGGCCAGGTTGCGACCGCGAACGTCGACTTCGCGCACTTCGCCGCCCGGGTAGGCCGTACCGATTTCCTGCTTGATGCGCTCGGCAGTCGATTCACCGATCAGGCTGCCGTAGTTGCGGCGCACGTAGGTGATGATCGCTTCGTCGAAGCGGTCGCCGCCCACGCGGACGGATTCGGCATAGACCACACCGTTCAGGGAGATCAGCGCGATTTCAGTGGTACCACCACCGATATCGACGACCATCGAACCGCGTGCCTCTTCAACCGGCAGGCCGGCACCGATCGCAGCCGCCATCGGCTCTTCGATCAGGAACACTTCACGGGCACCGGCACCGAGGGCCGATTCACGGATGGCACGACGCTCAACCTGGGTGGATTTGCATGGAACGCAGATCAGCACACGAGGGCTGGGCTGCAGAAAGCTGTTTTCGTGAACCTTGTTGATAAAGT
>NZ_JBIVMY010000046.1:0-40652 GCF_044753325.1 Pseudomonas sp. NPDC088414 | reverse complement strand
GGGTTTCCCCATGTGAGAGTAGGTCATCGTCAAGATTAAATTCCGAAACCCCAATTGCGAAAGCAGTTGGGGTTTTGTTTTGCCCGCAGGAAAGTATTTTTGCTTAGCCAGCGAACAATTTTGCACAGTTATTTTCGAATCAGAACACTAGAATAGCCCCATCTTTTTCGGAGCCAGAGCCTTTATGTCAGATCCGGTTGACGCCCAAGGGCTGTCAGATTTACCGCTGGAAGACTTGGTGGCCTGTCACGAGTGCGACTTGCTGATGCGCAAGCCCAAGCTTGCCTATGGCGAGAAAGCGCTCTGCCCGCGCTGCGGTTACGAGTTGTACGCCCATCGCCATAATGTGGTGCAGCGCAGCCTTGCCTTGGTGATCGCAGCATTATTGCTGTATATCCCGGCAAACTTTTTACCCATCATGCAACTCAATATCCTCGGACAATCTTCGCAGGATACGGTCTGGAGCGGCGTGCTCGGCTTGTTCAATACGGACATGCAGGGCGTTTCGATCGTCGTATTCCTGTGCAGTATGGCCATTCCGTTGCTGAAGTTGCTGTGCCAGTTATTCGTTTTGCTGACGATCCGTTTCAACATCGGCCGCAGTTACGGCTTGCTGCTCTACCGCATTTATCACCACCTCAAAGACTGGGGCATGCTCGAGGTCTACCTCATGGGCGTCCTCGTGGCGATCGTCAAACTGGCGGACATGGCGGCCATCACCGTCGGCCTCGGTCTGGCGTGTTTCATCGGTTTGTTGTTGGTCCAGGTCTGGCTGGAAGTGGTGATGTCACCGCACCAGATCTGGCAGGCATTATCAGGAGAGGATGCCCATGCGGGCGATTGATGCGGGCATTCTGATCTGTACCGAATGCCATGAATTGAACAGACAGGATGCGGACACCGACGAGCAGACCTGCACGCGCTGCGGCGCGCTGGTTCACGCTCGCCGGCCCAACAGCCTGGTCCGAACCTGGGCCCTGCTGATCACTGCTGCGATCATCTATATTCCGGCCAATGTGTTGCCGATCATGACGGTCAGCTCGCTGGGTCAGGGCGACCCTAGCACCATCATGTCCGGCGTGATCCAGTTGGTGCAGCACGGCATGATCCCGATTGCCGCCGTGGTGTTCATCGCCAGTATTCTGGTGCCGACCTTCAAGCTTGTAGGCATCGCGTTGTTGCTGTTTTCGGTGCAGCGACGCCAGCCATTGTCTGCACGGCAGCGGATCTGGATGTACCGCTTCATCGAGTTCATCGGTCGCTGGTCGATGCTCGATATCTTTGTGATCGCCATTCTGGTGGCGGTCGTCAACTTCGGCCGGCTTGCCAGTGTCGAAGCCAACCTTGGCGCCATCGCCTTCGCCAGTGTGGTGATTCTGACGATGCTTGCCGCAGTAACTTTCGATCCCCGACTGATTTGGGATAACACGGAGTCGGACGACGACCATGACTGATTTGCCTGTAGCGAAAACCCGACCGGCCTCCAACTGGTCTGCCATTTGGGTACTGCCTCTGATTGCCCTGATCATCGGCGGCTGGCTCGGCTGGCGTGCCTATAACGAAACCGGCATCGAGATTCAGGTGCGTTTCGAAAGCGGTGAAGGCATCCAGGCCAACAAGACCGAAGTGGTCTACAAGGGCATGCCGGTGGGTAAGGTGAAGACGCTCAAACTGGATGACGAGGGCAACTCCAAAGGGGTAATTGCCACCGTCGAAATGAACAAGGACGTCGAGCAATACCTCAAGACCAGCACGCGTTTCTGGCTGGTGAAACCGAGCGTGACCCTGGCCGGCATTACCGGTCTGGAAACCCTGGTTTCAGGTAATTACGTGGCCATCAGTCCCGGTGAAGGCGAGCCGACCCGCAAGTTCAAGGCACTCGCCGAAGAGCCGCCGCTGTCGGACTCCAAGCCCGGCCTGCACCTGACCATCAAGGCCGATCGTCTCGGTTCGCTGAACCGCGGCAGTCCGGTGTTCTACAAGCAGATCAAGGTCGGTCAGATCAAAAGCTACGTGCTGTCTGAAGACCAGAGCACCGTTGAACTCAAAGTGTTCATCGAGCCGACCTACGCCAAACTGGTGCGCAAACACACGCGCTTCTGGAACGCCAGTGGCATCAGCATCGACGCCAACCTGTCGGGGGTGAAGGTTCGCAGCGAGTCTCTGGCGAGCATCGTCGCCGGTGGTATTGCCTTCGCCACTCCGGAGAATCGCAAGGACAGTCCGCCTACTGATCCAAGCCTGCCGTTCCGTCTGTATGAGGACTTCGACGCCGCCGCTGCCGGCATCCGGGTCAAGGTCAAACTCAGCGACTTCGAAGGCCTGCAGGCCGGCCGTACGCCGGTGATGTACAAGGGTATTCAGGTCGGCAACATGAAAGCGTTGAAAATCGATCCGGATCTGAACAGCGCCACGGCCGAGCTGACGCTGGATCCTCTGGCGGAAGACTATCTGGTCGAGGGCACGCAGTTCTGGGTGGTCAAGCCGTCGATTTCCCTGGCCGGTATCACCGGGCTCGAAGCGTTGGTGAAAGGTAACTACATCGCCGTGCGTCCGGGCGACAAAGGTGCCGCGCCGAAACGCGAATTCGAGGCGCGGCCAAAAGCGCCGCCGCTGGATCTGCGTTCGCCGGGTCTGCACCTGGTGCTGTTCACCGATGTTCTCGGTTCGATCGAAGTCGGCAGTCCGATTCTGTACAAGCAGGTCAAGGTCGGTTCGGTTCAGAGCTATCAGTTCTCCAAGACCAAAAAACAAATCGTCATTGGCGTGCATATCGAGAAGGAATACGAAAACCTGGTCAACGCGTCGACACGCTTCTGGAACGTCAGCGGCATCACCCTCACCGGTGGTCTGACGGGCGGGATTCAGGTCAAGAGCGAGTCGTTGCAGACGTTGATGGCCGGCGGCATTGCCTTCGAAACACCGCAAGCCAAAGCGCCGCTGCAAAAGCGTATTCCGCGCTTCCGTCTGTTCGCCAACCATGACGAGGCCAACCAGAAAGGCACTTTGGTCACGATCAAGGTCGACCGCGCCGATGGTTTGCGCCCGGGCACACCGATTCGTTTCAAAGGGCTGGATGTCGGCAAGATTGAAGACGTCGATCTGACCGACGATCTGCAAGCCGTGATGATTACCGCGCGGATCACCGAAGTGCCGGAGCGCATTGCGCGGGTCGGCAGTCAGTTCTGGGTGGTCAAGCCAGAGTTGGGACTGATCAAGACGCAGAACCTGGAAACCCTGGTTACCGGGCAGTATGTGGAAGTGCAGCCGGCGGCAAAAAACCTCGGCCCGCAGAAGAACTTCGTTGCGCTGGCCAGTCCGCCGGAAGTCGCCAAACAGGAAGCCGGTTTGAGTCTGGTGTTGAGCGCTGCGCGCCGTGGCTCACTGAAACCGGGCGTACCCGTGACCTACCGAGAAATCACTGTGGGCAAAGTCACGGGCTATGAGCTGGGTCAGACCGCAGATCGCGTCTTGGTGCACATTCTGATCGAGCCGAAGTACGCGCCGCTGGTGCGCAGCGGCAGCCGATTCTGGAACACCAGCGGCGTCGGTTTCGACATCGGCTTGTTCAATGGTCTGACGGTGCGCACGGAGTCGCTGGAGACGGCGATTCAGGGTGGCATCGCCTTCGCCACGCCGGACGGTGAGCGCATGGGCAACCCGGCACGACCTGAGCAGACGTTCCCGCTGTTCGACAAGTTCGAGGATGAGTGGCTGACCTGGGCGCCGAAGATTTCGCTCGGTAAGTAATCCGGAATTGATGTGGCGTCTGGGAGGACGCCTTCGCTGGCAAGCCAGCTCCCACAGGGTTTTATGTCGTATACAGAATTTGTGTTTAGCACAAAAACCTGTGGGAGCTGGCTTGCCAGCGATGAGGTCCTCTAAGTCAACACAAACCCAAAGCCATAAAAAAGGGCCGCGATCCCAACAGATCGCGGCCCTTTTTTTGCCTTCAGCTAGCGCCGGTCAAACCTCATCCAGCTCCGGCTCATCGGCTTGCACATTGACGGTGGCCTTCACCACATCATGCCGGCGGATGTACTTCCAGTCCGCTTCATCGATGTAGATCCCCGCCGGGCCGCTGCCGCCTTCCAGGTCGATGGCGACACTGGCGCAGACCTGCGGCTTCACACTCGCCAGAATCGGCACGAAGCCCAGTTGCAGGCTGGTTTCCAGCAGCGCTGCCTGGTTTTTCTCGTCGATGTCCGCCGCCTCATCGAGGTAGTACGGCAAGCGCACGCGACCGGCGAGGTCGCGATCCAACAAGTGCAGCAACAAGTACATGTTGGTCAGCGCCTTGATGGTCATAGTGGTGCCGTTGGAGGCCGCGCCGTCGATGTCGGTGTGAATCACCGGCTGACCGTTGACCTTGGTGATCTCGAACGCCAGTTCGAACAAGTCCTTGAGACCGAGCTGGTTGTGGTTCGCCGCCACCAGCCGCGCCAGGTACTCCTTGGCCTCTTCGTTCTTGTTGTCCTGTTCGGCGCTCTGGCTCAGATCGAACACCGACAGGGTTTCGCCTTCTTCGTACTGACCGGCGCTGTGGATGATCTGGTCGATGTGCTTGAGCGCTTCCTTGTTCGGCGCCAGGACGATGCGGAAGCTCTGCAGGTTGGAGACCTGACGCTTGTTGATCTCGCGGTTGAACAGCGCCAGTTGGTGTTCGAGGCTGTCGTAGTCGCTGCGGATGTTGCGCAGGGTCCGGGCGATGTCGGTGACCGCCGCACGTCGCGCCTTGCCCAGCGTCAGGGCTTCATCGGTACGGTGCGCGTAAGCGTTGATCAGCAGCGACAGACGGCGCTCCATGTCGTCTTCGCTGTCGAACTTGGCCACGCCTTTGAGGCGCACTTGCGCGTACAGCGCTTCGATCTGCCCGTCAGCGCGCAGCAAGCCTTGCCAGCTGTCCTGATAGTCGTTGAGCAGTGGCAGCAGGTTGTCCATCGAATCGTCGACCGGATCCATGAACGGCGTGCCGAACGGCAGATCCGCCGGCAGCAGCTGACGGCGGCGCAGAGCGTCGTCGAGGGTGCGCTGCTTGGCTTCCATGTCGGCGATCTGCCGACCGACCAGTTGCAGCTTGGCCGACAGTTGCTGGACGCGCTCGGTGAACGCATCGCTGGAGCGCTTGAGTTCGTCCTGCGCGGCTTCCATCTGCGCCAGTTGCTCGAGCTTGTCGCCTTCTTCGGCGCTCAGGGTCTGGGTGCGACGGAAGTCTTCCAGGGCTTTCTGTGCGTCCAGCACCTGCTGATACAGCGCTTCGGTCTGGGTCTTGCTCGCAGCGCGGTCGGCAGCAACGGCTTGCTGGGTTTTCAGTTGCTTGAGTTCTTTTTCCAGACGCTCTTTCTGGTCACGCAGCGCGGCGCGGTCGGCCAGCGCCTGCAGAGCCGGCGGCTCGATGTGCGAGATGTCGATCGACAGCCCCGGCACTTCGAAGCGCTCGCCCTTGAAGCCATCGAGGATCAGCTCGACCGATTTGACCCACTCACCATCCTCGTCGAGGGTGATGCCATGTTCGCCCAGCGGCAGGCTGAACAGCGCGCTGTTGAACAGGCGCATCAGGCGCTCGACGTCCTGCTGCGAGAACTCCTCACGCAGGCGCGCATAGCTGTTGTTGTCGGCGTGATCGAGTTGCTGTTTCACTGACTTCAGGCGTTTTTCCAGATCGCGCAGACGCTCTTCCAGATCTTCGGCGCTGAACTGCCGCGATTGGGCCAGCGCACCGGCCAGTTCGTCGTGGGCGTCCTTGGCCGCGAGTAATTGTTGCTCCAGCACTTTCACGTCATCGACCAGTGCGAAGCAGTTCTTCAGCACCGACAACTCGCCGAGCCAGCGCTGGATGCCGGAGATTTCCCGCTCCAGACGCATCAGCTCCTGCGTACCACCGCGCTGATCGTTTTGCAGATCGTCCTGCTCGCGACGGTAGTGTTCGGCCTGAATGGTCAGCTCTTCCTTGCGCGCCGTGGCGTAGTCCGACCAGGTGCCGAGTAACGAGTCAAGCAGCGGCGACAGGCGATGCAGTTTGCCGCGCAGCACGTCGCGCTGTTTCACGCCGTTGGCCAGAGCTTCGACCAATGGGCCGGCGGCGACCAGCGAGTTGTAGTCCTGTTCCATGCGGCGCACGTCGCGGAAGGCTTCTTCGCACGCGGCGATGTAGTCGACGCTGCCGGAACGCAGGCTGTGCTCGAAGGCATCGAGGAACAGTTGCTTCAACTTGGCCGCAGTGATTTCACGCATGTGCAGCAGGTTGATGAACAGCGCGCGGAAGGTTTTCAGGCTCTGCTCGCTGGTGGAGCGCAACGGGATCAGGGTCAGGTCCAGCGGGATAGAGGTGTGCCCGCCCACCAGCAAACGACGCAATTCATCAGGTTTGAGTTCGTAGGCTTTCAGGCCTTCTTTCTCAAGGTTGCTGAACAGCTCTTTCTGCCGCAGGCAGGTGTCGTTCTTCTGGTAATGCGCCAGATCCAGCTTGCCGGCATAAGCGAAGAACTGGTGACCGAAACCACCACCCGGGCCGCGACCGACCACACCGATCACGTGCGGACCGTGGGGCAGATTGACTTCGACGAGGATGTAACTGGTGTCGGAGGCGAAGTAGAAACGCCGCGATTGTTCCAGGCTGTACTTGCCGAAACTCATGTCCGACATGCGCGCCAGAATCGGGAACTGCAAGGCGTTGATCGACGCCGACTTACCGAGGTTGTTCGCGCCGTAAACCGACAGCGGTTCTTCCAGCGGGAACAGGCCGAGGCTGTAACCGGCGGTGTTCAAAAGAGCAAAGCGGCGGATGCCGTAGCGTTCCTGGCTCATGCGTCGGACTCCTGTTCTTCGGCAATGGCGCGGGCCAGTGCGTCTTCTTCGCTTTCTTCTTCGAATTCGGACAGATCAAGCGGATCGTCGGTCTCGAGGAATTTCGCTTCGGCTTCTTCGTCGATCAGCACCGGTGCCGGCAGCGGCAGCACGCTGTGCACGCTGGCCGCCAGATCGCGGTCCTGTTGTACCGACAGGCACACGTCGAGGAAACGGTGCATCGGCGGCAGGAAGCGGTACACGCCGTTTTCTTCGCCGGCGAAACCAAGCTGAGTCATGCGACGCATGATTTTTTCTTCGAGCTCTTCAACGGTCTGCACTTCGGCCTGGATGAACAGGTCGCGGTATTTGTCCAGCAGCGACGGCAATTCTTCGCGGCCGAGGCTGCCGCCGTCGAGCACGGCAATCGGGTCGCGGCCCTGATCGGCCAGGTGCTCGACGAGGATGAAGGTGAACAGTGCCAGACGCTGGGCGGTCTTGTTCACCGCCGCAGCGGCCATGTCCGGCACGAAGTAGTAGAAACCCCGGGTGTCGCAGACCAGCTCGAACCCCAGCGCCTTGAACAGCGTGCGGTATTGATCCTGGAAGTTCGACAGTTGCGCGTACAGTTCCGGGTCGCGGCGGCTGACGTGGTAGCCCTTGAACAGCTCACGGAAGATCGGCGCCAGTTGGGACAGTTCGGATAGATCAAGATGCATTGGGGATGCTCGCAGAATCCTCGGCGGCGGCAGGGGCGCGGGCCGAGAGCAGGGCGAAGGAGCGCAGGCTGACCTGGTGCTCGTGAGTGTGGTATTCGCGGCGTTCCAGACGCTCGCGGGTGAAGCGTTTTTCCCGCGACAGACGCGAGAACCAGTAGAGCAATTCGTCGGTGGCGCCGTCCGGTTCCTGCTCCAGCAACCAGGTCATCAGATCCGGCATCGGCAGGGACTCTTCGCAACGCTCGACCATCTCGCGCACGGTGCGCGGTGCACGCGGCGCATCGCCGGATTTCTGGGTCTTGTGCGCCTTGGGGAATCGCGCCGGTTTCGGCTCGAAACGCGCCAGGGCGTAGACGTAGGCCTCGACCTGACTGGCGCTGCCGAGGAAGGTGCTTTGCGGCCGGGTGAACAGCGGCATCGCCGCTTGCGGCACGGCATCGATGCCTTTACGGCGGATCGCCGCCAGCGCCAGCGC
Source organism: Pseudomonas sp. NPDC088414 (assembly GCF_044753325.1). Classification (NCBI taxonomy): domain Bacteria; kingdom Pseudomonadati; phylum Pseudomonadota; class Gammaproteobacteria; order Pseudomonadales; family Pseudomonadaceae; genus Pseudomonas; species Pseudomonas sp. NPDC088414. The sequence continues at coordinate 32,672 of NZ_JBIVMY010000046.1, read as the reverse complement.
AGCACCACGGGTCACCGCGTTGTGGCGGCGCGCTTCTTCACGCAGCGGCAGCAGCAGTTCGCGGGCATGACGCAGGGTCAGCTGGGCACTGGTCTGCATTTCAAGGATGCGCGCGTGAGTGCGCAGCAGCATGTCGTCATCGACCAGATGGCCGAGGCGTTGCTGTTCGCTGAGCATCTTCAGCAGCACGGTTTCGACCTTGCGCACGCCTTGTTCGAAGGCGCCGTCGGCGTTCACCAGGTCGATCATCGGCTCGACGTATTCGTCCCAGGTCGCCAGCACTTCGGCGTATCGCTGACGCAACGGAATCTGCCGGTCGCTGGTCTTCGCTCGTTCGGCCACGGCGACCAGTGCCTGCTCGTCGTTGTCGAGTTTCTTCAGCACGTCGCGCACGCGCATGTCGAGCAAACGCAGCTGACGGGCGAGGTCGTTGCCGTCGCGCACATCGAACGCGTCCTGAATGTAGCCGGCCAGACGTTCGAGGTGACGCAAGTAGGCTTCGATTTCCAGGCACAGGCCCAGACGGTGCTCACGGCGCAGGTAGGCAAGGAAGTCGTGGATCTGCGCGTTGAGCTCGAAACGGTTCGGGCTTTTCGCCACGGGCACCAGAATGTCCAGGCGAATCCACACGTCGAGCAGGCTGGTGATGTCCTGCGGCGTGCTGTCCAGTTGTTGGGCAGCCAGTTGCGTGCGCAGTTCGTTGAGGCTCAGGGTGCCCTGGTCGAAGTGCTCGCACAATGGCTCCAGAAGTGCCCAGTGTTCAGCGAGGGCGCGCAAGACGCGCTTGGGTTCGATCATCGGAATGGCCGGCTGGTTGGCGATTAAAAGCCGCGATTGTACTGCATCGGAAGGGATGCGATTCACTCTCGGGACGGGCTGTCGCATTTTCTCAGGGAGCGAGCCCAGGTAAAGGCTATCGATCAACAGCAAGCGATCTTGAACGAAGGGCGGTAGAATCAGCCCACTTTCAGTTATCCACAAGTGGCCGACCCTTTGCTTATCGAGTCCCGCCGCCGCGCCTATTTGAACGCCATGCAGGTGGTCAACTGGCTGCCGCGCACCGAATTGCCTTTCGCCGCCCCGTCGCGGCCCGAGCTGCTGGACATGCCCGAGCCTGAGCCAGAGGTCGCGGTGATGCCGGTTGTGCAGGCCGAAGCTCCGGCGCAGCCTGCCGCCCGTCCGGTCGAACGGCCGAAGATCGAAGTGCCGCGCCCGTCGCTCGCCAGTACCCGCAATGGCGCCAAACCGGTGGAAGAGGTCGAGGAGGCGCCAGTTGTCGCCAGACCCGCGCCCGTGCCGCCACCGCGTTTTGCCCTTCAATTGCTGCGCGCTGGGGCTTGCCTGCTGCTGGTCGAGTTACCCACAGGCGAAGCGTTCCAGAGCCGCGATCCGGCCTATTTGCTGCTTAAAGACATGCTGCGTGCCGCCGGTCTGCCGGATGCGCCACAAATCGTCGGCGAGCCGGTGCGCTGGCCGTGGCTGAACCGCGGCACCATGGATCAAGGCCCGGAAGCGGCGCGCGACTTCGTTCAAGGCTTCCTTTCAGTGCAAATGGAGGCGGCACCTTGCGCCTGCCTGTGGCTGGTCGGCCTGCCGGCGGTGCGCTTTGCCGGTGAAGCGGATGCTGCAGCATTCAATAGTGAATTGCAGATCGAAGGCCTGGGCCTGGCCTGGGCCATTCCCGGTCTGGAATTGTTAATGGAAGAGCCACAGCGCAAGGCCGCTGTGTGGCAAGCCATGCGTCGGCTGATGGCGCGCTGGAAACCATCGAATGAGTGAAGCTGTATCGTTCCGCCCGATGACCGAGGCGGACCTGGACGCGGTATTGAAGATCGAATACGCCGCGTACAGCCATCCCTGGACCCGCGGGATTTTTCTCGACGGGCTGGGCAAGTATCAAATCTGGCTGATGTTCGAAGGCCAGCAGCAGGTCGGCCATGGCGTGGTGCAGATCATTCTGGATGAGGCGCACCTGCTGAATATCACGGTCAAGCCGGAAAATCAGGGGCGTGGGCTGGGGCTGACGCTGCTCGAGCATCTGATGTCGCGAGCGTATGCGGCTGAAGCGCGGGAGTGTTTTCTGGAAGTGCGTGACAGCAATACGGCGGCGTTCAAGCTGTATGAGCGCTATGGATTCAATGAGATTGGCCGGCGCCGCGATTATTATCCGGCGGTGGGCGGGCGTGAAGATGCTGTGGTCATGGCCTGCACGTTGGTTGACTGAATACCTGTAGGAGCTGCCGCAGGCTGCGATCTGTTGATGTTGTTTTTAAAAGCAAGATCAAAAGATCGCAGCCTGCGGCAGCTCCTACAGTGAGTCGCGTCACATCAGGCTATCAGCGGTTGCCATCCAGCGGATCGCGCCGCGCCAGCTCCGCCTCATCCAGCCCGTTACCTCCGCCAATGTCGTCCTCGTCGACAATGCTCAGATCCCAATCCGCCTGATTGCCTTCGCCAGCCTCTTCGGCATCGCGCGCGCCATCTTCATGAATCAGTGTTTCCGGGCTCATATCGTCGTCGGTCGGCTCATGATCCGCCGTCGATGCACCGGTAAACCCGGCCTCGCGCACTCTTTCGTTGGGCATCAGTTGCTCGCGTTCACGTTCCGGAATCTCGTCGCCAATCTTGGCGCTGGGTTCGTCTTCATCGAAATCCAGTTCGTGCACCGAGCCCATGCGGTCTTCGTTATCATCGATGGGTTCCGGTTGCACCGCATCGTACGGACGTCGTGAATCAGTCATGGCAAATCCTCATACTGTGGGCCTTACTGAGTGGACTCACCGGGCACCCGAGAATTCCAAAGAAAACACCGGCGATTCTCGCGTGACCCCGACCGGCGGTCGTCTGTCATACCAGCGCATCTTTCTTGAGGCCTTAACCATGCACGACTTACAAGACCTGATTGATAACAACGAGCGTTGGGCTGACGCGATCACCAAGGAAGACCCGGATTTCTTCGCCAAGCTGGCGCGCCAGCAGACCCCGGAATATCTGTGGATCGGCTGCTCCGACGCACGGGTGCCGGCCAACGAGATCGTCGGCATGCTGCCGGGCGATCTGTTCGTACACCGCAACGTCGCCAACGTGGTGCTGCACACTGACCTCAATTGCCTGTCGGTGATCCAGTACGCAGTCGATGTGCTCAAGGTCAAACACATCCTTGTCACCGGCCACTACGGTTGCGGCGGGGTCCGCGCCTCGATGCAGGATCGCCAGTTCGGTCTGATCGATGGCTGGCTGCGTTCGATCCGCGACCTGTATTACGAAAAACGAGAAGAACTGGCCAAGCTGCCGACCGAAGAAGAGCAGGTCGACCGGCTGTGCGAGCTCAACGTCGTCCAGCAAGTGGCCAACGTTGCCCACACCAGCATCATCCAGAACGCCTGGCATCGCGGGCAGAGCCTGTCGATTCATGGCTGCATCTACGGCATCAAGGACGGTCGCTGGAAAAGCCTGAACACCACCATCAGCGGTTTCGAGCAACTGCCGCCGCAATACCGCCTGCGTCCGGTCGGAGCGTTGTAATCCCGATCAGTGCGCGTGCCGCCAGTGCTGCAAAAAGTGCTGGCCCTCGATACTGGGTGGCTCGTCGTAACCGGTGATCCACCCCCGACAGCGCGGCGAGCCACAGGTGCAGGCGAATTGCTGCAACAAACGGTCCTCGGTGGCGGCGAAGTCGATGGTCAGGCGTTCACCCGGCTGAATGTCGCGGAGCGCCCACAGCCACAGTTCACTCATGTCCAGAAATACATTCGGATCGCAGGCATGTTCGAGCAACCCGCAAAAGCGCGGGTCGTAGATATGGATGCCGGCCAGTAGCTGGCGGGTCTGGCGACAGCGATAGGGCAGCAGTTGCCCGGACACCCGACACATCCGGGTGATGCGCAAGAATGCCCGGCGCGCCACCACTGCCGCGCGACCATGGCTGTTCTGAACGATTTGGAAATCCTCAGTCGAGGGGAAACCCAACCGTACCGGCAACCCGGCAAACGGGTAGATACCCGGTGTGTCGCGGGGGATGGGGTGTTGATGTGCCTGGTTGTTCATAACGATCCCTGTCGGCAAATGCTGCGACTTCCCCGGTCTGACGTCCTGTCAGCGCTGCAACATGTTTGGATCCAATGTTCCGGTGTATCTCTCATACCGTCTACTGTCAGATCTGACAGGCGTAATCCGCTGCTTCCCGCGTCAGCATTGACTGACACGGGAAGCTTTTTCAGCGGATCAGAGGTGTGGTGCGGGAACGGCGGTGTCCGGCAATTCGCCCTGAAGCTGTTGCAGCTGCGTCTTGATCGGCGTGGTCGAGCACTTGGCGGCAGCATCCGCCGGGCTCAGGCTGCGGATCGAGGTGTAGAACAGCTCACAGGTTTTGACCTTCTGCGTCACTTGCCAGGTCTGCTTGCAGCTGTCGAGCAGGGTTTTCGCGTCGGTACCGGGTTTGCTGCCCATTCCGGCCTGCCAGCAAGCGGCGCTCAAGTCCTGACCCATGACCTTCAAACCGGCGGCATCGGCTTTCGCTTCATCGCCGTCGTAGCTCGCCGGATCGGCGGCGTACCAGATGTAGCTCGGGTGGTTCGAGCCCAACACCGGCACGTTGACTCCTGCACTCGGACTGATGGTTGCCAGACCCAATACCGCCACGGTCGGGCCGTATTGCTGCTTGATCCAGTTACGCACCGGCGCACCGAACGCGACCATCGGCAGGGTGCTACCGGCGCTGGTCTGGCTGAACTGCTTGACCAGCGTGGTCTGGTAATCCTTGAAGTAGTCGTAGACGCCCTCCAGATCACTGCCGGCATTGGACGGCGCGGCGATTGGCGCGATGTCGATGATGGTCTGATAGGCCGGCGTCTGGTCAGCCGGGATGCCGTTGGCGGTCAGCAGCGTGGCCCAGCGGTCGGTGGTGTTCGAGCGCAGGTAATCCTGGGCCTGAGTCAGCGAGTAGTCCGGCGGGAAATGCAGCAGCTCGACGCTTTTGCGATTTTCCAGGGCCATGCCCAACGGCAGGAACAGATACCAGCTGTACGCCCACTTGCCATCGGCGTTGAGTTTGCTGGCGCCGGTATAGGCCAGATCCCCGGCGTCGAGCAGCGCCGACAGCGGCTTGTCGTAACCTTTGGGCACGCCGCTGATCTCGGCGTAAATTTGCCCGTTATCGTTCTTCACCAGCACCTTGGCATTGGTGTAACCATCGCGCTGCACGCTCTGGCTCAGGTAATGGGCGACGGTCTGTTCCAGCGACCAGTTGCGATAGCAGATCACGCTGCAGTTGTTGGGGTAGGCGAAGAGGCGGGTGACGCGTTCGGTGCTGCCCAGCTTCAGATCGACATCGGCGTGGGCCGCCGCGCTCAGGGTGAGCGCGGCGAGGGTTAAGGCTGCGGAGGTCAGTCCTGCGAGTTTGAACATGCTCAGATCCTTTTCAGCGTGGGTCCCCCGGGATTTCGGGGCGCTTCATATTGGATCAGCCGTGTTGCACAGAGAAGCCGTCATTCACGGATTTTTGCGTCAGCCCGCAGGACTGGTTTTTCAAACCTGAAAATGCAGGGCGTTGGTCAGGTCGCCCATGGGTTTCTGGCCGCGAGTGATCATCGCTTCATCGCGCTGCTTGAGGCCGTCGAGGGTTTCCAGTTGGAACACTCGGGTGATCAGGCGCAGGATCGACGCCGTGTCGTAGACCGTGTGATCCACCGTGCCTTTGCGGGCGAACGGCGACACCACCAGCGCCGGCACCCGTGAACCCGGGCCCCAGCGATCGCCTTTGGGCGGCGCCACGTGATCCCACCAGCCGCCGTTTTCATCGACAGTGACAACCACCACCATGTTTTTCCACTGCGGACTTTCACGCAGCACTTTCAAGGCGCGGACGATGTGCCGGTCACCCGAGGCGACGTCGGCATAACCGGCGTGCATGTTCAGGTTGCCCTGGGGTTTGTAGAAACTCACCGCCGGCAACTTGCCGGCCTCGGCATCGGCGAAGAATTTGTTGGTGCTTGATTCATCGCCCAGGCCGGCATCGCGCAGGCGTTTGTTACGCTCGTCCGGGTTCTCCGGACCTTGCTGCTTGAAGTAGTTGAACGGTTGGTGGTGATACTGGAAGTTGGGGATCTTCGGAATCCCGCCGGAATCCTTGTACTGCTCCAGCGTCGCCTGCCACGCGCCGGCATACCAGGCCCAGTCGACGTTCTTCTTCGACAGCTTGTCGCCGATGTGCTCGTGGGTCTGCGGCACCATCACGTTGGGCAGATCCGGCTTGGAGTAGGCCGGACGGCCCGGGTCGCGAATCCACGTCGGCCAGTATGGCGGGGCAAGGGTGTTCACACCGTAGCCGTCCGGGGTCAGCGCACTCGGGCCGAACTGCGGCGGACCGGTCATGGCGCTGGCCGGCGATTGCTCCAATGGTTTGAGGCGCGGATCGGCGGGGTCAGCGCTTTGCAGCGTTGCGATTTGCGATTTGGCTACCGAATTGGCCGCGTCCGGATAGAACGGCGCGGTGGCGCTGATCAGGTACTGGTGATTGAGGAACGAGCCGCCGAAAGCGCCCTGGAAGAAGTTGTCGCACAGCACGAATTCCTGGGCCACGTCCCACAGGCGCAGCGAGTAACGACTCTGTGCGTAATGACCCATGGTCAGCCCACCGGAATCGGCCCAGGCGACGAAGCCGTCGTTCTTGCCACCATTGATCTGCATCTGGTTCTGATAAAACACGTGCCACAAATCACGGGTGACCAGGCCGAACGGCAAATCTTCACCATTCGGGCCTTTGAGGGCGAACGGTGCGTTGGGCAGATTTTCCTGAAACTGCGTAGCGGCGGGGTAGGTCACGCCATCGAGGGTTTGCGGGCCGATCTGCAACACGCCGCCCCAGGCGGGGGGCAGGGACTGCAACAGACTGCCGTCGCGGTCACGTTGCTGGTAATCGGCAGGCTTGAGCGACGACAGCGGCTTCTCGACACCGGGGAAATCACCGAACAGGTTGTTGAAGCTGCGGTTCTCGGCGTAGATCACCACCACGGTTTTCACCTGCTCGCGCAGGGCCTTGTCCAGCTCGGCTGGCGTCAGCGGTCGCTCGACTGGTTTGCCCGGCTGATCGCTGGCGCTGCCACAGCCGGCCAGCGTCGCGCCCACGCCGAGGACGGCAACACCGCCGAGGAAGCGGCGGCGGCTGGTGTCGGTGGGGGTGTCGGATTCTGGCGAGGTGGGTTCTTTGTCGTTCGTCTCGTCGTTCATGTCGCGCCCGTTTTGCTTAATTGTTTCAGTATGTTTCGGCGGACGCTAACAAGGGAATGTGACGGTTGGGTTACAAAATCGTGCGGTGTCTACGACCCCTCCGCACTGCTAGACTGCTGCAATACCGAAACTGGCCTGAGTGAACCATGAAGCCTTCCATTGCTCTTGATCTGCAACGAGCTGCCGTTCGTGAGGTTGTCGACAGATTCCGTGTGGCCAATCCGCGCGTGTTTGGCTCGACGGTGTTGGGGACCGATATGGAAGGCAGTGACCTTGATCTGTTGGTCGATCCATTGCCCGGTGCCACCTTGTTTGATCTCGGCGGGCTTCAGGTTGAGCTTGAAGATTTGCTGGGCGTTACCGTCGACCTGCTGACGCCGGGAGACCTTCCGCTGAAGTTTCGTCAGCAGGTACTTGAACAGGCCCGGCCCGTATGATCGAGAACCGACTCGGCGATTACCTTGAGCATATGCGTCAAGCTGCAAGCGACGCGCTGGTCTTCGTCGAAGGTCTGAGCAAGGAAGAGTTCGTCGACGACAAACGGACGCAACAAGCGGTCATCATGAGCCTGGTTATCATTGGTGAGGCGGCAACCAAAGTAATGGACCGGTTTCCGGAATTCGCGGCTCAGAACCCTCAAACTCCTTGGCGCAGCATGCGGGGGATGCGTAACCGGATCGCTCATGGCTACTTCGATATCAATCTGGATGTCGTCTGGGATACGGTTAAGGTTGCTCTGCCTGAGCTGTTGAGAGTCCTGCCCTGCGAGCAGCATTGATTGCACCTGCCCTGAGGCAGGTGCACCTCTTCATTTACGGCATCACCGGCGGCGTATACGCCAATGTCGTCCCCAGCACCCACAGCAGAAACAGCACCAGCGGCGTGTGCACCAGCAACTGCACGAACGAGAAGCCGATCAGGTCCCGCGCCTTCAAGCCGAGTACACCCAGCAACGGCAGCATGTAGAACGGGTTGATCAGGTTCGGCAGCGCTTCGGCGGCGTTGTAGATCTGCACCGCCCAGCCGAGGTGGTATTGCAGATCGTTGGCCACTTGCATCACGTACGGCGCTTCGATGATCCACTTGCCGCCGCCGGACGGGATGAAGAAACCGAGAATCGCCGAGTACACGCCCATCAACAGCGCATAAGTGTCGTGGGAGGCGATGCTGACGAAGAAGGTCGAGATGTGATGGGCCAGCGTCTGCGCATCGGCGCCTTTGACCGTGGTCAGCAGCGCGGCGATCGAGCCGTACAGCGGAAACTGGATCAGCACGCCCGTGGTGGTCGGCACCGCGCGGGCCACCGCATCGAGGAAGCTGCGCGGGCGCCAGTGCAGCAGGGCGCCGAGCATGATGAACAGGAAGTTATAGGTGTTGAGCCCGGAAATCGCGGTGATCGCCGGTTTGGTCGAGAACTCGTGGAACAGCCAGCCGGCCGCCAGCAACACCAGCAAGATGATCAGCAGCGGACTGTGCTCCAGCCATTCGCCCGGGCGGGTGCGCGGTTGCAGCGGTGGCAGATTGAACGCCGGGTCGATGCCACAATCCTTGGCATCGCGCGCAGAGTTCGGGCCGGGCGCAGTGGCGTAGGCAACGATGATCGAAATCACGATCAATGCCAGCAGCATCGCGCCGGACTGCCAGAGGAAGATGGTCTGGGTGAACGGAATCACCCCGGTGATCGACAGGATCGCCGGCGGCAGGCTGGCCGGATTGGCCTGCAATTGCGCCGCCGACGATGACAGCCCCAGCGCCCACACCGCGCCGAGGCCCAGATACGCCGCCGCACCGGCCGCGCGGTAGTCCATTTTCAGATCGGTGCGGCGGGCGAGGGCGCGCACCAGCAAACCGCCGAACACCAGCGACAGGCCCCAGTTCAACAGCGAGGCGACCATCGAGATCAGCGCGACCCAGGCCACGGCGGAGCGGCCGTTTTTCGGGATGCGCGCCAGTTTGTCGATCAGTTTGACGGCGGGTGGCGAGCTGGCCACCACATACCCGCCAATCACCACGAAGGCCATTTGCATGGTGAACGGGATCAGGCTCCAGAAGCCGTCGCCGAACGCCATCGCGGCATCGGTGGGTTTGGCGCCCATGGCCAGGGTGGCCAACGCGACAATGATCACCGCCAGTGCGGCGAACACCCAGGAGTCAGGGAACCAGCGTTCGGCAAAGCTTGAACAGCGCAAGGCAAAGCGCGCGGAGCGGCTATCTTCGATATCAACGGCCACAGGGAGTACCTCGGATTTTTATGGTTATTGTGGTCCTTGGGACATTCAAACCCGACAACCCTGTGGCGAGGGAGCTTGCTCCCGCTGGACTGCGCAGCAGTCCCCTTCTTTTACGGTTCAGAGGGGGCCGCTTTGCGACTCAGCGGGAGCAAGCTCCCTCGCCACAGAGGCAGAACCTGATTCAGGTGTGTCCCGCCAGACAAGCCTCAACAGTAAATCAAGCCAAGCCATTTTGTGAGCAGGTTTTGCCAAACCATGACTATGGTCTAACGGGTTGTCCCCAGGTGGATTTGCGTAGACCATGGGCGCCTTGGTTTTTTGCCTGCCAGAGTTCTTTGCCATGACTGCCCAATCCACAGCCCGACCGGCGCCGTTCAGCCGTTCCGACTACAAGACCCTCGGCCTTGCGGCCCTCGGCGGGGCGCTGGAGATCTACGATTTCATCATTTTCGTGTTCTTCGCCCTGACCCTCAGCCAATTGTTCTTCCCGCCGGAAATGCCCGAATGGCTGCGTCTGCTGCAAAGCTTCGGGATCTTCGTCACCGGTTATCTGGCGCGCCCGCTGGGCGGAATCCTGATGGCGCATTTCGCCGACAGACTTGGGCGCAAGAAAGTCTTCAGCCTGAGCATCCTGATGATGGCGCTGCCGTGCCTGCTGATCGGGATCATGCCGACTTATGCCCAGATCGGTTATTTCGCGCCACTGCTGTTGCTGGCGCTGCGCATCCTGCAAGGCGCGGCGGTCGGTGGCGAGGTACCGAGCGCCTGGGTGTTCGTCGCCGAGCACGCGCCCACCGGACATCGCGGTTATGCATTGGGCTTCCTGCAGGCCGGGCTGACCTTCGGTTACCTGATCGGCGCGCTGACCGCCACGTTCCTTGCACAAGTGTTCACCCCGGCAGAAATTCTCGACTACGCCTGGCGTTATCCGTTCCTGCTTGGCGGAGTGTTCGGCGTGATCGGTGTCTACCTGCGCCGCTGGTTGAGCGAAACGCCGGTGTTCATGGCCATGGAAGCCCAGCGTGAGGCACGGGTCGAACTGCCGCTGCGTACGGTGTTGCGCGAACATCGCCTGGCGATGTTGCCGGCGATGCTGCTGACCTGCGTGCTGACCTCGGCGGTGGTGGTGTTCGTCGTCATCACCCCGACCATGATGCAGAAAACCTTCGGCATGACCGCCAGCCACACCTTCGCCCTCAGTGCGCTGGGCATCGTCTTCCTCAACATTGGCTGCGTGATTGCCGGATTGCTGGTCGATCGCATCGGTGCCTGGCGCACGGTCATGCTGTATAGCCTGCTGCTGCCCTTGGGCATTGGTGTGCTTTATAGCTGTCTGATCATGGGCGGCGACTGGGTGGGGTTGGCGTATGCCATCGCCGGTCTGGCTTGCGGAGTGGTCGGCGCGGTGCCGTCGGTGATGGTCGGCCTGTTTCCGGCGCGTATCCGGGTGTCCGGCATCTCCTTCACCTACAACATTGCCTACGCCGCATGGGCGAGTATCACACCGCTGTTGCTGATCGGTCTGATGCCGTGGAGCCCGTGGATCTGCGTGATGTTCTGTGCGGTGATGGGGGCGGTTGGCATCGTCAGCGCGGCCTACTTCGGCGGACGTATGCCGGGAGTCGGACGCCAATCCGTGGCGCCCTGTTCCTGAGAATTTTCAGGTCAGCCAGTGCCACCAGAGCAACGTCCCCACCAGTCCCACCACCGAGACGATGGTTTGCAGGATCGACCAGACCCAGATGGTCTGTTTGAGCTGCAAGCCAAAGTACTCGCGAACCATCCAGAAGCCGGCGTCGTTCACGTGGCAGAAGAACACTGAGCCGGCGCCAATCGCCAGCGCCACCAACGAGCTTTGCGTCGCGGCGAGGCCCGCCATCATCGGCGCCAGAATCCCCGCCGTCGTCGTGGTCGCGACGGTCGCCGAACCCGTAGCCTGACGCAGGGCCACGGCAATCAGCCAGGCTAGCAGCAGATACGGCATGTGCGCACCTTCGGCGACTTTGCTGATGGTCTGGCTGACACCGGCGTCCAGCAAGGTCTGCTTCAAGCCGCCGCCGGCACCGATGGTCAGCAACAACACGGCAATCGGCGCGAGGCTTTTGCGCAGCGTACCGCCGACTTGCTCACGCGGCATGCCGTTGGCCCAGCCGAGGCAGATCACCGCCGCCATCACCGCAATGCCCAGCGCCACCAACGGTTCGCCGAGGAACTTCAGGGTCAGGGCGACGCTGCTTTCCGGGCTCATCGCGACTTTCGCCAGGGTGCTGCCGAGCATCAGCAGCACCGGCAACAGAATGATCAGCAACGACATGCCGAAGCTCGGCTGACGCGGCGCTTTCGGCGGGGCGCTGAACAGTGCACCGAGCTCTGCCGGCTCATCGACGTGCATGCGTTTCGACAGCCAGTTGCCGTAGATCGGCCCCGCCAGAATCACCGCAGGGATCGCAATGCTGAAACCCAACAACATGGTCAGCCCCAGGTCGGCATGCAACGCGCTGACCGCGATCAGCGGCCCGGGATGCGGCGGCATCAAGGCATGCAGGGTGGTCATCCCGGCCAGCGCCGGAATGGCGATTTTCAACAATGGCTGACCCGAGCGGCGGGCCATGACGAAGATGATCGGCACCATCATCACCAGCCCCACTTCGAAGAACAGCGGCAGGCCGATCACCATCGCCACCAGCGCCATGACCCACGGCAGGGACTTGCCTTTGCCCAGCCCGAGCAGGGTCGAGGCGATACGGTCGGCAGCGCCGGACTCGGCCATCAGTGCGCCGAGCATCGAACCCAGGGCAATGATGATCCCCGCTTCTCCGAGAATCGCCCCGGCGCCTTTGCTGAACGCCTTCGCTACATCCTCTGGCGGCAAACCTGCGCCGACACCGGCAATGAAAGTGCCGATCAGGATCGAGAGAAAAGGTGGAAGTTTGGTGGCGCTGATCAACACGATAATCGTCGCAATCGCCAGCAGGCAGCAAAGAATCAGGCGGGTGTCATGCACCATCCAGGCAGCGGTCGATAAATCCAAAACGGCACTCCTTATCGGGCGGATACCTGCAACATATTGTTGCAATTTTCCCTGAGAATACCTGAAGTGGCCGGGCCAGAGCGGCGGCTTTTGTAACCGTGTAGCGGGATGACGGTTTAGACCAATGGCCTATTGAGATTATTTTTGACTGACCGGTCTCAATCACTCTTCAGAAAAGTTTTCCAAGGCCGATGGTTAAGCTGCATCCCGCTTTCTACCTTGCCTATCGGTACTTCCCCATGTTCAACAAACGCCTCAAGCAAGAGCTGGCCACTCTTCGTGAAGAACTCTCCAGCCTGCTGCAGGTAAAGGAAAGCCTGGAAAGCGAGATGCTGGTGCTGACCCTGGAACCCGATGGGCGGATTCAGTCGGTCAATCAGAACTTCCTCGGCGAGATGCTCTACAAGAGCCAGGATCTGGTGGGGCGCGCCATTGAAGACATCGTTCCGGCGCACGTGAAGGCCGACGACTTTCATCACCGTTTCAAGGCCGCACTGACCCGTGGCGAGCATTTCGCCGGAGCCGTGCGCCTGTTGCGTGGTAATGGCGAAGAGGCGTGGCTGCGCTCCATCGTGCAGCCGGTGCGCTCTTCGGACGGGCGGATCAAGCATTTCTCGATTTTCTCCAGCGACCTGACCCGCACCATCGAAGCCTCCCGCGAACACGAAAACCTGATCGGCGCGTTGGTGCGTTCGACGGCGGTGATCGAGTTCGACCTCAATGGCAACGTGCTCAATGCCAACGAGCGCTTTCTGCAGGGCATGGGCTACAGCCTGGCGCAGATCAAAGGCAAACATCACCGGATGTTCTGTACGCCCGAGGAGTACAACAGCGCCGAGTACCAGAATTTCTGGCGTCGCCTGAACAACGGCGAATTTGTCGCCAACCGCTTCAAACGGGTCGACAGCCATGGTCGTACGGTGTGGCTGGAGGCGTCCTACAACCCGGTGGTCGATGCCAACAACAAACTGTACAAAGTGGTGAAATTCGCCACGGTGATTACCGATCAGGTCAATCGCGAACAAGCGGTAGCCGACGCGGCCAGCATTGCCTACAGCACTTCGCAGCAAACCGACAGCACCGCGCAACGCGGCACCACGGTGGTCACCGAGGCAGTGAATGTGATGCGAGATCTGTCGCGCCACATGCAGGCGGCCGGTGAGGGCATCGAGGCCCTGAACGAGCAGTCGCAGGTGATCGGCACCATCGTCAAAACCATCAGCGGCATTGCCGAACAAACCAACCTGCTGGCGCTCAACGCCGCCATCGAAGCTGCCCGCGCTGGCGAGCAGGGCCGGGGCTTTGCGGTGGTGGCCGACGAAGTGCGGCAACTGGCCTCGCGCACCAGCCAGGCGACCGAAGAGATCGTCACCGTGGTGCGGCAGAACCAGGAGATGGCGCGCAACGCCGTGGCCCTGATGACCGATGGCAAGCTGCAGGCCGAGCAGGGCCTGGCGCTGGCGGCGGAGGCGGGCACGGTGATCGTCGAGATCCAGGACGGCGCGCAGAAAGTGGTGGATGCGGTCGGGCAGTTTGCCAATCAACTCTCCAACTAACCTCCATTGATCCCATGTGGGAGCGAGCTTGCTCGCGAATGCGGTGTGTCATTCAACATTGATGTAACTGACCTATCGCCTTCGCGAGCAAGCTCGCTCCCACAGGTTTTTCATCCGCCTTCTTTCTGTGGTCTGGCGCTACAATCTGTTCCTTTTTCCCCGGAGCAGATCCCCATGAGCGCTTCCCATCGCCGCCCGGTTCCCCTGAACAAAGCCTACCGTCTGCTCAATCACGGGCCGACCGTGCTGGTCAGCGCTGCCCATGACGGCCAGCGCAACATCATGGCCGCCGCCTGGGCTATGCCGCTGGATTTCGAACCGCCGAAAGTAGCGGTCGTCCTCGACAAGTCCACCTGGACCCGCCAGTTACTCGAAGCGTCCGGCACTTTTGTGCTCAACGTGCCGTGCGTCAATCAGGCTGACATCGTGCAAACCGTCGGCAATACCTCGGGGCTGGAGGTCCGGCAGAATCAGGGGCAGGACAAATTTCAGGCTTACGGCCTGCAAACCTTCACCGGTCAAACCGTTGAGGCGCCGTTGCTCGAAGGCTGCGTGGCCTGGCTCGAATGCCGCTTGCTGCCCGAACCGCGCAACCACGAGCAATACGACCTGTTCCTCGCCGAAGTCATCGCCGCTCAGGCTGACGAACGGGTGTTCAGCGACGGCCGCTGGCACTTCGACGGGTACGACGGCTTGCGCACGCTGCACCACGTGGCCGGCGGGCATTTCCTGACGATTGGCGATGCGGTGGACGGTAAAACCCTGCCGTTGTGATATTTGCCTGATGGAAAACCTGCGTCGGATGTAGCAAGGTGTGGGGCATCGTCGAACCAATCAGGCGCATGCCCCATGTATCTTTCGCTTTCCAGCTATCTCGCCCCGTTGCTGTCGCTGGCGCTGTTGTGGACGGTCGCGGTGGTCACCCCCGGCCCGAACTTCTTCAACATCGCCCAACTGGCGGTCAGCCGCTCGCGTCGTCACGGGGTGGTTGCGGCGCTCGGCGTCGCCAGCGGAACCGTGTTGTGGGGCCTGGCCGGCGGTTTGGGGATTCAGACCCTGTTCAGCGCGGCACCGACGCTGTACCTGAGCTTCAAAATCGCCGGTGGCTGCTACCTGATCTGGCTCGGACTCAAGCAGTTCAAACGCAAGGCGCCGATTGCCGCCGGCACGCTGGATGAGTCGCAGCAAACCTTGCTCGGCGCTTACGGGCGAGGCTTGCTGGGCAACATGACCAACCCCAAATCGGCACTGTTCGTCGCCACCATTTTCGCCACCGCAATGCCGGCCCACGTCCCGCCACTGTTGTTGGCGCTGGCGGTGCTGACCATGGCCACGTTGTCGTTCAGCTGGTATTGCAGCGTCGCGCTGTTCTTCGCCAGCCGCCGGATCGCCAGTGTTTACGAGCGTTCACGGCAATGGCTGGATCGTTTGGCCGGTGGTTGTTATCTGCTGTTTGGGGCGCATCTGGTGGCTAGTCGCTGAGCCGCAATCAAGGGCTGGGTATTACAACCTGTATCAGATTTGCTTCATTGGCTTGATCAGGCTTTCTGCAGGAATTCCAAACAATTCGTGAAGTTTCCAGATCATCGGCAATGTCAGTGCTCGTTTGCCGTTCAACACTTCATAAACGCGGTTTTTGCGACCGATTGCCGGTGCGAGGTCTGCCGCTGAGAGACCTGACTGTTCCATTCGGAATTTGATGGCATCGATCGGGTTCGGCAAATCAAGCGGGAATTGTTTTGCTTCATAGGCTTCGATGAGAGTGATCATGATGTCGAAATAATCACCCTCTGGAGTTCCGGGTTCTGGCTCGTTGTCAAAGAGTGCAGACACGTTTTTGAGCGCCGCACGGTAGTCTTCTTCGCTATGAATCGGACGTATGTTCATGGGTTACTCCATTTCGACGGTATCAGCGTCGATTGCATCGTACTGCTTGTGGGTGCCGACAAATTTTATGTATAGGGCACCGAAGCGATAGGCCACGGCTACGATCAGGCGAAAGTCATTGCCCTTGATGTTGAACACCACTCTGCGGCTTTTCAGAATGCTCGCAGAAGCGAAATGAGCTTTGATGTCCGACGGAGTTGACCAGCTTGCTTTTCTTGCTTCATCAATCCACGCCAACAGCGATTGCTCTGACTCGGGATACCGTTCCCAAAAGTTTTTCAGCTGACTGACAGCGATAATTCTCATGACGCGATCCTAGTCCCGCTATGGGACTGATGCAAGACTGTTGGCGTTTGATGGGCATACGGTTCGAACATTTGTGTGGTCATAAATGCCAGCAGATCCCGAAAGTATTGTTTGCTGAACGGTCACTTACTCTAGCCGTGGCAGCTAATTTTCGGGGTAGGAAAAGGCGACGGTGAGTAGATGAATAGAACTTATCGGCAACAAAAAAGGCTTACCTCGCGGTAAGCCTTTTCTTTTTCCTGCGTCGCCTCAATCCCCCAACGCTTCCCCTTCACGCCGCGGATCGGCACCACCGGCCAACGATGCTTTACCCTGCGCATCCTTGGTCCGCACGATCGCCTGCGTGCCGCTGGTCATGTCGATTTCATTTACCACATGCCCTTTATCTTTCAACGCCTGAATCAGCGCCGGGCTGAACTGGCCTTGTTCCAGTTCGGTCGGGCCGTTGCGGCTGCCGAAGTTGGGCAGGCTGATGGCGCTTTGCGGGTCGAGGTTCCAGTCGAGCAGGCCGACGGTGGTTTTCGCCACGTATTCGATGATTTGCGAGCCGCCCGGTGAGCCGACGCTGGCGAGGAATTCGCCACTGTTTCTATCAAAGATCAGGGTTGGCGCCATCGACGAGCGTGGGCGTTTGCCGGGTTCGACGCGGTTGGCGACTTTCTGCCCGTTCTCTTCGGGGATGAATGAGAAGTCGGTCATCTGGTTGTTCAGCAGGAAGCCCTGAACCATCAGGTGCGAGCCGAACGCCGCTTCGATGGTGGTGGTCATCGACACCGCGCCACCGAGGTCATCCACCGCCACCACTTGCGAGGTGGAGATGCGCAGTGGCGAGCGATCCGGCGCGTAGGCCACCTGCACGCCCGGCGGGGTGCCCGGTTGGGCGCTGCCCATGCTGCGCTCGCCGATCAGGCTGGCGCGGCTGGCCAGATAACCCGGATCGACCAGGCCTTTGACCGGCACCGGGACGAAGTCGGTGTCGGCCACGTATTGCGCGCGGTCGGCGTAGGCCAGGCGTTCGGCTTCGGCGATCAGGTGCACCGCTTGTGGTGCCGGTTCGATGCCGGCGGGTTTATCGGTTTTCACTGGTTTGAGCGGTGTCAGCGACAGGCGCGGGTCGCGGCTTTCCAGCGCTTGCAAGGTGCCGAGAATCTGCGCCACGGCGATCCCGCCCGACGACGGCGGCGGCATGCCGCAGACCTGCCAGCGTTTGTAGTCGGTGCACAGCGGGGCGCGTTCCTTGGCCTGATAACGCTGCAGATCATTCAGCGACAGGCTGCCGGGGTTGGCGTGGCCCTGCACCTTGGCGACGATCTCTTCGGCGATCGGGCCTTTGTACAGCGCGTCCGGGCCTTCGTTGGCGATGCGCTTGAGCACGGCGGCCAATGCCGGATTCTGCAGACGCGTGCCGACGGCTTTGACGCTGCCGTCGCTGTTGAGAAAGTACGCGGCCATGTCCGGCGATTTACGGATCACCGGGTCGGATTCCAGCAGCGAATGCAGGCGCGGCGAAATCGCAAAACCCTGCTCGGCGAGCTTGATCGCCGGTTCGAACAGCGTGGCCCACGGCAGTCGACCGTGTTGTTTGTGTGCCATTTCCAGCGCACGCAACACGCCCGGCGTGCCCACCGAGCGACCGCCGATCTGCGCTTGCGGGAACGGCATCGGTTTGCCGTCGGCCTGCAGGAACAGCTTCTCGGTGGCACCCGCCGGGGCAGTTTCGCGACCGTCGTAGGTACGCACCTGTTTGCCGTCCCACAACACGATCATCGCACCGCCGCCGATCCCGGAGGATTGCGGCTCGACCAGGGTCAGCACCGCCTGCATCGCAATCGCTGCATCAATCGCCGAACCACCTTTGCGCAGCATCTCGCGCCCGGCCTCGGCGGCCAGCGGGTTGGCGGCAGCGGCCATGTGTTTGCTGGCGTGACGGGTCTGCAGATCGGTGCGATAGCCCGAGGCCGCTTCCGGGGCCAATGGCAAGGTCGAGGAGGGCGGGGCGTTGCACGCGGTGAGGGTCAGGGCGCTGATGATCAGCGTCAGGGCAGGCAGGCGAAAGCGGCTCAGGGGCAGGGCTGGAAACACGTGGTGCTCTCCGTCCGTGGGGTGAAGGGTCTGACGGACTTTATCGACCGGTCGGTCGCGAAGCAAACCGGCGGGCATTTTTGTCTTTCTTTTCGGGGCGGATGTTCGCTAGGGTCAACCTCAATCGAACGACCGCAAACACCCCCCTGTAGGAGTGAGCCTGCTCGCGATGGCGTCATAACATTCAACATCTAAGTTGACTGACCCACTGCTATCGCGAGCAGGCTCACTCCTACACAGGTCAAGCCATAAAAATCACAAGAGAACGATATGCACAGCGAGTTTCCAACCGAGTCCAGTTACCGCGATCAACGCGAACAGTTTCTGACCGCCTCCCAAACTGCCGGAGCCACGCTCACCTCCTACGCACATCCGCGTTGCGGCCCCTTCGGCGAACCCTTGAGCACTGACGTCGCGGTGCTCGGTGATCCACAGGCAAAGCGCCGGCTGGTGGCGCTCAGCGGTACTCACGGAGTCGAGGGCTATTACGGTTCGGATTGCCAGATCGACTGGCTGAAGACCTTCGTGCCCGGCTCGCTGCCCAAGGATGTCGCGGTAGTGATGATTCACCTGATCAATCCATGGGGTACCGCGTGGCTGCGCCGGGTCAACGAAGACAACATCGACCTCAACCGCAATCACCTGGATTTCACCGGGCCGCTGCCGGACAACCGCGCCTACGCCACACTGCACGAGATCTACGCCTGCACCGATTTGCACGGCCCCGAGCGTAAGCGCGCCGATGCCTTGCTCGATGCGCAGATTGCCGAACACGGCTGGCCGGCGGTGATGTCGATTGTCGAGGGCGGCCAGCATAGCCATCCCGATGGACTGTTCTATGGCGGCCGCGCGCCGAGCTGGTCGAATCGCACGTTGCATCAGATCATCGACGCACATGTGGCTGGCGCTGAAACCGTCATGTGCTTCGACCTGCACACCGGGGCAGGGGAGTACGGGCATCCGATGTTGCTCACCATCACCCAGGCGCCTTATCCGGCACTCGCGCAGGCACAGGCGATTTATGGCCCATGGCTTTACACGCTGCACACCGGCGCCGAGACCTTGAGCGAAACCGGTGTGGCAGCGACGGCTACCGGGTACACCTCACAGGCGCTGCTCAATGCGTTGCCCAATGTGCAACTGATGCCATTCGTGATCGAGTGCGGGACGTATCCGGGGCCAGACGTGCATCGGCATTTGCGCGATGACCATTGGCTGCATCTGCATGGTGATCCGCTGGATGCCACGGGGCAGGCTATCAAGTTGAATCTGCTGGAGCAGTTCTATCCGGCAGATCCGGACTGGCGGGCGATGGTCGGGTTGCGAACCCGGCAGATCTGGGCGAAGGGGCTGATGGCCCTGTCGGCAGAGAATTCTGAATAGCCCTGTAGCGAGGGGATTTATCCCCGATGGACTGCGCAGCCGTCCTGTTCGCTTTTTACTGGGCAAGAAGGGCATGAATCCCCTCACCAGAGATGATGGTTTTTTCGAGGCATAAAAAAACGGCTTACCTTTCGGTAAGCCGTTTTTAGTACTTGGTGGCTACACAGGGACTTGAACCCCGGACCCCAGCATTATGAATGCTATGCTCTAACCAACTGAGCTATGTAGCCAAGTGGCGCGCATTATTCCCCTGAAATGGAAAAGCGTCAAGCGTAAATTTAAAAATTTTTTCTACGCTTTCAACCGTTTATCAAAATCATGGGCCGAGCAGCGGTGAAGGGCAGCGTTCGAACCAGCGGCTTGCCTGTTCATAGGCGTGCGCCAGTTGCAGAACCGCGAAGTCCGCCTGATGCCGGCCGATGATCTGCAGCCCCATCGGCAACCCCTGTGCATTGAAGCCGGCCTGGACGCTGGCCACCGGACAACCGGACAACGTGCCGGGGATCACCACCTCCATCCAGCGGTGATACGTGTCCATGGCCACGCCTTCGATTGCCTTGGGCCACGGCTGGGTTTTATCGAACGGGAAGACTTGGGCGCTCGGCAGCAGCAGATAGTCGTAGTGTTCGAACAAGCGCGAGATCGCCCGATACCAGTCGCTGCGCACCACCGAGGCAGCGAACACTTCGCTGGCCGAGAGCTTGAGGCCGTTTTCCACTTCCCAGCAGGCTTCCGGTTTCAGCTGCGCGCGCTTCTGCGGATCGGCGTAGGCCGCGCCCAACGACCCCGCGACCATCCAGTGCCGCAACGTCCGCCAACTGCTCCACAACCGCTCGGGGGCGAAACCCGGTTCAACCGACTCAACCCGGCAGCCGAGGCTTTCGAAGTCGGCAAAGGTTTTTTCGCACAGTCCGAGGATGCCGCTCTCCATCGGCAGATAACCGTTGAAATCCCCCAGCCAACCTAACCGCGTGCCTCTGAAATCACGCTCCAGCGGCGCCGCAAAGGCTTCGCCGGATTCAGCGATGGACAACGGCGCCCGCGCATCGCTCCCGGCCTGCACCGACAGCAGCAACGCCGCATCCCTCACGCTGCGCGCCATCGGCCCTTCATACCCGAGCTGATCGAAAAACAGATCGGCACTGTCATCAAACGGCACGCGGCCCTGAGAAGGTCGAAACCCGAAGATGTTGTTGAACGCCGCCGGGTTGCGCAGCGACCCCATCATGTCGCTGCCATCGGCCACCGGCACCAGATGCATCGCCAGCGCTGCCGCCGCGCCACCGCTGCTGCCGCCCGCGGTTTTGCTCGGGTCAAAGGCGCAACCAGTGGCGCCAAACAGCGGGTTGTAACTCTGCGAACCGAGTCCGAATTCCGGGGTGTTGGTCTTGCCGATGATGATCGCGCCGGCAGCCTTGATCCGCTCGACCATGATGCCGTCGCGCTCGGGGATAAAGTTCTTGAACAGCGGGGAGCCGAGCGTGGTGCGGATGCCCTGGGTCAGCGACAGATCCTTGATCGCGTGGGGCAGGCCGTGCATCCAGCCCCGGTATTCACCGCGCGCCAGCTCGGCATCGCGCGCATCGGCCTGGGCCAGCAGGGTTTCCGGTGACTGCAGGCTGATCAGCGCATTGACCTGCGGGTTGAAACGTTCGATATGGGCAAGATAAGTCTGCATCACTTCGCGGCAGGACACCTGGCGCAGGCGGATGCGTTCGGCGAGCTCGTGGGCCTGCAGCAGGACCAGTTCGCTGATGTTATTGGAATTCATGACAACGGCGCCTTTCAGACGGCTGAAGAAACGCCCCGGCATCATGCCGGGGCGGCAGGGATCAACGCATCAGGTTGGTCCAGAGACGGTCGGCCAGGCGGATCGCGCCTTCGCCGCAGGTCTTGCTGAACACCACGTGAGTGCCCTCGGGAATGTGCAATTCCGGCGCATCCTTGAGCGCCGCATCGAGGAACGGTTCGACGCCTTTGATCGGGCTCTGGTGCTTGAGGAAGTTCTGGGTCATCGCCGAGTTTTCCGGCTGGCTGAGGAACGCAATGAACGCCTTGGCATTCGCCGGATTCTTGCTGCCGGTGGGGATGACCATGTTGTCGACCCAGGCCAGCACGCCTTCTTTCGGGTACAGGTATTTCAGGCTAGGTTTCATTTCGCGGGCGCGCATCGACGAGCCGCCCCAGAACATCGACATGTCGATTTCACCCGAGGCGAGGTTCTCGCGGATCGAGCCGGCCTTGGAGCTGTAGGTCTTCACGAATGGCTTCTGCGCCTTGAGCAGCGTGAGGATCTGCTGCATCTGTTTCGGGTCTTCGCTGCACAGCGGAATGTTCAGGTACAGGCTCGCCATGTCGACCATGTCGCTGACCGAATCGAACATGTTGATCCGCCCCTGCAGCTCGGCTGGCGGCTCGTACAAAACCTTGTAGCTGTCGGCCGGGCCGTTGTAGCGCGCACTGTCGAGGACCACGCTGGTGGTGCCCCAGATGAACGGCACCGAATAGGCGCCTTCCGGGTCCCAGCTCGGTTTTTTCAGGTTGTCCACAACGCTGGCGTAGTACGGCTCCTTGACCGGATCGAAACGCTCCAGCAGGTTTTCCTTGATCAGGATCGGAATGAACTGGTGCGACGGAATCGCCACGTCATACCCGGCGCCACCCTGTTTCAGTTTCGCCAGCAGGGTCTCGTTGGAGTCGTAGGAGTCGACGGTAACTTCGATGCCGGTCTGCTTCTGGAACTTGGCGAGAATCTCCGGCGAGAAGTAGCCGCTCCAGCTCACCACGTTGAGTTTTTCCGCAGCCTGAACGCTGCCGGTCATCGCCAGCGGCACAGTCAGGAACAACGCAGTGCCGACGCTTTTCATCCACTTGCTCATGCTATTTCCCCACGGTTCTTGGAAGGTTCAGGCGTTCTTTTTGCCCAGCAGGTAAGAGAGGCTCACAAACAGCACCGAGACGCCCAGGATCAGGGTCGACACGGCGTTGACGTCGGGTGTCACGCCCATGCGCAGCAGGCCGAAGATAAAGATCGGCAACGTCGTGGTACCGGCCTGGGAGACCATCATCGAGATCACGAAGTTATCCAGCGAGACGATGAAGGCCAGCATCAGCCCGGAAAAAATCCCCGGCATCAGCAGCGGCAAGGTCACTTTGCGAAAGGTCCGCCACGGGCCGGCGTAGAGGTCGGCCGAGGCTTGTTCCAGTGACAGGTCCATGTCGTTCAAGCGAGCGCGGATCGGCAGGTAGGCGAACGGAATGCAGAACACCGTATGGGCGATGATCAGGTTGCCGTAACCCAGCGACAGGCCGATGGTGGAGAACAGCGCCAGCGTCGCCACTCCGACGACGATTTCCGGCAGCACCAGCGGCAACATGATCGCGCCCATCGACAATTGCAGGCCCTTGAACTTGGCGCCGCGTGAGGTGCCGAGGGCGGCGAGGGTGGCAATCGCCGTGGCGATCATGCTCGCGCAGACCGCGATCAACAGGCTGTTGCCGGCGGCCTGGCGCAGGGCCTGATTGGCGAACGCGGCGCGGTACCAATCGAGGCTGAAGCCGGTCCACACCGTCGCCGACTGGTTGGCGTTGAACGAGAACACCACCAGCACCACGATTGGCGCATACAGGTACAAATAGAACAGGAAACTGAAGCCGCCGAAGCCGGGGAAGTCCTGCACGCCCAGCCCTTTGCGTTTGAATAATCCGAGCATCACGCACCTCCCTTGGCGATGCGCTGGCGCTCGGCGCGCAGGGCATATGCGGTCAGTACCAGCATCACCGCGGCCATCAGCACCAGCGACAGCGCGGCGCCGAACGGCCAGTTACGCGCATCGCTGAACTGCCGGAAGATCAGGTTGCCAAGCATCATCCGCGTGCCGCCGCCGAGCAGTTCCGGGGCGATCATCGCGCCCAGGCACGGTACGAACGTGAGGATGGCGCCGGCGAGAATTCCCGGTCTGGCGATCGGCAACACCACTTTGCGCAAAGTGCGCCCGCGGCCGGCATACAGATCCTGAGCGGCTTCGAGCAGACGGATATCCATCTTTTCCAGCGTCGCGTAGATCGGCAACACCACGAACGGCGCATAGGTATAAACCAGCCCCAGCAGCACCGCGCCGTCGGTGTACAACAACTGCAACGGCTCATGGATCACACCCATGCCCATCAGGCTGTTGTTGATCACCCCGGTGTTGCGCAGCAGCAGAATCCACGCGTAGGTGCGGATCAGCAGGTTGGCCCAGAACGGCACGGTGATCAGAAAGATCAGCAAGCCACGCCGGTGCGCCGGCTGCATGGCCAGCCACACCGCCACCGGGAACCCGATCAGCAGGGTGATGATTGTGGTCAGGCCGGCGATACCGATCGAGCGCAGGGCGATGATCAGGTAGGAGTCGGCGAACGCGAGGCTGTCGTCCATTTGCCGTTCGAACAGCAACGAGGTGTACGCATCGGTGCTGAAGACTTTGTTGACCCCGCCGTAGGGGTTGGCTTCCATCAGCGAATAGCCGATGACGATCAGGATCGGCACCAGCAGAAACAGGCCAATGGCGAGCAGTGCCGGGCTGACTCCGAGGAAGCTCTGGAAAGCCTTGCGGCGTTCCAGCGTGTTGGCAATCGGTAAGGCGTGCATGGCAACTCCTCGGGCTCAATCGTGCAGGACGCTGGCGCTTCCGCGGTCGAACAACAGACCGGCCTGACTGCCGACGGCAAAGCGCAGGCTTTGGTCGACGCAGTTGGGCGTGCGCACGGTGAGACGCGAACCGTCGCTGAGGCTGACCTGATATTGCAGATCGGTGCCCAGATAGATCTGCGCTTCGATCCGGCACGGCAGCGCGGCTTCGGTCGCGGCGGGCACCAGATGCAGGCGCTCGGGGCGCACCGACAAGGTCACGCTGGCGCCGATCGCCACGTCGCTGCACGATTGCGCCGGCAACGGATGCCCGGCCGGCCCGGCGAACCAGGCTTGGCCATCCTCGATCTTCGTCACCGTGCTCTGGATGAAATTGCTTTCGCCAATGAAGTCGGCCACGAAGCGATTGCGCGGGCGTTCGTAGATGTCTTCCGGGCGGCCGACCTGCTGCACTTCGCCTTCGGACAACACGGCGATGCGGTCGGACATGGTCAGCGCTTCTTCCTGATCGTGGGTGACGAAGATGAAGGTGATGCCGGTCTTGGCCTGAATGGTTTTCAGCTCTTCGCGCATGGCCTGGCGCAGCTTCAGATCGAGGGCCGACAGTGGCTCATCCAGCAGCAGGACTTTCGGGTGCGGTGCCAACGCACGGGCCAGCGCCACACGTTGTTGCTGGCCGCCGGACAGCTGCGCCGGTTTGCGATTGGCGAAGCGTTCCATCTGCACCAGCGCGAGCATCTCGCGCACGCGCTCGGCGATTTGCGCTTTGTTCAGCACCTTGCCCATTGGATGCGATTCGAGGCCGAAGGCCAGGTTCTCGGCGATGGTCATGTGCGGGAACAATGCGTAATGCTGAAACACTGTGTTGACCGGGCGCTGGAACGGCGGGCGATCAGCGATGTTTTCGCCGTACAGCAGAATCTCGCCTTCGGTGGGAAACTCGAAGCCGGCGATCATCCGCAGCAGGGTGGTCTTGCCGCAGCCGGAAGGGCCGAGCAGGGTGAAGAATTCGTTGTCGCGAATGTCCAGGTCGATGTTTTTCAACGCCACCGGACCGGTGTTCGGGTCACCGTAAACCTTGCGCACCGAGCGGATCGACACCGCCAGTGTTTGCAGCGAATGCAGGGCATTCATGCGTTACCTCCGATTCCCCCATCGCCTGCGATTGCGCTGCGAATCAGCGACGTCGTCGGGCCATGGATATTATTTTTCTGGGCAGGATCGAGATTGCGTACGGGGTGAAACCAGCTGTTTTTTTGTTCTGCTGTGGCTCGATTATCAGCCAGGGGTTGCGCGGGGCGACACTTCAATTTAAACATGGCAGGTGTTAGTTAATTTAACAGCCAAAGGTGCCAGGAATCATGCCCGACCACCGTTTGCCGCCGCTCAACGCGGTGCGTGCGTTCGATGCCGCCGCGCGTCTGGGAAGCTATGTCGAGGCCTCGAAAGCCCTGCACGTGACCCAGCCGGCGATTGGTCGGCATGTGAAGCTTCTGGAGGAGTGGCTGGGCATTCAGTTGTTCGAGCGCACTTCGCGCGGAGTCAACCTGACGCCGGCGGGGGAGAAGTACCACCGCAAGATCAGCGCCGCGTTGCAGTTGATCATCGAGGCCGGCAAAGAGGCGCAGCCCAAGGATGCCGAGCGCTGGTTGCGGATCATGGTGGTGCCGGGGTTTGCCAAGCGCTGGCTGATGCCGCGCATCGAAGCAATGCGCCATTTGCGCCCGGGTTTGAAGTTCGCCATCGAACCGAACTCGACCTTCACCGAAGTCGACGGCAAGAGCGCTGATCTGGGCATCGTCTACGGCCTCGACGGGCAATACGCCGATTCCCGTGAAGCGCTGATCTGCCCGCGCGTGTTTCCAATCTGTACCCCGCAATATCTCGCCAGTATCGGGCCTGTGACCGGCCCGGCGGATCTGGTTCGGCATGAGCTGATCCACGTCGATGACGGCGAATGGTGGAACCTGTGGTTCGCCGCCCACGAGCTGGATATTCACCTCAATTCCGACATGCTTTACGTCAACAACGATCACGCACTGTCGGTGGCCGAGAGCGGGCAGGGCATTGCCTTGGCCAACGAAGTGCTGGTTCGCGAGGAACTCAAGTCCGGCAAACTGGTGCGCGCGGTGGACGCGCAGGTGAAGCTGGAAAGCTATCGGGTGCTCACGCCGTCCGCCGAACTGTCGGCGGATGCGGCGTGGTTTATTCAGTGGCTGAAGACCGAGCTGGAAGCGGACTTCCCCGAAGCGCGGATCAACTGAGGCGGAAGCGAGCGGTGTTATCGCTCAGGGCTTTGCTGCCCTGGCTCAAGGTGTCCGCCGCCAGATTCACTGCGCGGGCGCCTTCCAGCAAGCGCACAGCGGCCTGATCGACCTGCTGAATATTGCCGCTGACCTCATCGGCGGTGCTCGCCTGTTCTTCCACGGCGGTTGCGATTTGCGCGAGGGTGTCGGTGACACTTTGTACGGCGCTGGCGATTTCGCCGAGGCGTTCACCAAGACCGGTCACGGCTGCGGCATCCGATTGCGCCTGGCCGCAGGCGGCTTCCATCAGGCTCACCGCCTCGTTGACCGTGGCGCGCAGGCTATCGACCGTGCCGGCGATCTGCGCGGTCGATGACTGAGTGCGTTGCGACAGGCTGCGCACCTCGTCGGCGACCACGGCAAACCCGCGTCCCTGTTCGCCGGCGCGTGCCGCCTCGATCGCAGCGTTGAGCGCGAGCAGGTTGGTCTGCTCGGCGACGCCACGAATGGTGTCGACCACCAGTTGAATCTGCTGGCCTTGCTCGCTGACTCGACCGAGCGCGGCGGCGGTGTCGTTCAGGCGTTGATTAAGCTGTTGAATGCTCGCCGTGGTGCGCTGGCTGTCGCGACTGCTGTCGGCGGCGATGCGCCGCGTGTGCTGCGCGCTGCCGGAAGCCTGTTCGCAACTCTGCGCCACACCTTGCGAAGTGGCGGCCAGTTGCGTGGCAGCGGCGGCGATCTGGCTGATCTGCAATTGCTGCGCTTCGACTTCGCTGAGCGCGCCGCTGGAATGATCGTTGAGGCTGCGCACAGCGTGACTTAGTTGCGAGGTTTCGTGATCGACCCCGAGCATGCTCGCGCGCAGTTGCACCACGGCGACGTTGAGCGCGGTGCTGATCGCCGCCAGCTCATCGCGGCCCACCACCGGCACTTGCAGACTGAGATTGCCGTCGCGCAGGGCTTCGGCGAGCAGGGTGATGCCGCTGGCGCTGCGGCGGATCGAGGCTTGCAGGCAGACGAACAGATACAGCGCCGCCAGCAGCAGACAACCGAACACGGCGGCGACCACGATGAACTGGCGAATCGCCGAAGCGTGGTAGGCATCCAGACGCTGATCCAGCGACAGCAGCGATTGCTGGCGCAACGAGGCGAGGTCGCCCAGCAGGGCGTCGAGGCTGCGTTCGAAGTCTTCCGGTTTGAGGCTAATGCTGCCGCCGAACACGCCGTCATCCAGCACTTTCAGCCCAGCGTCGAGACGCTTGAGACTGTCGTGGTACTGACCGGCCCAGGTTTGCAGATCGCTCGGCAGGCGCGCTTCGAGCAGGCCGGCGGTTTTGACAAGCTGCTCGCGGGCGTCGCCGATGCGGCCGCGCAGGTCGCGCAGCTGCAAGCGGCTTTGCAGGGTGAATTGTCCCGAGACCACCGAAGCCTGGCCGACCGCCGCCAGACGACCTACGCGCTCGATCAGGTCCGGCGCGTGCTGCGTGGAGATCTGTGTCAGCAGATAGGTTTCCAGCCACGGCGCGAGGGTCAGGCGGTTGTCCATGACGATCTGCTCGCGCAAGGCTTGCAGGGCGCTGAGGGCGTTGGTGAAGCGATCGTAACCGTCCGGCCACCAGCCGACGCTGCTCAGGCTTTTCGAATCCAGACCGCCGAGCCTGGTTTGCAGGGCTTGATAGCGGGCGAGGGTTTCGCCTTCGGCGCCTTCCTTGTTCAGGGCGTTGCCCAAATCGCTGGTGGCTTGCTGGACGGCCGGTTGCACGGCGTCAAATGCAGCCATGGCGGCGAGGGTCGCCGGGGTCGGCTGGCGATTGGTTTCGGTGGCGCGCCAACGGGCGGCGCGGTCACGCTGGGCGGCGAGCAGGTTGTCCAGCGCATCGAGGCTGAGCAACTGCCGCACCCCGGCGCGTTCGCCGGAAATCAGATTGAGCCTGTCGCGATAGTCCTGGCCGATCATCAACAGGCTGCCGGCCAACGGCAGAATGAACAGCAGAAACAACAGCTGGAATTTACGTGCGAAGCCAAACCGCCCCAGCAATTTGATCCCCGGTGACAAGAAAGCCTGCATGCCTCATGACTCCTCTGGACACCACGCACCGATGGCGTGCATCGCGGTCGTGCGACCTCGATGTCGTGCCCTGCTAAAAGGCCTCGAAAGTTCACTCTCGCCCGCTCTGTAGGCCGGCTCTGTAGCGAAACTTCCCATTCTCGGCTGCCTTTGTAAGGCGGCCGCGTTCGAGGAGAGAAGCAAGGCAAGATTCAGACCATGGCGTTGCGCTATCACCCTTCTCCCTGTAGGAGCTGCCGCAGGCTGCGATCTTTTGATCTTGCCCTTTAAAAACAAAATCAAAAGATCGTCCGATCGCGGCCCGAGCCTTCGGCAGCTCCTACAGGACTAGGGCGTTCGGTTGGTTAGTTAGCTGGCTAAGGGGATGGCGCTGGCGCACCGAAAAATGGCACATTGGCGCACCTGCCTGCGTGCACCCATCTGCTGTACGGAAACTTTCATGGCTATCAGCAACGCTCAGACCGCCGCTGCCTCGGCGTCCGCTCCTCCCCAAAGCAGCCCGTTGGTGATGCGTATCATCGGCGCGGTGGCGCTGGCGCATTTGATCAACGACCTGATTCAGTCAGTGCTGCCGTCGATCTATCCGATGCTCAAGGCCAACTATGGTTTGAGCTTCACCCAAGTCGGTTTGATTACCCTGACCTTTCAACTGACAGCATCGCTGCTGCAGCCGTGGGTCGGTTATCACACTGACCGCCATCCGAAACCGTGGCTGTTGCCGGCAGGTTCGATCTGCACGCTGATTGGCATCGTGATGATGTCGGTGGTCGGCAGTTTTCCATTGATTCTGCTGGCGGCGGCGCTGATCGGGATCGGTTCCTCGACGTTCCACCCCGAGGCTTCGCGGATTGCCCGGCTGGCCTCCGGTGGACGCTTTGGTCTGGCGCAATCGACCTTCCAGGTCGGTGGTAACGCCGGTTCCGCGTTCGGCCCGTTGCTGGCGGCGGCGATCATCATTCCGTTCGGTCAGGGCAACGTGGCGTGGTTTGGATTGTTCGCGGTGTTTGCGTTGTTCGTGCTGTATCGCATCAGCCGCTGGTATGCCCATCACCTCAACCTGTTCAAGCTCAAGGCTGGCCAAGCGGCGACTCACGGATTGTCGAAGGGCAGGGTGATCAGTGCGCTGGTGGTGCTCGGCCTGCTGGTGTTCTCCAAGTATTTCTACATGGCCAGCCTCACCAGCTATTTCACCTTCTACCTGATCGAGAAATTCGACCTGTCGGTGGCCAGCTCGCAACTGCATCTGTTCCTGTTTCTCGGTGCGGTGGCGGCGGGGACGTTCTTCGGCGGGCCGATCGGCGACAAGATCGGGCGTAAGGCGGTGATCTGGTTCTCGATCCTTGGCGTGGCGCCGTTCACCTTGCTGATGCCGCACGTCGATCTGTTCTGGACCACTGTCCTCAGTGTGGTGATCGGCTTCATTCTCGCCTCGGCGTTCTCGGCGATTGTGGTGTATGCGCAGGAGCTGGTGCCGGGTAACGTCGGGATGATTGCCGGGGTGTTCTTCGGCTTGATGTTTGGTTTCGGCGGGATTGGTGCGGCGTTGCTGGGGCATCTGGCGGATATACACGGGATTGAGTACGTGTACTTCCTGTGTTCGTTTTTGCCGTTGTTTGGCGTGCTGGCGATCTTCCTGCCGCGCACCAAAAAGGCCTGACCCCCACCGTTTAAACTGTAGGAGTGAGCCTGCTCGCGATGGTGGTGTGTCAGATTAAGTTACGTCAACTGACACACCGCCATCGCGAGCAGGCTCACTCCTACAGGGGAATGTGTTGGTCGATAAATTTCAGGCACAAAAAAGCCGCGTATCAAACGCGGCTTTTTCTTGGGCGTAACGCTTAGACGTTGAAGCGGAAGTGCATCACGTCGCCGTCCTTGACGATGTATTCCTTGCCTTCCAGGCGCCATTTACCGGCTTCCTTGGTACCGGCTTCGCCCTTGTACTGGATGAAGTCGTTGTAGGCGATGACTTCGGCGCGGATGAAGCCTTTTTCGAAGTCGGTGTGGATCACGCCAGCAGCTTGTGGTGCGGTGGCACCGACTTTGACGGTCCAGGCGCGGACTTCTTCGACACCGGCGGTGAAGTAGGTCTGCAGGTGGAGCATTTCGTAACCGGCGCGGATCACGCGGTTCAGGCCAGGCTCTTCCAGGCCCAGGGCCTCGAGGAACATGTCCTTCTCTTCGCCGTCATCCAGCTCGGCGATTTCCGCTTCGATCTTGTTGCACACCGGAACCACCATGGCGCCTTCTTCTTCGGCGATGGCCTTGACCACGTCCAGGTGCGGGTTGTTCTCGAAACCGTCTTCAGCGACGTTGGCGATGTACATGACCGGTTTGGTGGTCAGCAGGTGGAAGCCCTTGATGACGGCCTTCTCGTCCGCGCTCATGTTCTTCATCAGGCTGCGCGCAGGCTTGGCTTCGGTGAAGTGCGCGATCAGTTGCTCAAGCAGAGCTTTCTGAACGACTGCGTCCTTGTCACCGCCCTTGGCGTTGCGTGCGACTTTCTGCAGTTGCTTCTCGCAGCTGTCGAGGTCGGCGAAGATCAGTTCCAGGTCGATGATTTCGATGTCGCGCTTGGGGTCGACGCTGTTGGAAACGTGAATCACGTTGTCGTCTTCGAAGCAGCGCACCACGTGAGCGATCGCGTCGGTTTCGCGGATGTTGGCCAGGAACTTGTTGCCCAGACCTTCACCTTTCGAGGCGCCGGCCACCAGGCCAGCAATGTCGACGAATTCCATGGTGGTCGGCAGGATGCGCTTGGGATTGACGATGGCCGCCAGGGCTTCCAGACGTGGATCCGGCATCGGCACGATGCCGCTGTTCGGCTCGATGGTGCAGAAGGGGAAGTTCTCGGCCGCGATACCGGATTTGGTCAGGGCGTTGAACAGGGTGGACTTGCCGACGTTAGGCAGGCCGACGATGCCGCAATTGAATCCCATGGTGTTTCCCCTCGGATTAGTGTCAGGCCTTCTGGCTGTGCAGGTTTTTCATCGCGCGGTTCCATTCACCGGCGAGGATTCCGGATCCGGCAGCACGCCGAGGGCAAAGTCGATGCTGGCATCGAGTTTTTCCTGTTCGCAGCGTGGCGCACGACCCAGGACGAAATTTGAAACCATACTGGCGACGCCCGGGTGGCCGATGCCAAGCCGCAGGCGGTAGAAAGTATTCTGATTGCCCAGTTGCGCAATGATGTCGCGCAACCCGTTGTGACCGCCATGGCCGCCGCCCTGCTTGAGCTTGGCGACGCCCGGAGGCAGGTCGAGTTCGTCGTGCGCCACCAGGATTTCTTCAGGCTTGATGCGGAAGAAACCGGCGAGTGCCGCCACGGCCTGGCCGCTGCGGTTCATGTAGGTGGTGGGAATCAGCAGACGAACATCCTGACCCTGATGCGAGTAGCGCCCGGTCAGGCCGAAATATTTGCGATCGGCCACAAGGTTCACACCTTGCGTGGCAGCGATGCGCTCAACAAAAAGGGCCCCTGCGTTATGCCGGGTCTGTTCGTATTCAGCGCCTGGATTACCCAGGCCAACGATCAGTTTGATGGCAGTCACGATAGGGGCCCTTCCTTGGAGTGGTGGTTAACATCGCCGCGATCAGTGAAGGCGGCGAAAGTGGACGAAAATTGCTCATTTACCATGAATGTAAACTCCGCGTTCCCGCCCGCTTTCTCGCTACGTTCCAGTCCGCGATGTTTCACTCACTCCGACGAACAGAGTGAAATTACTCTGCTGCGCCTTCTTCGGTAGCTTCTGGTGCAACACGTGGAGCGTGGACGTTGGCTACTGCCTTGTCATCGCCGTGTGCCAGAGCAACGAACTCGACACCTTTAGGAGCTTTGAGGTCCGACAGGTGAACGATGGTGCCGATTTCAGCGTTAGCCAGGTCGACTTCGATGAACTCAGGCAGGTCTTTTGGCAGGCAGGAAACTTCGATCTCGGCAACAACGTGCGAGATTTCGCCGCCTTTCTTCACTGGAGCAGCTTCGTTGATGAAGTGCACAGGAACGATAGCGGTCAGTTTCT